>JBDRIM010000064.1:0-77831 GCA_043816005.1 Microcaldota archaeon
AGTTAAAAAAATAGAAGAAAAAAAACCAGAAGTAAAAAAAGTAGAGCATAAATTAGAAGAAAAACAGGTAGTTAAAAAAACAGAAACTAAAAAAGAACTAATTTTAGAAAAACCAGAAGTAATTGAACAGAAAGTTAAAGAAAAAATATCAGAAATAGAACACGTACCTAAAACAGAGCATAAAATAGGAAAAAAACCAGAAGTAAAAAAAGTAGAGAAAAAACCAGAAATCAAGAAAGAAGAAGTAATAATAGAAAAAAAACCAGAAATTACAGTTCAGAAAAAAATACCAATAATCGAAACAAAACCAATTGAACCGGAAATTGAAAAAAATGAACCAAAAAAAATCGAACAAATTCGCCAAACACCAAAAATCGAGCAGCCACAAAAAGAAAAAGAACGAATCAAACTTGGAATACTAAGTACAGTAAAAAGCATAATTTCACGAGATATTGAAATTAGTGAAAATGACGTTAAACAAATGCTTGATGATTTTGAACTTGAATTGCTTGAGGCTGATGTTGAGCTCGGAGTTGCAGAAAGCATAAGATTAGAGCTCAGTGAAAAAATAGTCGGTGCGAAAGTTCCGAAAGGCAAACTCCAATCATTTGTAAGCGGATCAATAAAGGATGTGCTTGTTGGTATCTTAACAAATGAAAAAACATTTGATATGATAGAAAAAGTAGAAAATTTAGATAAACCAGTAAAAATAATGCTAATTGGAATTAATGGTGCTGGAAAAACAACAACAATTGCAAAAATTGCTAGGCTATTGATGGATAACAAAAAGAAAGTAGTATTTGCTGCTGCAGATACATTTAGAGCAGCTGCAATTGAACAAATGGGAATTCATGCTGAAAGATTAGGAGTAAAAATGATAAAGAGAGACTATGGTAGTGATCCTACTTCAGTTGCTTACGATGCGGTGAACTATGCAAAAGCTCATGCAATAGACGTTGTTTTGATTGACACTGCTGGAAGACAAGATACAAATATCAGCCTCATAAATGAAGTTAAAAAAATGAGTAGGATTATTCAACCAGATTTGAAAATTTACATCGGTGAAAGCATTGCAGGCAATGCGATAATCGAACAGATTTCTACTTTTAATAAGGAAATAGGAATAGATGCAGTTATATTAACGAAATTAGATTGTGATCCAAAAGGCGGAACAATGCTCTCTATAAACAAGGCAACTGGGATCCCAATAATTTATGTTGGCATTGGACAGAAGTATGAAGATCTTGAAAAATTTGAACCTGAAAAAATTGTTGATAATATAATTGGCTAATTTTCATTAAAAACAATAAAAATACAAAACCACGAAATGATACTTTTAAAAACAGTAATAGACATAAAACAATATAGAAAAACACTTAGAGGCTGGTGAAATTATGGCTGGTGTAGTTGGAAGAATGGCATATGGTGCATGGAGTCGTGTTCCTTTTACTACTGCGAGAAGACAGAGAAGAGTACATGAAGAAGTAGAAAGAACAGAAGCATTGGAAAGAGCAAGACAAAGAGCAGGCCAACCAGATCAAAGAACTGTAAGTGGAGATCATACTTCAACTTTTAATAAAGCATTCATAGATGCAATTCGCAGAGGACAAAGTAGAACAGAAGTAGCTGGAACGCCAGATATGCTTATTAGAGAAGTTATTTGCAATCCTCGATTTATACGTGCAATAAGGAATACTACAGTACCATCACCATTAGAAGAGCATGACAGCACATACGCATATCAATCAGCTGAACGAAGAGCTGTACTTGCAGGACAACTTGAAGCAGCAACAGTAAACCGAAGAAATGTTGTTCCAAATCTCTCAGCACAAGATTTAGATATTATATATTCATTAATGATCAGAAGACCAGACGTATGGACAGAGTTGCCACATGATGAACCAAGACCACCAGAAGTTTTTATGCAGTTTTTAGAAGCAGTAGCACAAAGGCAAAGTGCTGGTAAAGAAGGAGAATTCATTGGAATGGTGTTGAAAGACCTTTCAACTAAAAGAACATTCACAGATTCAAAAGAAAGACCAAATGGAACAATAATGGATCCTGATTATGCATCAACTTATTTGTATAGACAATCAGCAGAATTACTTGAACACGCAGTCACTGAGTTTGGTCGATTGGTTAGGGAAGTTTTAGAAACACCGACAGATGCACAAGAAAGAACAGTTGGAGTACCTGGATTAGGATATGCGCAGGCATATGGCAATGCATCTTATGAAAGAGAACAACGAGTTCGGGATTTGGAGCAAGCTGTATATGACATAAATGGAGAGAGAAGACCATTACGTAGTAGAATAATGGCTGCGGAAGAAAGAATAGAAGAATATGTAAGGGACGCTCATGGTGCAGTAAGAACTGCACAGCAAGAAGAACAAGGCGTGCTTGCAGATGTGAATAGTACAGATGCTGCTAAAGCTGAAGCAACACGGAATAGAACGCAAGCAGAAAGAACATTCGAATCACTTAGAAATCAAGTACAAGATCAGGAATATGCTCATGATGATATTATAAGAGAACAATTGGGAATAATTAGAGGAGCAAGAGAAGAAATAACCAGACTTGATTCTGATTTGCAGGCAGCCCAAAGAGAATT
This sequence comes from Microcaldota archaeon, assembly GCA_043816005.1. Taxonomy (GTDB): domain Archaea; phylum Micrarchaeota; class Micrarchaeia; order Anstonellales; family Bilamarchaeaceae; genus Bilamarchaeum. The sequence continues at coordinate 2,612 of JBDRIM010000064.1, forward strand.
GCATGAAGCAACGGAAAGTTTGAGACGATTTAGTGCTGAAGCAGGCGTTGATGCAGTTGCAAGGCAAGTAACAGATCATTTCAGAACACTACTTATAGAAAATAGAGAAACTGGAGCGGATGCACTAGGAGTTGCAGATAGAATTGCACAACGTCTTCCTAATGTTATGGTAACAAGACTTCTTGACCGTGCCAATGAACTTCTTGGTGAAAAAGAAGCTCTAGCACAACATTTACGGCAGCCAGAACCACAGCCAGTTCCTGTTGGTCAAGTAGCACAACCAGCACCAGCACGACCAGATTATCAAACTCTTTTACAGCCACGAATAGGTGAATATACTGCAAGAGTAGATAGATTAGAAAGAGAGATTGCTGATGCACAGCTACCACAACCAACAACTCGAAGATTACAAATGGTTACAGCTGCACTTAGAGATTGGGAAATTAGAAGGGATTTTGTTGAAGCACAGATAACTGATACAAGAAACAACAATGCACTGCCATTAAGACAGGTAGCATTACGCGTTGTAGAAAGAATGAATCAAAGAGGTTATGAGAATATTGTTGGAATTTCAGATGCACAAAGATTAATTGCATTACAGATTTGGGAAGCAACTTCTGAAATAGAACCATCTGCAACACGAGGAGAAAGCTGGTGGGCAAAAACAAAACACAAAATGGCCTACCATATATTAAGTGGACGTGGATGGAGACAAAAAGGAAATAGATTATGGCAACATAGTCTTGGAAGCGATCTGGATTATTTAACGCATAATCCACGCGGACGAGTTATGGGTAGAGACTTAACTGACCAAGGCCAAGGCGGGTATTACCAGACAGTATGGCCACGATGGTTACGTGGTACTTTGGGTTTGGCTACAAAAGGTGTTATTGGTACTGCCCTTGTTGGTGGTATGGTTGGTCTTCCTGAAACAACATGGTACAAACCATGGACATGGATGGCTGCTAATGCACATGTTGAAAGTAATGATTGGTATAGACCATGGACCTGGTTGATGCCATTAGAAGGAGAGAAAAAAGTAGTGAGAATAATACACGATCATTATGATATTCCAGAACGATTGACAACCCGAGGTTCTGCTTATTACAGAGAAGCATACGGTGTTGGCGCATGGAGATTGGGGGAAGAAAAAGATGATATTGGAGCAACTGCCAGACTTGCATGGATCCAAACACGCCAACCAGTTCTTGTATTCATGCAGGAACGCAAAACTATGAGAGTAGTTACAAAAGTAGAGAAACTTAGTAACGGTCTTCAAACATGTGGCACAAGTGTTACAGCTGTACCAAAATCATGCAATGATCTTGGTTTGAAAACAGTTGAAGATGTTGAGGCATATCGCCCAGTTGAAGCAGATAAATGGAAACCAGGTATGCAAATTTGCTGTACTGTGAAAATGGAATTTAATACAATAAGAGATGGCCTAAGATTAAACACAAACAAATCAGATGAGTTTGTAGCTGAACTTATGGCAGAAGAGGGAAGAGGAACGGAAATTACTTATGAATACTTAAACAATCCATCAAATCGAATGAAATGGGTACAAGCAGGATATCTTGTAAGTGAATTAGAATCTATGGTGATGGACACGCACAAGATAACAAACTTATCAAATGTCCAATTCTTACTTTCTCAAGGTACAAACTTGTCAGGACTACGTGCTGCAATGAGTGAAGTTGGTGATGCAGAATACCAAGTTAGAGAAGCAGATAGGGATGACTTCTTAACTGATGTTAGGAGAAACATATCTAGGATTGCTTCTGGAATGGTACCACCAATGACAATTGATCCTACAGTTGAAAATGTCCCTGCAGAAATTTTAGACAGAGCAGTTGACATTACAGTAGAACAAGGAAAATCTGCTGGGTCAGTAATTGATACACATGTTGAATTCGAACGTAAAACAGTTCAAAAAGAACTTGGAGGGTATACTCTTGATCAAGAAGCACTTGACATCTGTGTTGTGCAGACAGACATAAGAGAATTCCTCAAAGAATTTACAAAAGCAGGGGTAGCTTATAGACTCAATGTTGAAAGAGCAGGTGATTTTGTCAGAATACTTGCACAAAGCAAAAGTGACGGTGTTGACATAACAGACTTTGGTCCTGGTGGATCACGATTGAACTGGGCAATGGCAACAGGTTTGATTACACAAGTTGGTTCAGGAATAGAACAAACTACAACAGAAACCATGACTCTTAATCCAGAAGGCCATACTTTTTATGAAAAAAACATTGGTTTTGATAGAAAACTTGATGGAATAATAACAGATGCTCTTGCTGAAACAGGTGCAAATGGGGTTAGGATTAGAGATGTTCTTGCAACTAAATTTGAAGGTAACGAAGATAAACTCAGAGAAGCAATTAAAGCAGACTGGTATGGTGAAATAGCAGCAACAACAACCAATCCAACCAAGAAAGGCGTTCTAGAAGGAAATGGAGTTATAATAACACCAGAAGAGGATGGAAGTCTGACGGTAAGTTTGGATGGTAAAAAAGCAACTGACACACTAAGAAGTAGAGTGGTTGTATTTGCAAGACAAAAATAATTTTTTAATTTTTATTTTTGAATTTTTCATTTAATTTTAATTCTATTTAAATTACTCTAATAGAATAGTAGTTTATCCTCTCTGTTCTTATCGGCATATTTATAAATCACCTACGGCATAATTTTATTGCGGGTGCGATGAATATGGCGAAGAAAAAAAATGCCATTAAGGCTAGACCAACTAAGATAAGTAAGATCCCTGTTAGAACAGACATTGCTTCAATTGAAGCAGAAACAATAAAACGCGTTGGAAAAACGTTATCTACTCTTGAAATTTTTCTGTCGAAATGGGATGCATCAGAAACAAAACCTGACGGGATGTTCCCACAAGTTGTAAAAATAAAAAAATTTTACCACGCACTCACATCCTGGCAAAAAGAAGTAGCAGGATCAAAGAATGCTAATGACGAAACACGTACAAAAAGATTGCAAGATTTCGTATTCATTTGTAAAAATTATTCCTAAGGTGTTAATATGGCTGAGAGACAAACTGAAGGTAGGAAACCATTGGCATTAGTACCACGCATTAAGGTTAATCCAGTAGAACTTAAAAGATTGGAAAGTACATTACGAGAAGCAAGACAGGCAATTGTTGCACTTCGTGAATATTCTGAACGGATGCGTACAGGACCTGCACCACAATTGACTGAACATGCAGATAGATTACTAAAGTTATTAGAATCAATGAAACTTACCTCTGTACCAATTTTCCAAGAAAGATTTGAAAACGAAGTGAACGCAATAAGGCAGAGTATAGAATTAGCAAAAACTATACGACCAGATAAAGCAACTGCAATGCTAGCTGCAGCTGAAGAACAAATTATGATGCTTGGAAGTGTATTTGAACTCCAAGTTAAAATGATAAGCGGTGGATTGCCAAGAACATATCAACTGGGCAACAGAACTCAGACTGAGACATTTGCAATTGTACAGGATGCATCCGAAGGTGCAGTACTTGCACTTGGAACCAAACATGACAAACTAGCAAGAAAAGTTTTAAGAGGATTTAAGCTACTTGCTGAAAATTATGACGGTTATGTTTTTGAGGACCAGAATACCATTGCTGAATATAGAAATTTGACTCAATTTATTCATGAAAGGCATGTACAAATGAAATCGCAACAACCATATACTCCACAACAAGAAAAAGCAGATGATCTTGCTTTGGGAAACTTTGAAACGAATTTAGTTGAGATAAAAGCGCAACTAAGGGAAAATGGAATTGCATTCTTAGGTAATTTAGCTAATGCAATACCTGCTATACAAGCAGCAGAAGCACTAGGAATTGTTGCAACAGATAGGTATTATCGATTACGTGATGACGCAGAACGAGTTATGACTAGGATGAAGGGTGGGGGAGAACTTGCAACTTATGATGAAATGAGCAGAATAATAACTGGATATTTTGCTTTAACCGGAAGAGTTGATGAAAGTAATCTTGAGATTTTAAGAGAGGATGCAAAAGCATTATTAGGAAAAGAAGTAGTACGATGGGCAAAAGGAAAATTAGGTAGGATAAAAGATGATACACCAGAATGGTTTGGTCTTCGAGCAATGCAAGCAATTGAAAGTGGTAATAGTAGATTGGCTGCATTAGCAATATTAGTTGGAAAACTGGATGTGCAGTCGCTTGATCAATTAAATCGCTACCTGCCATCTTACTTGGAAATAAGAAGTGTTATCAGAAACGGAGAAATAATAACCCCAAGCATGCAAGCCAGATTCTATGGAGAACTAGAGTATGCAAGGATAAGAGTAGAGACAGAACAATTAATTAGTAAAGCAGGAAAAGGAGAGAAATGGGGGAGAATAACGGCTGCTGCTGCAACAGTATTACAAAGATTACGAGAGGGCAAAATAAGAGAGGCAACGCAACTGCTTACTATGGCAGGAACATACCTAAACATATTAAGAACAAACAAATGGAAATCATGGCCTGGCTCCAAGGACATGGAAGAAGCTATAGATAGTGAAATAGCTGGAATGGATGCGCAAGAAAAATTTGATAGAAGTCTAGTTTATCATCAGTTCAAACTTGATTCTGAGAGATTTAGCTCTGCATGGTCTGCGTGGGGTTCGGGAATGATCGTGCAAAGAAGAATTATTCGAAATGCATTAAATCATGCAGAAGAACTTGCAAAACAAGGAAAAGGACAGGAAGCCAGTAGAGTTCTTACTTTACTTGTATTTTATACTGATGCAGTAATAACAATCTCAACAAAAAGAGCAGGCCAAGTTTATTCAGTAAGTGTCAAGGATAACGGATTGTTACGCGGGATGGAAAGAACATTGGGTGCCATAGCAAAAGGTGAACAACAACTAGATGGAGTTGATGTAGCAGTCATATTCATGCAAAGTTTTAATGATACAAAAAGCACCCACATAAAACGAGAAGCAGCAAGGTTGGAAGCACTTGCAACAGCAAGACCAGTTGGAAGAGAAGCAGTATTGGAAGCTATCAATGCAGCAAAAGCAAGAGCAGTAAAAAAAGATTTCGATGGTGCAGCAATGCTGTTAATCTTGGCAGGTGATTTTTACGGTAGTGAAATTCATGCAGTACCCGCAGAAGGAAATCCGGCAGTAAAAGCAGAGAAAGAAGGATGGCTATATGCAATGTATGCAAAAGGTAATATTTCAGGCACAGTACTTGGCAGACAAAAAATGCTTGAAGCTTTAAGACTTGCAATTACCGCAAAAACACCAGCTCAATATAACACTATAGTTGAACAGTTTAGAGAAGGAATGGACATTATTGGTAGAAGTGATGGTCTTACACGCCAATATCACGGAATATTAGCTAAATATCGTGGCGAGATACCATTCCATAAAGACGATCCAAAAGGAAAGGTTTCTGTTGGTGACAAAGTTTACGTAGAACTTGCTGCGTTGAAAAGATATGATGAAGAACAAGCAGCAAATCCAACAGATCCACTTTTACAAGATGCTGGAAGACCATTGAGTGAAATTCTCAGAGATATTGAACGGGCTGCAGTAAAAGGAGATATTGGGGCTTATGAAACAGCTATTGATGCATTCAATGGAAGATTCAGCAGAGTTGCAGTAGCAACAGCAAAAGCAACAGCAAAAACACAGATGTATGATGGAATTGTTAGGTCATTAGGTGAGGTACATAGAGTACTACCAACGATTTACGGAATGTATGACGAATTACCAAAACTTGATGAGGATACAGAAAGAGATGTTAAAGGATATAAGTGGAGCGGAACAGTAGTACAACGTGAAGAGTGGAGAAAAGTCGACAGGATGAGTGAGACTTATTATGAACCAATAGATCTTCCGCCACAGGCTGAAAGAAGATTAGGGAGATTAGAAGGAAAACGACAAGAATTATTGAAGCAAATAGAACTTGCACGAAAAGGAACAGGAGACGAAGTAAAAATTCATGAAAGTTATAGAGCATTTATGGCTGAATTTGGTAAAGAGGAAAGACTTGCTAATGCTTATGCAGAAATTAATGGCCAAGTAAAACTCAATCAACAATATCGTCAGATGGCTGCACAAACTTCAGGATGGGTTGATAGTTGGTTAGAAGGTGCAACATATGAAACATGCAGACTTCTTGAGCAAGGTACTACAGACCTTGAATTAGCAAGATCAGCGATACTGGCAGGAGAGATGGATAGAGCGCAAGCATACTATAAGACGGGAATTCAACGCAGAGTAGATGCGATGAAAAGATATGGTATGGAAGATTATCCATATGTTCAAGCTGGTAGTGAAGGATTTGGAATGACGCCTTTGGAAGAGATGGTATATAAAACTAGAAAAGCAGCATTAGCAGACAAGAATACCCAATATGCGCAATATCTTCAATTGCATATGGATGCATTATTTGAAATTATGTTTGGAGACGAAGGATCAAAAAGAACAGATAGATTGAAAACTCAACGAGGACTCCTTAACGGAGCAAGACTTATAGAAATATCCATGTTTGGTATTCCAGGCCGAAATATATCCCAGCAAAATATAGATTATGTGAGTATGCAATATGAACTACGTACGAATGTTTTGAACGCAGCTGGCGCATTCCGAGTTGGGAACCATGAAGAAGGAAATAGACTATTGAAAGAGATGGAAGCGAGATATTCTAATGCACAAAAAATTGCAGAGATAATGGGTTTTATTGGAAACGCAGCATACACAGTTGCAGCACTTGGTGTTACGCTTGTCCAGCCAGAGATAGGAGTACCAATGATACTAGCTCAACAACTAGACCATGCTTATGTTGAATATCGAGTAGAAGGTAAAGTTTCAGCAACATCAGTTGCAATGATTGGACTGACAGTAGTAACTTTTGGAATGGGTGAAGTAGCTGCAGTTCTTAGAACAGGATCAGAATTCTGGGCAATTACTGCAACTGCAAGAACACTTGCTGCATCAAGAACATTGACATTTGCTAACTTAGGGGTTGGTGTAGGAATGACTGGGTATATGGGTTACGAATCTTACCATGCATTCCAAAGAGGAGACATAAAGAATGGTATATTTACCGCCGGTATGGCACTTTTCCCATGGCTACATATGGCAGGAACAGGTGGATATGCAGCAATGCGGGCAAGAAGTACAGCAAGATCTGATGCAGTTGCAAGGGAACTTGTACCAGAAACTTTAAGACCAACTACAGAAATTTCACCAACCGAAGTTCCTAGTTCACCAAAAATGACCGAGATAAGAAGCCCAACAAAATTATTGGAATTCTTAAGAAGTTACAACGCAGCCGATGTTGTTGGAAGAGAAAGATTACTTGCAGAATTACCAGAAAGTGTTCACGGGACAATAAAAGCGCTTGTCGAGAGTTCGGCTATTCAAAGTCAATTGAAAGGAGATCCTACTGTTATAGATATGAATGCAGGACGTGAATTAACAAATGCAATAAAATTATTTGCTGAAAAACCAGCTCCACTAACACCAGGTGGAGGACCAAGAGGAACATTAACTGAAACTGAAGCATCTGGATGGACAGTAAGAAGAGAAAGTTTAAGAGAATTTTTAGGAGACTTACTTTCTCCACAGGAACAAGTTGCTGGGAATGCACATTCAAGATTGGCACGTATGAGAAATGAAAATCCTGAAATTGCAAAGGTTGTAGATGACCTTCTTGGAAATCCATCAGTAGTTGAAGATGTAGTATCAGGAAATAGAACTCCTTTTAGTGAAAGAGGATTTAAAACAGCACAAGAAAGATTGGGCGGATTGATACCTGATGAAATTTTAGCCCAAGAACAACAAGCAGTAGCACAATATGAAGTTCAAGCAGCAGTTGGTTATGAAGGACCATTGATGATGGAAAGACCAGGGCAGCCAGGTGTAAGACAGCCAGGTGAAATTGGCGGAACAGCAAGACCAATTGAAGGAATACAAAGAGGACAAATAAGGAATATGGCAGACCAACCAGGTGGAAGACCGCCAACTCAACAACCTACTGACGCACCAGTAGGGGACACTGCTGGACCAGTACAACCACAAGGAATTAAAGAGGTTGCAGGTAGAGTAGGTCGAGGGGTTAAAGAGAGGGTAATAGGTAGAGAACCAACAGGACTAACCCGGGAAGAAATTGCAGCACCAAAAGATTATGCAGAAGCAGGTGCTGAAGGATTGGAAGCGCTATGCGGTAGAATAGATACAATAAGAGGACGCAGAACTCTGATGGAAGATGCACCAGGACAAGAAGCAGCAATAGAAGCTGCGCCAAAACACGTGGCAAATCTTTTAAAAGTTCTTTATGAACGTGCAACAAACAGAGGCATTGGAACAGAATTGCAGAATCATGCAAAAGATGTTATGGCAAAGATATATTCAAAAGGAAGAGTAAGACAAGCACTTGATGAGCTGGCAGGAAGTGACCCAGTACTAAGAAAGGCATTGGATCAAACACGAGATGCACTTACAGCAAGAGCAGCAAAAGAAGGTAGATCACCAGAGACATTTATTGACAGATATGGATCGGGTGAACCAGGAAAATTTAAACAAGAAGACATAACAGTAATAGTTGAGATATTAGAAACCCCAGGACTAACAGAAGTTGCTAATGCTCAAACAAGAATCGGTGGGTTAGGAAGAGAACTTACAAAAGTAGATAGTGGACTTCAGAATGGTAGAGAAGCATTAGCAAAAGCAGATGGAAAAGTTAGAAGCCAGGTTGTTAAAGAAGCAAGAGATGCAATAGCAGAAGCAAGAAAAAATGTAGACCCAGAGGATATTACAACTATTGAGAGATTAGATCGACTATCTGAATTAGTAGAAGACATAGCTCGGGTAGATTTCAGAAGTACGGAACCAGTAAGATTAACTGAAAGTGCAAGTAGAGTAAATGACGCGTTTAAGTTTATTGAATCAGAAGCTGAAATACTGGGAGTAAATACAAAAGGAATGCAAAGAGCAAGAACTGCTTGGGAAAAAGGAATAGGAAAATCAGCAAGAGAATTAACAGACCTTACAGCAAGAAGACGTGCAACAACTGATGAAATAGGCAGAATAGAAGATGTAATAGATAGATATAAACCATTAGGCGAAACAGAAGCAGTATTAGGTATCGAAGTCCCACCTGCAGTAAAAGCAGATATGCTAGCAAAACTTGCAGAAACTGGAAAACTTCCAAAACGCAAGCTTGTTGATGTAAGAGATCAATCAGCTACAGATGTAAGTAGATCATTAGATGCATTAGCTCAAGATGGGTCCCCAACAGTAATGGCAGTTAGGAATGAACTAGGAAGAAGAGCAGCAACTGGTGGAGGAGAACTAGATACTATTTTATTAGATACTCTTAGAAGACCTGAAATTTTGCAAAAACTTGGAACAGAAGCAAAAGGAGCATTAGCGGATGCAGCACTTGATGCAAGTGTAGTAGAGTGGAATACTACAAATCCAAATAACCAATTAACTAAAGCTGAAATGGCATTCAAAAAGATTGCTGAAATCAATCCAGAGCTAGGAAGTTTCATTAATCAAACAAGACAAAATTTGGCATCTGATTTTAGTGCAATTGAGAAAATGACAAAGGCAACTGAAGGATATGAAAGCGAGATTGGGAATAGAATTGGAAGTGAAATTGATACAAGAACACCTTTGGAAATAGTTAGAGGAATTACTGACTGGAATATCCTACGTGGAGTAAGAGGACTTGCTGGATGGGCTGTTGACACTGCCACCCCATTTGGAACTTTAAGAATCCCAGTTGAACTTGCAAGAACTCCAGAAGGAGCACTAAGATTTGGACGGCCAACATTTAGACGTCCTTGGGAACCAGGCATTATACCAGGAAGATATTTACGATCAGGAGTACAAAGATGGAGAAGTGCACAACCAACAGAAACCATACCAAAAGTTAAAGCTGGGGCAGTAGTAGCATTGCAGCTTTCAATATGGGGATATGAAGCATATTTCGTTGCAACTGAAAGCTATATTGGTGTATATGATTGGGTTAAAGGAACAAAATCAATTGAAGAAGGACGACTAATTGCACGTACAAAATACGGAATGGATATATCAGAAGAAAATGCAAGATTTATAAGAAAAGATGAAAATGGAAGACGGTTTATTCATGCATTAGCATACCTCTATCCACAAGACCAAACAGTAGAAACAGGACAACCAGCAAGACGTAAATTCCCTGGAGAAGGAGCTTTAGAAAAGGGATTAAACAATGATACGGCATTTATACATCCAACAAAAATAGACCTAGTTCTGGATGAAGTAAGAGGAATATCTGATGAACTTGAAGATGCAAATGAAGCTTTGGCTGTTATACTGGATGAATCAAGAGAGTCAAGCGATGAACAAACTGAATTTAGTAAATTTTGTACAAAATGGCACATAAATTTTGGAGATGCAGTGGAAAGAGCAAAACGTAAAGGAAAATTAGATATGTATGATATAAAAGAGCTTAAGATGGATGATTGGATAGCACAAGGATATGCTTTCAGAGTTAATACTGCAGTAGTACAACAATTCCTAATTGATTGTGGATTTGAATCAACGAATGCACTTGAAATATCTAAATATTTCTTAACAGAAAAAGGAAAAGAAATGTATATTAAAGTTTGGAATTTGATCCAAAAAGGTAATATACCAGTAGTACATGCACAAGCTGCGATAACTGCAGTTTTAGGAGAAAAAGCCAAACTAGAAAGAGAAAAAGATGTGCCAAAAGCAATTGAAGAACTTTTAACTGAAAACAGATTGCTCTTAGTTGATGGAATAAAAAAAGAATCTGTACTGGGATGGCTTGACAGGCATAGTATGGAAAGCGAAGAAAAAAGAGAACTTATGCTTAGGTTACTAGCAAATCCTGAGTATGTTGCTGCAGTAAATAATATGGCAATACGAGGCAATGAAGAGATATTGAGAATAAGTGAATTTGAAGAATGGTTAGCAACAGAATTAGCAAAAAGAAAGGAACTACAAAAACCTGATACGGCACCATTCCCTCCTCTTCGTGATGTTGCTGTTGCAGCAAAGATGATAGGTGATCCTCCAATAAAAAGTGCTCAAGAACAAGATTATAACAAGGATACGTTAGAATTCTTTGAAAGACATCCAGAGATAGCAAATTGGATGAGTACAAAAAATACAGAGTATCGTATACAAATAGCTGAAGTGCTTGAGCGTTTAAGAGAGCATGAAACAAGCATGCCAACAAATCCAAAAGAACTACCAGTATGGCTTGATGAGGCAGTGGATATGTTCATGAGTGATTTGTTCATAAAAAGATCAACAGCCATATCTCAAGAAGAAGCTACATTAGATAGAGCAAAGCTTTCTGGTGCTGTTACTAGAAGAACAGCAGTGCAAATAGAAGAGAGACGACAGTATCCAAGAAACACAGAAGGCGGACCTGGGAAAATAGACATAACCAAACCAATCACAGACGCAGATTTTGAAAGTTTCATGAGCAAAAATAGGGCACTTGGACGCAATATTGGAAGACAAGTAACAACTATAATAGAAAGCGAGAACGACACAGAACTAATGGGAAGAGTACGTACAAAATATCGAGAACAGGGGATTACTGAGGGGATAAATGAAAAGGTTATCGAAGAAGTTTTAAGAAGAATTGTTTTAGATCTCAAGAAGATAAGTGATGGAACAGCAGACCCAGGCATCATCAGCAAATATGCTGCTGCAGGAATAACAATTGTCGATGGAACAATGACAGTCGAAGAAGGGAAAACCAAAGATTTGGTTGGAACACATGTCAGGGAAACATTACATAGATTAGCAAAATGAGGTAAATATATGGCAACAGTAACTTTAGATGAAAACGGCCACATAATCATCACATTTGCAGACAGAACTACATTTAGCAGTAAAGAGAAAATTACAAAAGAAATGAGTGAAGCAACTGCAATGGCAGCAATTACTAGAGCTATGAATGGAGCATATGGAAAATACAAAGAAGAGAGTAAATTAGATGAATTAGATGCAATAGGTGGAAAAACAAGAGCAATAGCAAAAGGACTTTTGAAAAAATTAAATGAAATTGTTTCAGTAAAAGTTGAACCTCCTAAACCTGTAGTGGAAAAAAGACCTGAGCCAAGAGTTGTAGTTCCACCACCAAGAGTAGTAGTTCGGCCACCAGCAAAAAAAATAGAACCGCCACCAGTAAGAGTTGAAGCACCAAAACCAGTGAGACGTGCGCCACCACCTAGACGAGTAGAATCACCAAGAGTTAGAAAACCAACAATAGACCGCAGAATTATTTTAGCACAAATAGGAACTAAAGACCAGGCAAAAGCAGCAACATTTTTGATTAGTAATGGAGAAAAAATTGATAGATATTTACAAGTAGGACAAAGTGGGATAGAAAGAACGCGAACACAAAGAGAAGCAACAATAAGAGTATTTAATGAATTAGACAGGATACCAAATTTTAGATTATATTTATCATCAGTTGCAAATCCAGAAACAAATCTTGAATTTGCAATGCTTGAAGGATTTTTAGGACAACATAAAGCAGAGGACTTAAGAACAATTGATAATAGAGAAGAATCACGCATCCTAAGTTATGCTGATTTGTACATAAGGTATTATCTTGCAAATTATGCTATCAAAGATCCTCGTTTCAAAAAAGAATTAGAACAATTAGAAAGATTTGGAAAACTTGGAAAAGATGATTTACGAGGTGCAATTGATAGTGATACTATTGCAGCAGCAGAGTTACATATCAGAAGATGGATGCAACATAAAAATTTGAAATCAGATTTAGCAGCATGGGAACCACCAAGAGAAGAGCAAATTCCTGAAGTAACACAACAACAAAGAATTGCAATAATTGGTTCTTCAATGGTTGGTGATAGTCGCAAACATCCGTCAAAATTAGGCCAAACACTCCAAAATTTCATGGCAGATACTATAGTTGACTCATATGGAATACGTGGAGAAACTTTACATGAAGTAGCAACGAGATTCAAAGAATTAATTGACGGCGGCGTGAAATATGATAGGATAATAATTTCTGCTCAGGCATTTGCAAATAATCCAAATTATATCTTTTCTAGAGCTGCTTTGGAGACTATGATAAAACAAGCAAAAATACCAGTTATTGTAACTGGAGTTATGCCATATGGCGAACATCGTTCATGCACATCAAACGCATGGAGAAACGCAGAAGAATTGAACAGCTGGCTTGAAGCTAACGCAGCAAAAGGAGAAATAACTTATGTAAATCTTCGATCTCTAGGGGATGATAGTAATCCACCAAGATTAAGACCTGAATTTACAAGCGAAGGTTCTGATGGATTACATTCTACTTTGGCAAGAGAGGAAACAGCAAGATTAATTGCGGAAAAGTTGGGAGTAACAGTTCCTCCATCAATAAGAAGGGAAGAACCTGCAAGAGTAGACGAACGAAGAGTTCCAGATAGAGAACCACCACGAGTAGAAGCAACACCATTACAAATATTTGCCAAAGAATATTGGACCGAACTTAGACAACAACTTGCACAAGCAGTAGAACAAAAAAATCCTGCGAAGATTATAAGATTAACAAAAATAGATTTACCTCCAGGACAACAACTTGAAAATGCACTTACAACTCTTGGTAGAAATGATGTTCAACTTGCTTTCAGAGATGTTTTTAAAAGTTTGAATGATGATGAAGAATTCAAAACATTTGTCAAAGCAAAAAGGTATACATTAGTCAAAGGAAGAAATTTGATAGAATTACCTGAAGGCACTGGAAAGAGAGATTTGCTTACTGTAATACTTGCATCAAGAGCAGTTCAAGAATATATGAAAGCTAAAGCAGATGTTAATGCGGATTTTGGTGGAGACGTCAGAAAATTGCAAGAAAAAATTGGTAGGCAGTTAAGTGTTACGCCCAGTGATTTAATTTTAACATTAAGTGTAATTGCAGTTTATAGATGGAGAATGCAAAATACACACAAAGATATTGGAGAATGGGGAAAAGAAGTTGGAATAAAACCAGAGCCAACACGAAAACAAACCCTCTTCTAACGTAACACACCTTTTAATCCCTTTGCACACAAAATAAAATTGTGAAGGGAGAGTATGGGTGGCACACGAATAGTTCAGAACGACCAGACGCAACTTCCTTCGCCGCAGAGAAGAAAAGCTATTTTTGGAAGATTGAAAACAGTCACTGCATTGGTATTAGGTGCAGTGACGTGGACCAGCGGAACAAATATAAACGATTTAGGAGGTAATATTGCTATGGCATCACGGCATATAGATCCTGCAGTATTAGAAGCAACAAAAGCAGTTGACGCATTAAAAGTATTTTTACTTACTGGAAATTCTACAAAAAAAGACGATTTCTTGAGGATATTTAATGCTGGAACTTCAGGAGCATTCCTTACGGCTTTTGGTTCTGATCTAAGAACAAAAATACTTGGCGATGCTAAACTTGGACCAGTATTGCTGGCATTTAAAGCTGTAGAAGGAGGAAGAACTGATCTTGTAAAGTTTGTTGATGTTATAGGAAGAGCGTATGACGCAGTTAATGCAAATGATATTAGAACGATAGATAGAATACGAACAGATTATAGCGACGCAATGGTAAGTAACGTTGTTATACCATTTCTCAAAGCAATGGAAAAGGATGATTTCCTAAGATTAATGATACCTAGAAGACAAGACAAAATGGAAAGCGTAAGTGACAAAACACTTGAAGCATTTGCAAAAGATTATGGAATAAATTTAACAGGAATAACGGGAAGAGAAGATAGAATAGAACGGATAGGCGGGCATATCAGAGACGAATTCTTTTTAACAGATGATAATGTTGCAAGAGCATTAACTAAAACACTTCTTCAGGCGTATGCATTACTTGAGAAAGATGAAAAACCAGCATTCTTTCAATGGTTAGGAGAAATGGATCACAGAGCAAAAGCAGGATTATTAATGACAATAGGCGCGTTTGGCCCAGGAGCAAAGGTTGAAGCAGAAGAAAGTACACCTGGAGTAAAAAACTACAAAGTTACACAAGTAAGAGGCATAGCAATACCGCATATGGCATGGGCAGCTGTTAAAGATATGTTCAAAGTATGGAATGTAGAACAAGCAAGATTAGGATTGGTAGAATCAGAAAAAGAAAGGTTGCTACGAAGTGGTTATCCTGCATTTATACGTCAAACATCTGCAACAGATCTTGCAGCTGTATTTGAAAGACAGCCAACTGGACAGGGTTATGATAATATAGAAATAAGAGTTGGATATCTAAATGCTGAAAGAGAAATTCGTGTAGAACAAAGAAAAACTGCAAGAATAGCAGAGATAGATAAAGAATTGGCAGCTATTGAAAAATGGTTTGATGGATTTGGTCTTGATTTAGGTGGGAGAGATAACACCCTCATAAACAAATTAGATGTATTCAAAAAAGGACTTTGGGGTCTGCAGCAAGCTTATTGGACCATGCGAGAGGGAAATTACGGAGTTATAACCAGTCTAAATCTTTCATCCTCAAATAAAAAACTTTATGATATTTATATGTCGTATATATTCCATCTTGATAAAAACACACTTGGCATATTCCAAAAAATAGATAGGAAATCAGAAAATATTCTTGCTCAAATGCGGGATGCAATAACAAATATAAAAGATGAAAAAGTACTCTTAGGAAATCAAGCATGGTCAACTATTTATTATCCAAATGGATCATTACCTGCAGCAGCTACACGAAGAGATCCGAGAATAGCAGATGATTATAGAAGAGCAGCAACCCTTGATCCAACAACTTATTTTGTATTTGCAAATTATGTTCAAACAGTAGAGGATAATTTAGTTGGCAGTCCAGAAGAAAAAAGATTGGTTGCGCAGACCGTAGCAAGATTGTATGCACTAAACCCAGCACTTGCAATCAAATATCTAAAAGCAGTAACTAATCTGGCAAAAATATGCAGAGATCAAAGAGAAACATTTGAACTTGCTCTGATAAAATTAGCCGCTAAAATAGACATGCGATCATCTGGATTGAATTCTGGGGTCTCACCAACATCAATGCTTCCAATAAACACAAGAAGAGTAATAAACGATCTGAATTCTGCATTTGAAGAATTAATGGGATTAGATGTGGGTGAATTTAGCAGATATGATAGATATCCGCTACTTGATGATGCAGTTCTGATCAATCCAAATGCACCACATGATATTACTCACAGACCACCAGCATGGAAATATCCGTTAACACCACCATATGACAGTGCACTTAGTATGAGTCCGCCTTATTTCCTTCCATCAACCTTAAACCCATTGCCATATGTTCCACAATTACTCAATACAGGTGCATTGTTCAACAATTATGATGATGCATCTGGACAAATAAATCTTCCACGGTTTAGTTTCCTTGATGTTGATGGGCAGACAAGAGCAGTTGGCGATGCTTTCAGATTGTTTGTAGATGAAAAAGTTGGACTTTTCGGAGTTCCCACATTTATACCAGGATCACAAATTGTAAAATTAAGCCCAACAAAGTTGATGGGTCAGATAGACAGAGCATTTATTTCAAAAGTAATGGAACCGTATACATTTGATGTTGCCGGCCGCGGAGGAGCATTAGGAGGAAGAGTTGGAAAGGCAACACCTGAAGGAACATATAGTGGAATGGTTGGCGGACTTGGAAGTATATTAACAAGTGAGGGTGGTGTTTCTGCAGGTGGATCAGTTGATGTTGCTGAAGCAAATCAATATTTTGCAGGTATGACAGCAATTGCAACTCCAATTGGATTTGTTGAAGATTTGCCATTAGTTGGAGGAGCATTCAAAGGTGAAGGAGATCAACCTGCAGGTTTGCAACATGGTTCTATTGGTTATCAAAAATTAAGTGATGGTGCACAACGAGCACTTGGACAGGCACTTATAAAGGCAGGATATCCAAGCAACCCACGCGAACTTGGAATTGCAGTGAATTATGAAGAAACTGCAGAAGGAAAAACATGGTCAAATACAAAATACTTTTGGGTTGACAAACAAGGAACAATATTTGAATTAGAAGGCGGGACAAACAACTTTGTACAAATGCTTAATTATCTTTCAGCATATGGAGACAATCCAGCATTTGGAACCGGGCACCCTCAACCAATAACCTATGCAGCCAATGTTGAACCAACAATGGGAAGCCAAAACCCAGATATGAAACGCGGTGGTGCGGTTGTAGTTTGGGATATGGGTAAATCAGCAGGATTGGCACACTTTCAAGCAGTTCCATTATTGGCAAATGAAGTAGGTCCACAATTATTTGCATTGGAACAGGATATAGCAGCTAAGGAAGTCCAGATCGCAGAAAGAGATACCGCAATAGCCGAAGCAGAAACAGCTAGGCACACTGCAATGGGAGAATTAGCTGATGCTAATGCTTCTGGTAATGCTGAAGCAATTGCTATTGCAGAAGCAAAAGTAGCTGGTGCTGAAAGTCATGTTACAGGATTACAAGAAGGAAGAGGAACCATGAGTGATGAATTAGGCCAATTAAGACAGGATAGAAGTAATCTTGCACAAGGAAACGGTCCTCTTTTGCTTGAATGGACACCAGGATTTGCACATACAGTTGAGGATAAAAGCGGAGCTAATGTTTATGTTGTAACAGCACCAGGAGAATTGCTTTTCATACGTCCAGATGAAGAACATAAAACAGATCTTTATATCCAGGATTTAGTGTTAAGATATAGAAGAGTAAATAATGATCAGACAGCATGGGAGATTGTTGCTGGTGCCGGGCTAGGTGCAGTGGTAAAAGAAGCACCAGGAACCGAAAAAGACAAAAACTGGATAGGAAGAGGGGGAGTATTGTATAAATGGGAAGACAGATCAAAAAGACCAGGATGGAAAAGCGGCGGAGCTGGTGTTTATTACGAGGGAGCAGTAACTGATCTTGAAACAACTGCAGTTGTAAGTAGCCTTGATGGTGCAGAAGAAATGAGAAGAGAGATAGAAAGCCTTCACAGAATTGGTGTGACCTTATATGGTTCAGGACAGCTGGCTAATAGGGTTTTGTTAGGTGCGTTAGGTAACTATGTTGCAGAATTCACTTCATCAGATTATAAAGACTCATTTTTCAGGTTTATTGGATTTGTAAGTGGACTTGAAGAGATAAATGGAAGAACAAGAGGAACTGCAGCAAAAGTTGATTATCAAAGGGAAAGAGGGCTCATGGGCCGAATACAACAGGATTACAGAAATCTTGCAAGAGATGTTAATCAAAATCCTGATCAAGCAGATACATTGATTAGTAATTTTAGGAACCAGTATGAACAGGAACTGATGCAAATATTTGACAGATATTATCTTGGTGTTCAGGTAAATGAAGATGCTTCATTGCAATTTAGTCTTGTTTCAAGGGAAAAAGAAAACGAGTGGACACAACAAAAAGTAGATACAGCATACGGTAAATTTTTATATGATTGGGGAAGTGTTTTTGCAAGAGCATATGTATCGATGCCACTCTGGGCAATGCAAGGATTTGATTCAACAGCTGGAACACAACAACATGGTTTAATCGGTGTTGGTACTGGGTTTGATATGTTTGATAGTGTATGGGCACAGAGAATGGCAGTTGATATTGGTACCATACTATCCTATGAAGATACAGAACAAGGATTAAGAGAATGGGGAAAATTTGGTGGATTTGGACAGGCAGCCATAAGAATGTTTTCAAGTGTTGTAGAGGATTCAAAAAGATTCAGAGAATTGAAAGGAAAAGTGGAAAGATATCAACAAATTTTGCTTGAAAAACAGGTTTCTTCTACAGCCACAGGCACAACAGCAACAATTGATTTTGGAAGGATCAGAGGAGAAGATAGAGGGAAAATCTGTGATCGAATTCAAACAGTTCCTGAATATGAAAAATGGCTTGATCCAGCAGTTGTACAAAAAATAAGAGATGGTGAAAGTTTAGAAACAACAATAATCCAAACAGAGTTCCTACAGAGGATGGTTTGGGATTGGTTCAGTGATGAAAAGTTTAATCTAGAACAAGACTTTGGTGAACATGTAAGAAACTTTAGATGGTATCTCGGTGGTAGTATTTATGCAATAAACACTGGAGAAGATTTCAAATTCCAATGGGATGTTGCTACATTTGTAGAACAAGTAGATAAATGGGCAGCTTATGTTGTACTTGCAAAAAGAGATGATTATACACTTTTAGCAGGTGCAGATTTCCAACTAAATAGAGATTGGACATTAGGGATCATAGGTGCATGGAATGTTAGTGAAAAAGATGAAGGAGCAGGTGCATTGTCCTTAAGATGGAGAGTTGGGCCCGGAACATTAGGTGGTATGGGCTTCATGCGTACTTTTGATCCACCTATTTATGCTAGACCAGGAGTAGCTGAATATACCAGCGCAGGACAATTGGATATTGGTGGACTTTTATTCTACACAATAGGAATAGACACAACGGGAAGATCATTCTTAGCTCCGGTTCAACCAACAGGAGGTCCTCCAATGCCCGATGTATGGGGACGAAGAGGAGAATAGTATATAAAGATAATTGAAGTTAGATAATGTGAGATGTAAAAATTCGAATGAATTTTTACTTAATTGAAATAAGAATTTTGATGAGGTGCGAATATGTTGGAGTTAAGTCATATGGATTTTCAAGCTGCAGAAGCAAAAAAAAGCAGCAATTCCAGACCGCAGGGTTTGAATGTGAATATTCTTATAAGTAATGCAACTGTTGAGAAAAACCTTCTTATGGTGGAATTTCTTTACACTGTACAGTACTTGCCTAATAATGGCCATGTAAGAATGGCTGGAAACGCACGATTTGTTGGTACAGAAGCAACTGCAGCTTATGAAGAATGGAAAAAAACAAAAAGAATAACTGGTGCTGCTGGAGAACAGATTTGGAATACAATAAACTACGGGAGTTCGATAAATGCAATTTACGTCACTAGAGTTTTGAATATGGAACCCCCAATTGCACCTCCAAGAATAAAAATAGCAAACCAGGTAAAATCAAAATCTACTCCATCAAAGAAGAAATGATTAAAACTTGATTATTTCTTTCCCTTTTTCGCTTGGTTTTATTTTAAATAAACAATTCCGAAAAATTGACCAGTTCGTGTATTGCCATAAGTTTCTTTTTTATTGTCCTACTATAATACTCTTTTTCAGTTTTATTAAGTCTCTTGCCAGACTTTAATTTGTAGAGAATATGGATTTGTTTTGGTGCAAATAATATTGAGAGATTAAAATGTAATCGCGATCCGAATTCAGTTGTTTTGATATTAGTATATTGCAGATAGATATCTTTGAATTCTTTAACGTCAAAAAATCGCTTGATTTTCTTACTTTTGAGAATAGAAAGAATAGATTTTCTTATCTTCTTGTCACTTATTATTTTTGCAGTGATACTCAAAATATCCATAAGCTCTGGAAAAAGTTTCTCCTTTTTTGATAGTGCAATAAGTTCTTCAAAATCGATTTCAGAATTTTCTATCACAAGAGGAATTCCATACAGATATCGAAGCTCTTTTTGTTTTATGGCATTTATGATGGCATTTTCTACTGAATCGGATTCAAACAGGGAATACCCTCGCTCAGCAAATATTTTTCTAAAATCATTCATTAGACCACTTCTCAGCTTTTCTTAATGCAACCAGATTGATTTTGTTCTCTTGTTTAAAAAGTTCTAAAAGCAAAAGCAGATGCTCTTTGGAATCGCGAACAACTTTTTGTTTCCTATTTCCATAAATTAATTGTTCAGTTATAGTTTTTAAATGTATCATTTCTTACAGAAAATGTAATTTTTAGTACAATTTTTGTATAAATTTATACAAGATATTAGCATTTGACTATTTCTTTTCCTTTTTCGCTTGGTTTTATTCTTATTTTTCCATCAAATTCTTTCCCAACACAAATTCTATCTAATGTTATTGCCAATGCAGCAACTTCGCTGTGCGGCTGATTGGTAATTGCAATGTTAAAATCAGCAAGCTCGTAAATTTCACCAGGAACATGTTCTGAACCAACAACAACAAGCAGTTTTTTTGCTTTTTTTATCTCTGTTAATTTTTCTGATAATGACATGCCGTACATTGTCAAATGAACAATGATAAAACCAGATTTCTTGCATTCTTTGATGTGTTTGATGGAATTTTTTTCACAGGTTATTGGAAAACTTCCACCCCAACTTGCACAAATTTTTCTAACACTATCTTCAAGACTGGAATCATGCTGCCCGGAATAAACAATTGAATCTGCACCAAATGCTCTTGCAACAAGGCAGACATGTGTTGAGATACGTTCATCACGAGGAAGACGATGACTAAGACGAAGGATTTGAATCATAATCAACATTGAGATTGAAGGGTTTAATTACCCATGCACATGTGAAACTTGCGGATACATGAAAAAGATACGTTTTATCGCATTGCAACATAATTGCAATAGAACGAAACGATTATAAATGTTATCCAAGCATACTTTCCATGAAAGAATTGGAAAGAAAGAATCAACTTGCACTGGAGATTGCAAGGCAGATATTTCAAAAAAAGATAGACGTGATATTTATTGGAGGAACCGCACTTAATAGTTTTTATCTTGACTATAGATACTCTGAAGATATTGACCTTGGATACATTAGAAAAAGCCCGAAACATGAAATTGAGAAGTTGTTAAGAGAGTGCGGATACCAAATTAGCAAAACCAACTTCAGTTATAGAGACATTGTCTCGTTTGATGGAATTCAAATCAAAATGGACATTATAGAATACAAAAAGAAATACAATGGGATAATAAAAAAACTAATTGGAGACGTAAATGTTAAAACACTCGAGATAGAAGAATTTATGATAGACAAAACAATATGTTTCTTTACAAGAGAAAATATGATTGGTATGGCCAGAGATGGATATGATCTTTTTTATATGCAACAAAAATACGGTTTTGTGCTTGATCTTGCCACCAAAGCAAAGAAAATTATCAGAAAGGAGATAGTTAGCATTGATTTCAATATTGATCTTTTCCAAGATAATCTTCAAAACATTGAATATGGGATTGCCCCATACCTAAAAACGCCGATAAACGCTAAGGATGTGTTGGTTTTTCTAAAAAGACTGCGAGGTGTTTTAAATGAGTAATGTTATCCCAGGAAATGTTTATCACCATAAGGATATTTCAGATGCTAATATACTGTCTAGGGAAATGAAGCTTTTTCCGACCCCGTTCAAGGGTATATATTATGCCCCATATGAAACCGAAAGAAAAGGATGGTATATCAGTGACCCGCATCTTGTAGTATTCAAAGCAACCAGAATTTTTCTCAAAACAGACAAGTTCTATTTTGGGCTGAAAAGTGCACTTTACTATAATAGAAAAATATGGAATGCAGAAAGTACAGACATAGTAAATGCAAAACTTAGCAGAAAAATAATTAGAAAACTACCATCCACAGAATACTGGAGGGGACGAACTATCAGAAAGATATTACTTGGATTCCCTTTTCCCATAAGATTCCATCGGATGAAAAATTTCAATTTTAGCGGTGTGACAAAAAAAGGAACACTTATGTTCTCTAATATGAAAAAAACTCGTGCTGATGCACATTATTTATGCAAAAAAGGAGATAAAGTAGGTTGTGAAGTGCTAAAGCTTTTGGATTTGTGAGTTTCATCACGAGGAAGATGATGGCTAAGACGTAAAACCGGAATTTCCACTAGTATAAATCGTCCGGATTATTTTAAAAAACCGGCATGTATATCATAACGGGAGAATATGAAAAAAATAAAACCAACAACATTACGATATATGATTGGCCATTACCTATTTGCAATACCATTATCTATAATATTTATTTTGACAGGAGCCTACTTCTTCTCGATAAAATTTATGGGAAATGAATTCGGATTAGGGGTCATAGTTGCAGGAATAATAATCACTTTAATTCCACTTATCCATTCGGTGGTTTATTCTAGAACAACTTCAATTGGGTTTGATGATGAAAAAATAGTTTTTGAAAGTGGAATTCTTTCTCACAGAACAAAAAAAGCACCAGTACACATGATTACTGATTCGTCATTGAATAGATCCTTAGTACAAAGAATTACTGACGCCGCAACACTAAATATCAGTACAAGCGGAAGTAGTGGCTATGAGATTGTTTGTGAAGGACTGATGAATAAAGAAGCAAAAGAATTGCACGAACAAATATATGAAAGAATAGATAAGATACAGAAAAAATAGGCAGATCTTAATTCTCAGATATATGTATAGTATTTATATACAATCGTATTATTATTATATACATGCTCGAAAGATTATTCCAATCAAAAACAAGAAATAGTATACTCGCTATATTCATCTTAAAACATTTCAGTGGTTCGATAAGAGCCATAGCAAAAGAGATAAAGTGCAGTCCAATGCAAGCAAGAAACGAACTTATTAATCTTGAATTGGCCGGGGTACTCACATCTAAAGACATTGCAAATGCAAAAATATACTCAATAAATCAAAAATGCCCTTACATAAATGAATTATCATCACTTGTTGCAAAGGCAGCTGGATTTGATATCAGAATAAAAGAAGCACTAAATGGCATTGTAGGTATAGAAGTTGCATTTATTTATGGTTCTTATGCAAACAATAAATTTACAGGAAAAAGCGATCTTGATTTGTTTATAATTGGAAACCCCGACATGAAAATAGTTAATTCAAGAATTTTCAAGTTGCAACAAAAGATAGAAGTTGAAATCAATGTTTCAGTATATGACAAAAAAGAATTCAATAATCGCAAGAAACATGGTTTCATCAAAAACATTTTAGAAGGTAGTCGAGTAATGATTATGGGGGATGAATATGAACTTGGCTGAATTGAAGAGAAGAGGGTTTATCAAACCAATTCCTATTGACAATGTTCAGATAGCAGAATTAATGAAAATAAGTGAGAGAGACGTAGAACTTGCAGAAGAATTGATGCAAAAGAGTTGCGATGGGGCATTGAATTTAGCATACAATGCAATGTTACAGGCGGCAAGAGCATTGATGTTTTCATATGGATATCGACCTGACAGTGAATACCACCACAAAGCAACCATAGAATTTATTTTTGCAGTTTTTGATAACAAACATAAAAGTTTAGCTGAAACTCTTGATCGTATTCGTTCAAAGAGGAATGTTGCAACATATGAAAGAACAGGTGCAATTTCTAAATTTGAAGCAGAATATGCCTTGAAAGGAGCGCAAGAATTCATAGATGTTGTAAAGAATAAACTAAATAAAAGAAACCACCAATAAATAGATGATAAAAATGGCTAAATATTTCGGGACGAATGGGGTTCGGGGTAAATTAAATGAACTGACACCAGAACTTTCCATGAAACTTGCACAAGCTATAGGAGTTTATTTGAAAAAAGGAAAAATTATAGTTGGAAGAGATTGTAGACTTACCGGACCAATAATCCAATCTGCAGTAATGGCAGGCCTAGCATCGGTTGGATGTGAGGTTATTGATATTGGAATTGCAAGTTCCCCCACAGTAGAATTTATAGTAAAAAAACTCAAAGCAAATGGATGTGTTATTGTAAGTGCATCTCATAATCCTCCTGAATGGAATGCACTTAAAGTTGTTGATAGCAAAGGAATTGCAATTTCATGGGAACGTGGTGAAGAGATAGAAAAGCTGATGAATAAATCAAAACTTGCAAAATGGGATGAAGTCGGAAAAATAGAACAGTATGATAATGCAATTGAAGATCATATCAAAGCAATTTTGGATGTGATTGGAACACGAAAAACTCAGACAAAAAAACCAAAAATAGTTCTTGATTGTGGTAATGGGACTGCTGCGCTAATTGCACCAAAACTTTTCAGAGATATGGGTGCAGAAGTTTTAACTTTAAACTCACATCCAGATGGGAGATTTCCAGGTAGACCATCAGAACCAACTGAAGCAAATGTAAAAGAATTAATTGCGCTTGTTAAAAGTAGCAATGCAGACGCCGGAGTTGGATGGGATGGTGATGGAGACAGAGTAATTTTTGTTGATGAAAAAGGGAAGTATATTATTGGTGATAAAGTTTATGCACTTTCCATAATATTGAGATTGAATGAACAAAAGCATAGCGGCGATATTGTAACTACAGTTGCCACGAGCAGAGTGGTTGAGGATGTTGCAAAAAAATACAACGCAAAAGTAAGATACACTGCTATAGGTGCACCATATCTGTGCGAAGAGATGGTAAAAGTAAAACATGCTGAAGATGGCACAGCAAAGCCAACTGCAATTATTGGCGGTGAAGAGGTCGGTGGTGTAATATGGCCAGAATTAAGTCTGGCAAAAGATGGCTTTCTTACGGCAGCAAAGATGTGCGAAGCAATTTGTGACAAAAAATTAAGCGTGTGGCTTGAAGAGATACCTGAATATTCCAATGTAAAGACAAAGATAGATGCAGACGAAAAGAAGAAGAAGGAGATAGTCGAAAAAGTACTGGCCCATGCTAAAAACAACAAACTTGAATTTGTAGATATCGACGGTGTGAGGGTAAATTTCAAGGATAGTTGGGTCATTGTCCGTGCATCAGGCACTGAAAATTATGTGAGAATTTTTGCTGAAGCGAAAACAAAAGAAGCTGCACAGACACTTGTTGATGAATATATAAAAATAAGTAAAAATTAGTGAGAAAGTTGAGTTTTTATCAACGGCAAAATATCTACTTCTGCAACAGAATTTGGAATTGAATTTGTAGTAAAGACACCATCACACATTTTTCTGAGTTTATCGAGGGAATCATTCAAAAAGAAACCATGAGTTGCTGCGCATAACACCTTCCTTGCTCCTCCTTTTTTTACATTTTCAACAGCTTTTAGCATTGTACCGCCAGTTGAAATCATATCATCAAGAATAAGAATATTCTTCCCTTCAACTTCAAACTCGCGCTCTACTTTCTGAACAGAACGATATGCTTCCTCACCTTTCCCATCATCATACTTTCCACGTACTTTGCTCATGCTTTTTCCACCAAATTCAGAAATCAAGTAGTTCGCACCTTGATCTGGAGAAATGATCTCCAATGATTCAAGACCGAGTTTTTTCCTTGCGTGTTCCACCAAAAGCTTATTGGCACTGACATTGTTAATTTTGAGGTTAGAATATTCGG
Source organism: Microcaldota archaeon (assembly GCA_043816005.1). Classification (GTDB taxonomy): domain Archaea; phylum Micrarchaeota; class Micrarchaeia; order Anstonellales; family Bilamarchaeaceae; genus Bilamarchaeum. The sequence continues at coordinate 28,753 of JBDRIM010000064.1, forward strand.
ATTCGCCTTCTTTTTTCAGGAAGTGGCAGTCAACTGTAACAAGCTTAACAGCACCGAAATCATTAAGGAGCTTGCAAAGTACCTGTGCTGAAAGCGATTCCCCCATTAGAAATGTTTTATCTTGACGTGAATATGGTAGATATGGTGCAACCAAGGTTACACGGGCACCAACACGTTTAAGAGTGTGGAGAATTTGGGTTGTGTTGAATATAGCTGTGTTTTGTTTAGGATAGAGACGATGAAAAAGGATAACGTTTTCGCCCTGGCACTTGTCTATATCGTTGATTCTTGCATAACTATCCCCATCAGGGAACGTTTTGAATTCAATATTTGGCTCCATTAAGTCTGAGAAATTAGGAGAAACAAGGTACATAATTAATATTAGTAAAAAACAATTTAAATATTCAATGTCATATAAAAAAAATGATAGGGGATGCCTTTTTATGACTAAGATACTCATGATTGTTGCTCAGAATGGATTTAGAGACGAAGAATTTGTAGTACCAAAAGAAATTCTCGAACATGCAGGTCACAAAATAACGGTTGCAAGCATCACAAGAACAAAGGCAACTGGAATGAAAGGTTTGGTTATTCAGCCAGAAATGAGTGTTTTTGAAGCTAATCCAGAATTTTTTGGAGCAATTATTGTTGTCGGAGGTTCTGGATCACCTGCCCTTGCGCAAAGTAAGGATGTGACAGACGTTCTTATGGCAGCAAACAATAAGGCTAAAGTGATAGGTGGGATTTGTCTGGGGGTTATGGCACTTGCAAGTGCTGGAATTTTGGCAAATAAAAATGCAACAGTCTTCCCAGATAGAGATGCAATTGTTCACTTGAAGAACAACGGCGCAAGATATACGACGGACCATGTTGTTATAGACGGTAAAATTGTAACTGCAGATGGCCCTTCAAATGCAGGTAAATTTGGTGTTGCAATTGCAGGCCTGCTCAAATAAGTTGAAATAACTATCGAAACAATTTATGGTGAGATAAAGACCATGGTTCTTTTTTAATTTCCTTTTGAAGGATGTTTCAAAGGAACTTTGGTTCCTTGAGAGGGAAAAAAATGATTACAATAAAACATGATGGTTGCATTCTTTGTGTTGGCTGTTCTTCAGTATGTCCAACCAGTGCAATTGAAGTTGTTGGAACAAGAATGAAGCATTTTCCAGAAAAATGCATTGATTGTGGGATTTGTGTAAAAATTTGTCCTGCTAATGTCATCTGTATGTACAAGGGAGTGAAAACTGCAAAAGATCTTCCAACTGAGTAGGTGACTAAATGAAATATGATCATGATGTAATTGTAATAGGAGGAGGGCCTGCCGGAGCAACATTTGCACGTATTGCAGCACAAGGTGGACTTGATGTACTCGTTATTGACAAGAGAAAAGAAATAGGGGTACCAGTTAGATGTGGTGAAGGTCTTGGTGTCGGAGAACTGATAAAACAGGATTTAGACATTCCAAAAGGATGTTATTCGACTCATATCGACGGTGCTAAAATAGTTTCACCAAGTGGAAAATCAATCACCTGGAGAGATACCGGTACAAAAGGATGGGTTTTGAATAGAAATGTGTTTGACAAATGGCTCTGTGAACTTGCAGTAGATAAAGGAGCTGTAGTGCACACTTATACTAGGGCTTTTGAAATTCTTAAAGATGAAAAAGGAAAACCAAACGGAGTTAAAGTTACTCATGGCGGACGTGAACCCTATGAGATCCATGCTCCACTTATTGTTTCTGCTGAAGGTATGGAATCAATGATGGCAAGACAATTGGGCTTCAAAACAGTACATTCTCTTTACGATGTTGACACATGCTATGAATATGAAATGAAACCTTACGATCATGAAAATTTGATTGAACTTTATTTTGGCAATAAAATTGCACCACGAGGATATGTTTGGATCTTCCCAAAAGATAACAAGAAAGCAAACGTAGGGATTGGGATTGGCGGTAATGTGAACAATGGTAAGAAATTAGGTGAGGTTGATGGCGCTGCACCAAAACCTTTGCTTGATGAGTTCATAAAACACCATGAACAACTAAAGGATTCAAGTACTTTGCTGGATTTTGGTGGTGTAATTTCAGTAGGTGCGCCGATAAATGAATTCGTAAAAGATAATTGCATGATAATTGGAACTGCAGCAAAGCAGGTTGATCCGATACATGGCGGAGGTATTGGCCTTGCGATGGAAACCGGAGTAATTGCAGCCTTAGTTGCGATAAAAGCCCACAAGAAAAAAGATTACAGTAAAGAAACTCTTTTTGAATATGAGAAACAATGGAGGGTGGAACCCGGAAAGATGGTTGCAGACAGATTGCTACTTAGAAAAGTAACTGAAAAAATCAGCGATGATGACTTGAATCATATTTTCAATTCACTTACCAATCACGATTTAAAGGATATTATGGATGGAAAGTTTGCTGGTCCTGTTGCTAAGGTTCTTGTAGGAAGACCTCAGATGCTTGGAATCTTAAGTGCACTTGTAAAATGATTATCCACCAGTATCAAAATCCATCGTCTGAACTGGTGGTGGAAGAAGTGTTGCAAACAAAATTTTTGGTTCTTGGTATTCCAAAGTTAATGGAAGCCCCCCTTTTTTATCGCTATAGTATTTTGAAAGGTGTGCAACAAGCGGATCCATAACATCTGGAGAAATTCCTTGTATTTTAATATCAGTACCACGAATTTCAGGATCAGAAAGTTGTGCAGCAGCTGCGGAAATGTTTGATTTCAAATTTATAAGATAATTTTGTTTTATGTCTTTTGCAAGTGCACCTGCATTAAATTTAATTTTTGAACCAGATGCAATCCAAGAAAAATCAGATGTCACTTCATAGTATCTTGCAATGGCATATTCAGGATGTTCTTCTTGGATATCTTTCATTATTTGATCTAAATCTATGATGTTGTCTTCTCTATATTTTGGATCTTTTAACATACTAGCTAGTAATTTCAACTCATCTTTCGAAGGTGGTTTTGAAAAACGCTCCTTGATCAGAGTAGCAACGGCTTTATCATATCCTTTTTCAGCTCTTCGTTGTGCCTCTTTTGGAGCAAGTCTTGGAATCATAACTTGAGTTGGGGGTGCTTTCACTTCTTTAAACTTTGGAGATGCCATAGATAACATAGAGCACGTAAGATAATAAAAATTATCGTTTTATGGGAGTATGCCACCCATCAAAAGGATTAGAAAGATCAATTTGCCATTCATTACCGTTTTTAGAAGTAATTATTAACATTTTACCATCCACTCTTGCTTTTTCAATTCCCCCATCTTCATTAACTGGAGGTAATCCTACTTCGTATGAATTTGCAAGAACAAGAGAATTACCTAAAAATCCCAACATTTCAACACCATCTAGAACGTTTTGAGCACCTAAAGAGACTATTGCTCTATCTGGAGAGAGCATTACAGTGAACTCATCAGAACAGATCAATGAATCAATACGAACTACTGTGACATCAAGAACTGATTTTCCTTGATGATTTGAAGTAGTTGCATATGTGATTGTATTACCAGAAAGAATGCAAATGCCTTGACTCCAAGAACCTCTTAACACCCCTTCATGAATTGGAGATTGTAATCTTGAATCTGATCGGGATTGCGCAGGAATAGTAGCAGCACAGCCACCAAGTGCTGAGACAACTGCAGTAGTTATGGCAAGTCGTCTCATTGTAGGATTTCCACAGGTCATTAAACCACATCTTTAGTTAAATTGAAACAATTTAAAAGGCAATCTATCAGCCATATAAACCCTTTCAATAAGAAAAAGCATATGGACGAATTTTCAGACGAAGAGAAAAGGCTACTTGAACCCTTCGTGAGCAACATAGACAAACCAGTTTTTACACTCACCAACCTTCCAGAGGTTGTTAAAGGTGCTTTGTTTTCACGCTATAGCAGAAGTGCAAAAAGCTTACGCAGAGTTTTGCTTGATGAATTTATGTTGTCACCTGAAATAGGACTAAAAGATATTATCCATTCGCTACCAAAAAAGCAACATAGTCCAGTACAAACAACAAAAGCAGAAGAATTTTATGAGAGAGTTTTGGTTGGATATGGTGATGATTCGGTTGCAGAATTAGCAGGTGCACACATTGCATTGGAAGGCGTCTCGATTATCGCAACAAAAATAGTCGAAGATGCGAGAATTGGGCTTTCACCTCTTGAAAAATCAACAAGATATGTTTATTTTGATACAAAAAAAGATGGTAAATGGATGTACTTAAGAGAGAAAACTCTTATGGCATCTGAATTTGCAGAACTTTATCAGGAGACATGCGATTTTTGTTTTCAGACTTATGCTGACCTTATACCAAAAGTATCTGAATGGGTAATGAAAAGATCTCCAAAAGAAAATGACACAACCGATAGAGCGTATAAATCAACAATACGAGCAAAAACATGCGATTTACTTCGTGGGTTGTTACCTGCATCAACACTCACAAATATGGGATTTTTTGGTGATGGTAGGGCATATGAATATTTATTGACAAAAATGTTCGGAGATGAATTGGCTGAAATTCGAGAGCTTGCAGGAGAGATGCAAACAGAACTTTCAGGAATAATACCCTCTTTTGTAAAACGATCAAATGGTGAATTTGGAATTTTAATGCAGGAATACCTCAAAAAAGTAAGAGAAGAAACAAGCTCACTAATAAGTAAATATGCAGGTGCAGAAGGTGGCGAAGGAGTAGGATTAGTTGAATACGAGAAAAATGCTGAGAAAAAAGCGATTACATCTATAATTTATCCTCATTTACAAAAACCAATGAATGAAATCGAAAAAATAGTAGAAAGAATGGCAGACGAGGAAAAAAATGCGATTATCAAAGCATACATAGGCGAAAGACAAAACCGCAGACATAGACCAGGAAGAGCATTTGAACATATATTTTATACATTTGATATTTGTGGAAATTATGGTGCTTATCGTGACCTTCACCGCCACAGAATTCTTACGCAGCAACGGCAAACATTAACACCATATTTGGGCTATAAAATTCCAGATGAAATTATCCAAGCAGGTTTTGAAAAGGAATTCAGAGCCGTCATGGGCAAGACAAAAGAAACGTATGAAAAAATAGAAAAGAAATACCCAAAAGAAGCACAATATATTGTCCCACTTGCCTACAATATACGATGGTATATGAAGTTGAATCTAAGAGAAGCATACCATCTGCTTGAATTAAGGAGTGCGATGCAAGGTCATCGTGACTATCGTGAAATTGCTCAGAGAATGTTCAAAGAAATTGAAAAAGTACATCCGCATTTAGCATCTGGAATGACTTTTATGGACATGAAAGATTATGAATTTGAAAGGCTTGAAGCAGAAAAAAGAATAGATAAAAGATTAGAGGAGATTGCGAACAAATATGAAAAATAACATTTACATAACCGGTGCAACAGGCAGACTTGGAAGAGTAGTTCTCCCAAAAATAAATGCAATGCCTCTTGTTCTTGCACCATCCGGTCTGAAAAACGAGGTTGTAACTGATTTTTCAGAAGAACAGCTTAAAAAAATATTAAAAAATGCTAAGATAATTGTCCATATTGCTGGCTCGGTAGACACCTATGATAGGAAAAAACTCATGGAAGGAAATGTGGAATTAACCAAAAAAATAGTGAGTGCTGCTCCGAAAAATAGTAGGATAATATTTGCAAGTTCTATTTCAGTATATGGCAAGAGTTTGGCAAAGAAACCTGCTGATGAAGAAACCAAAACAAATCCGGATTCGGATTATGCGCAAACAAAATACGACGCTGAAAAACTAGTTGCTTCGCATCCAAACCACGTCATCCTAAGAATAGGAACGATATATGGACCGCAATTTTCTGATTATAAGAAGATATTATTGAAAATAAAAAAAGGAAATATGAAAAAGATTGGTGATGGAACGAATAACATACCATTTGTTCATGTTGATGATGTCGCAGAGGTTTTCAAAAATTCTCTTGAAAAAGGATATGGAATTTATGTGATTACAGGTGAAGCAAAAACCCAGAATGATATTTACGCAATAGCAGCAAAAGAACTTGGGACAGTACCACCAACAGAGCAAATATCAGTAAAAACTGCCATGTTTTTTGCAAGCTTAGGTGAAATTTGGTATACGATCAGCGGTAAAAAACCATCTCTAAGCAAAGAGCACATTGCCGTATTAGCATATGACCGCATTTTCAATTGTAGTAAAGCTAAAAGAGAGCTTGAATTTAAACCGAAAAAGTTGGAGAATGGAATAAAGGAGATTGCGAGGCAATTATAAAACTTACAGGAGAATGATATCACATGAAACGAGCATTTTTGGTTTTGCTAATCCTTTCGATGGTTGTGAGCGCTGCTTTTGATCAGACGTATGCACAACAGATGCATAGAAATGGTGAATCCTCGATTGAAAAAACGATGGATGTTGCCATTTTTGCAGGGCAGCTTAGTGATGATGCTTTTATAAAAATGGATAACTATTGTAGATCAACAACAGATGTTGTGTGTAGTATTGATGTAGATAAAAAGATAGTTAAGATAACAGAAAGTTTCTCTCCTGGTGCGTATTATAGCTTCACAGGAGATTATGGACTACCAGATACAACATATACGTTGGTAGTAAGCAAAATACCAGTGGATATGTTTGCCAAAAAATTTGAAAAAATACTCGTGGCAACAGACGAAGCAACGCCTAGTGGAGATAGTGGAATTGTAATTGATCTGCGCGACAAGGTAAAAAATGCAGAATCGGCTGCTTTACTAAAAACATTTTTCGCAAAAATTACCTATGTTGTTGAGATGCCATCAGAAATAGAAATTGCTTATGCTGGAAATGTAACAGCTATAGTAAATGGTTCAACAGCAACTTTTGACTTCGTGGCAATTTTGGAGGATTCGGAACCAATGGTTATAGTTAGTAAAGAAACCAATTATGGCTATATTGTTGCGATAGTTGGAGTTGTTGCATTGATAGTACTTGCATATGCGTTTATAGCATCATCAAGACCAAGACAGACAAAAGAGAGCAAAAGAAGGAATAAAAAATAACAGTAGTTAGAAAAATTCTTTTGTAATGTTCAATAATAAAATTTCTATAAGAATTGAGGTGAGAGTATGGCAGGAATTGTCGGCTATGGATCTTATATTCCAGTATTCAGAATCAAAAGTGCAGATATAGCAAAGGTTTGGGGAGAGGAACCTAACAGAATAGAACGGGGCCTTGGAATAATTGAAAAGGCAGTTGGTGGAATAGATGAAGATGCAGCAACTATTGCCGTTGAAGCGGCAAAAAATGCACTTCTACGGGCAGGTTTAGAACCAACAAAACTTGGGGCACTTTATGTTGGTAGTGAATCTCACCCATATGCAGTAAAACCAACAGGAACAATAGTTGCAGAGGCAATAGGAGCAACACCAAATTTAACATGTGCAGACCTTGAATTTGCATGTAAAGCAGGAACTGCAGGATTGCAGATAGTTATGGCAATGGTTGACTCCGGAATGATAAAATATGGTATGGCAATCGGCTCTGATACTGCACAAGGAAGGCCTGGAGATGCACTTGAATATTCTGCAGCCTCAGGTGGTGCTGCATTTATTACTGGAGCTAATAACGAATCAGTTGCAATAATAGAATCAACTTTTTCATATACAACGGATACTCCTGATTTCTGGAGGAGACAGCATGCTGATTATCCAACACATGGTGGAAGATTTACTGGGAAGCCAGCGTATTTCAAGCACGTGATTGCAGCAACAGAAGGCCTTCTTCAAAAAACCGGAACGAAAGTAACAGATTATGATTATGCAATATTTCACCAGCCAAATGGACGATTTCCAATTGAAGCTGGAAAGAAATTAGGTATACCGATAGAAAAACTAAAAACAGGTTTGCTCACTCCAATGATTGGTAATACTTACTCTGGAGCTTCCATGTTGGGTCTTTCGGCAGTTTTGGACGAAGCAAAGGCAGGTAGTAAAATTTTAGTTACTTCTTATGGTTCAGGTGCTGGAAGCGATTCATTTGCAATCAGTGTAACAGATAAAATAGAAGAGGTTAGAGGGAACGCTCCAACAACAAAAGAGTATATTGCAAAGAAAAAATACATTGATTATGCGACTTATATCAAATTTAGAAAGAAGATTAAGGGTTAAGAAGAAATAAAAAACTGGCCCGATGAGTTTTGGTCTGATGAACTCGCTTCGCTCGTTTATTTTGTTCCAGAAATTCCCTGAATCAGACTAATCTAGTAAACATAAAAAAAGAAAAACGGGCCCGATGAGATAAGTTCCCCTGTTTCAACGTGGGGGTTGAAACCCTCAAGGGGGCTGGCCCCCTTATGGGATTGAACTCATGACCTTCGCCTCGCACCTTTTTGGTAAAAAGGTGCGTCCAAAAACGGACTGTTATTTTACCAAAAGATAGGAGAGCGTCGCTTTAGATTCGGAACCTTGTAATAAACTTTTTGATCCGATCTATCCAAGCTGAGCTACGAGCCCGAGAAATACGTTGTAATCCATTTGGAATACTTTCGCATGTGAATACTATTTTTAGGCGCTATTTCTTTAAACCATTTGTTAAAGTTTTGAGACCCCTTGAGTCTCATCCATTTACCCGACCGTATGGTAGAGAATCCGTAACTGTTCAAAATTTCAGATAACCAATCTAGAACTTCCGTATTTTTCAAAGTGATATCTAAAACTGGATAAGGTCGTTTATAGCGTCGGTCATGATCAAAAAAGGTGGATCCATCAGTATCAAAAATACCACGGATAAAAGATCTTTGTAGATGCCAGGATTTGGGAAATTTATAGATATTGAATGACTTTTTGAAACAGATTGGAAAATCAAAGTTAGCATGAAAAAAATTGAAAATAGTTTCGCTGTTGATAAGTATATAATAGGTATTGTAATCGTCTCTTTTTTTGTAATATCCATTGACGTGAAAAACAATTTTGAGTAGTTTTTGGATATGTGTTTTATAGGCTACCTCGGATTTTAAGTTTCCACAAAAACATACTTGTTTTCTTAGCCGTGGTTTACCTGATATTCCTATCCAACCATCACCCAGTAAAATTCCGAAAATCTCGACAACCATTGGATTATTAATTTGCGGAAGTCTTGACTTGATGTAGTCTATACGACGATTAGAATGCTTTTCTTCATCCCCCATAAAGGTAAGTAGAGGAAGATAAATAAAAACCACACTGTAGAGGATAGCCTTTATAACTTTCATCTTTCCAATCTCATCCTATGGTTATGGAACTAAAAGAATTACTTAGCCGTGCTGTCGAAGAAAGTTTAGAAGATAAAGTAGCAATATCTTTTTCAGGCGGACTTGATTCCACTATAATAGCTGCAATAGCAAAAAAACACTCGCAAGTAGAACTTTTCACTGCAGGTGTAAAAAATAGTAGTGATATGGAGTATTCGGAAAGAATTGCAAAAGAATGGAACATACAACTGATACCAGTCATTATAAATGAACAAAATGCCATCAAAAATTATGGCAACTGCAGTAAACTATTACAATTGGATTTTCTAAGATTGGAAATAATGGTTCCTGTTTATGCGGTCGCAGAAGCTGCTGCAAAAAAAGGCCATAAAGTATTGCTTTTTGGGACTGCAGCCGAAGAGCTTTTTGTCGGATATGAAAGGTATTATCTTTACAAACAACAAGGAAAAAATCTTGATGCAATCTTAAAAGAAGAATACAAAAACCTCCCACAAAGAGAAATTGCGTGGGCAAAAAAAGTGTGTAGAGAATTTGGCATTGAGGCAAGATTTCCGCTTTATAATAAAGAACTTGCAAAATTTATGTTTTCCATACCTCTCGAAGAAAGAATGGAAGATTACGACTTGAAAAAAGGATTGTTAAGGGAAGCCGGAAAAATCCTGAATGTTCCAGAACCGGTGCTTAAAAGAAGAAAAAAAGCAATGCAGTATGGTTCTGGAATACATAAGATATTGATGCGCAAAAGAACTGAATTAGATAAATTGTATCCACCAGAATAACAAAGCTTTTAATAATAAAATTTACTAGTTTATTTCATGGAACCTAGATTATTAGGACTTATACTGCTTGCTATAATTGTACCAATAATCTGGTGCATACTTACTAGATTAAAGAAGAAAAAACGTAAATCAAAAAGATCATGAGCGCATTTTTGCAGCTTTTACTGTGTTATGAAGAAGCATTGCAACAGTCATCGGACCAACGCCATGTGGGACTGGAGAACAATTGGCTTTCTTAATGACATTTTCATAATCAACATCCCCTTTGATTTTGTCACCAACACGAGTTGTACCTACATCTATAACGTATGCGCCTTCTTTTACCATATCTGCTTTTATTAAACCAGGAACACCCGCAGCAGAGATAAGAATGTCAGCAGTTCTTGTATGCTCAGTAAGATTTTTGGTTTTTGAATGACAGATTGTGACAGTTGCATTTTTTGCAAGAAGCATAAATGATAATGGTTTTCCAACAACATTTCCACGTCCTATAACAGTGGCATTTTTACCAACAAAATCAACACCATAAAATTCAAGCATTTTTATTACTCCCATAGGAGTAGCTGGCATAAATGGTTCTTTAAAACCAAGAAATAGTTGACCTACATTTGTTGATGTCCATCCATCCACATCTTTTTTTGGATCTATCGCTTCCACAACGTCGAAATAATTAATGTGTTTTGGAAGAGGGAATTGAACAATAAAACCATCCACAGTATCATCTTTATTGAGTTTATGAACAAGGGCTAGCAAATCTTTTTCGCTTACATCATCAGGCATTTTTTCAAGTCTTGATTCGATACCAATTTCTGCTGCTCGTTTCATTTTCTTTTTTACATAAACTTCAGAAGCAGGATCATTTCCGACTAAAACAATCGCAAGCACTGGTTTTCTTTTTAGCATAGCAAGAGAAATTTTAGCCTCTTCTAGTATGCTTGCTGCAGGTTCTTTGCCAGTAAGAGATTTATACATAGTATAAATTCACTGTTCTGGTTTATTACCATTTCGCTGGATAAATGTGACATGATCTGGATAGTTCTTGCCATAAGTGCAGCATTTCTATGGGCAACTGGCAATGTCATAAGCAAATACACGCTTTTCAAAATAAATAAGGAAACTACAATGATCGGAATGTTGATAAGCAGTGTAATTACCGTAGCCATAGTTTATCTTCTGTTTCCAGTTTCATTTTCAATGATTGCATTGTTAGCAGGTATTTTTTGGTATGGGGCATATTACGCATATTTTAGTGGTTTGAGTGAAAATGAAGTATCAAAAACATCTGCACTTCTCCTTACCAACCCAATATTCACTGCAATAATTTCAGCAATTATACTTGGAGAAATTTTGGCTCCAATACAATATTTCGGGATTTTAATCTCTGTTCTTGGTGCAATATTACTCTCTTTTGAAGGTAGGATTTTCAGAAAAGAAGCCTTGATTGTTTTGGCATCAAGTATCATGTTTTCCATTAGTGATGTTGGATCAAAAATGGCACTTTCTGACGCAGATTCGATTAGCGTGCTTTTTTGGGTAAGAATGGCAGCCATACCAATTTTGATTTTTTTGGTTTTTGCATGGCGTAAGAAAATAAGTTTTATATCAAAAAAACTTGCAACATTTGCTATAGGAACAGGACTCCTATCTGATGTTGCATCATACTTTTACATAGTCGCATGTAGCATTGCATTTGTTTCTTTAGTAACTGCATTCACCACAACCCAGGCATTGTTTGTATTTATTGGTGCTACATTGATAACTAGATTAAATTCAAAACTTCTGAAAGAGGAAATAGATAAAAAAAGTTTGATTTTGAAAATCTCTGCTCTCTTTTTACTCATTCTTGGAGTTGTCTTGGTGGCTTTGTAATTTCCTATTTAACTAATAAGGAAGAATTCACTGGATTTAAAAAAGTTCGTCAATAGAAGTCTATCTTGTTGGGCCTGTAGCTCAGCCAGGTTAGAGCGACGGTCTTATATGGCACGATCTAGCACAGTAAGACTGGCTGGTACCTATGAAAGCCGTAGGTCCTGAGTTCAAACTTTTTGGAAAAAAGTTTGACAAAAACTGATCTTTCCAAATTGGAAATCTCAGCAGGCCCAATTTTTTATTAATTGTGGGGCTGTGCCCCATACCACCCGAACAGTGTAAGGCATTAAACAAAAACTCGCCCAGAACGAGTTTCATTTAAACAAAAAACGACAGGCCCAATTTATATTTTAGACACGGGCCATAGCTTTGTTCATGAAATGGGATGGAACCATCTAGCTGAAACATTAGTTTAATAACCTTTTCTTAAGTCCAAAAATTTTGGCAGAATTTTAAAACCTTTCCCAAAATGCAAAACTTCTCGGCTTTTTTATATGAACAATTGTTCAAAGTTACATCGGGAGAGGGGAATTGGCCGTACGGGGTGAGGATATGATCAACATATTCGCCAGGAAAGCCGCAGATAGGAGGAAGGTAGAAACTAGAGTGATAGCTTCTATGGAAAAAGCAGGATTCAAGCTGCTTGGTCGGGATGTTCTTTACGAAAAACCGATTGGACGAGTGCTCTATCCAGAAGATGAATTGATATTCAATCGTGGCCTTGATGGGAAAAAATCTAATTTTTGTGTGTTTGCAAAGTGTGAGATAGACGGAACAGTAGTATTACACCATTACAATCCTGACCGAAACGGATTTGAATTAAGAAGAGATGAATTCATCAGAAAAACTATTCTACGGCCTGATGCAACAGATGGAGAAATAGCCAGTGCGATAGCAATTGTCAAAATTGATGCCACAAAAAAAAGACAAAATGAATTTTTCTTTGCACCACACAACCATTTTGGTGCTCTTGCACCACCACATTTTGATGAGAACGGAAATAGGATAAAAGCGGGAGCAGTAAAATTTGACGATGGTGTCTCATTTCTGACTGATAATATCAGAAAAGCACTCTTTTATGGGATAGATTATTACTCATTAACAACACATAATAGTTTCTCCAATAGGGTGTTTGAATTTATGACTTGGGCTGGGCACCTCATTGGTCTTACACCAATTCCCGGTATAGAACTAACCCTTCCAATGAAAGAACCTAATGGTCCTCATATCCTTGTATGGATGAAGAATGCAAGAGTAGCAAGAAGAATACGTAGAGACATACTAGAAAAGGGAACACGTCTTGATATGCCAGCATACTTTGTGGGAATGTCAATGGACAGGATACTTGAAATTTTATTTGAATATCAAAAACACAATTTATTGGCGCTTGGAATAGCGCATCCGATTAATTTCAACTCACCAACACTCCCTGTTCCAATAGTTGGATTATATTCAGCAGTAGATACTGGGGCAACGATTAATGAGGAATGGGCTACTCTTGAAGCAGTTGAGAGAATTGCAAAAAGATTTGATTCTGTAGCTATGTGGAATACAAGCCTTTATGGAAAAGCAAAGGAAGTCCGAGTTGGAAATGACCATCTTAAAAATTATTTAAGACATGTTAATAGGGTGCACGTTGGCAATCGTAGGCTTTGGGCAAACCAAACAAATTTTGCATTAGCACAGGATCTTAGCAAAAAATATGGTCTTCACACACATTTTGAAACAGATGAACATGCAACATTGCCTTTCTTAGATAGCCGGATAGGGGGATATGTAATTGGCGGAGATAGTCTTGGTATGGGGATGACTGTAATTGAATTACCAGAAACAAGAACAAATTGGAAAAAACCAACACCGAGTGAACTTATAGATTTGATTCGTAGTAAAGCAGTTGAGATGTATGGGTATGTTTTTGCAGTGAAACGAGCTGAGGCAATGACAATACACGCTGAAAGAGGAACAATTCCAGAAGAATTGAAACCTGTCAAAAGAAGATATAATATCATGAAAACATTGAGGTATGCAGGTATGCTAATCAAAGATTTGATGGTGTTTGCGTTTGAAGGGCATGAAGAAAGAATAGAAAACATGCCAGGAGATTAAGAAATTGGTTTAAATTACTTATCAATCAAATTCATGGTTACCAATTTTGGCTAATGATTATTCTTCTAGGTGATGATATGGAATTAAAAGAAGTAAGTGAACTGTTAGGCGATCTTGCTAATGATAATGGTATTCCTAAGAATATAAGACGAGCACTTTCAGAGGCTAAAACACGCATTGATAGTGATGAAGAAAATAATGTGAAGATTAGTGCTGCTATTTACATTATCGAAGGAATAACAGAAGACATAAATATGCCGGCTCATGCAAGAACTCAGATATGGGCTGTTATAAGTGCACTTGAAAGTCAAAATGAAAGATAGTAGGCGAGGGGGATGCATAACGAATTAACTGCAAATGGAATTAGACTTACAATGGATGCAGAAGATTTTTTGAATGCCAATCCTTCAGATGAGCTAATACAAAAGATAATTGGATTAGAAAAACCGCTTATATCAAAGGATGACATAGAAAGCCTGATTAAACAGAAAAAAGAACAAAAGATAGAGATAATAAAAGCACCTGAGTTCAAACCATTGGCAAAGGAATATTCCCCTGACATAAAAATTAATCATACCTTAGACGTTACTGGAAAATCAAGAACAAAAGGCGAAGTAGATAATTTTATTGCACATTTTAGGAATAGATTTACAAGGATATCTAAAATGTTGAGAAGAAGTAATTCTGTCATGACAACAGAACTCGCTGACGTAAGAAAGCACCTTAATGAAAGAGTAAGAATTATAGTTTTCATATCAGAAAAAAAAGAAACAAAAAAGGGCAACCTACTTTTTGAAGTAGAAGATATGACAGGCACATTCAAAGTTGTCATATCATCATCAAAATTCAATGAAAAGGTCATGGATAAAGCAAAATTCGTTATTCTGGATGACATAGTTGCAATTACGGGTAAAGTGCTTGAACCATATATTATTGCAGAGGATGTAGAATGGCCAGATCTGCCAGTTATAAGAGAGAAAAAGAAAACAGAAAATGATGTTGCAGTAGCATATCTTTCAGATATACATTTTGGAAGCAGATATTTTCTTGATAAATACTTGAAGGGATTTGTTGATTGGCTTCATGGTAAAGGTGAGGAAAAAAAACTGGCTGGTAAAGTAAAGTATATAGCCATCGCAGGAGATATTGTTGATGGTATAGGGATCTATCCGAATCAGGAAAAGGAATTGCTTGTGAAAGACGTTTTCCAACAATATAAAATGTT
Organism: Microcaldota archaeon; assembly: GCA_043816005.1. GTDB lineage: Archaea > Micrarchaeota > Micrarchaeia > Anstonellales > Bilamarchaeaceae > Bilamarchaeum. The sequence continues at coordinate 43,963 of JBDRIM010000064.1, forward strand.
CGATGATTTTATTGAAGATCTTCCAGATTATATAGAAGTGATAGTTGGTCCTGGGAATCATGATGCAGTACGAAGAGGAGAACCACAACCAGCTATAGGTACGGAATACATCACATCTAAGGTTACAAGAATAGGAAATCCATCCTCCTTCACAATAGATGGAATAAAACATCTATTATACCATGGAACTTCAATAGATTCAATGATCGCAAATATCCCACAAACAACTTATGTACATCCAGAAAAAGTTATGGTGGAGTACCTCAAACGACGTCATCTCTCTCCTATTTATGGTGGTAATTTGATAATTCCAGAAAATACAGATTACATGATAATAGATGATCCCCCGGATGTTTTCCATTGTGGACATGTTCACAAAAACGGATATACGCAATATCGCGGAACGTTAGTGATAAATTCGGGTACATTCCAGGACAGAACAGATTTTCAAGTAAAGCAAGGACACGTACCAACTCCAGCGTTAGTGCCAGTTTACGAAATGAAACATGGAAGACTCCACACACTCGATTTTAAATCATAAGAGGGAATTTAAGGAATGTTTATAAAGTTAAACTGCAAATCGCTTATAGAACATTTATTTGTGGTGATTGAATGGCCAAGTATCTTATAGCAAGACAACTCTCGGGTAAAAAATTAGTAACAAACGAAGGCGATGATTTTGGAAGACTCGTTGATATCGAAGTCAACGAAGTTAGTGGTAAGATTGAGACGCTAGTAGTTGAACCAAATCCAGATAGTGGTTTGGCCTCTAAAATGAAAAAAGAGGATGGATTGGTTCATATCCCGTATGAAAGTGTTCTTGCAGTCGGAGACTTCATTATAGTCGAAAAAAGGAACATTGCATATTGATAAAACCTACCCCCCTTTAACCTCTTTATTTTTAATTAAGATTCTTTATATAATTTCTACTTATGTTCTCATATATTGCAGGAATTGATGAAGCAGGACGCGGAGCAGTTATCGGTCCACTAGTCATCTGTTGTGCTGTTTGTAAACGAGAGAATGAAAAAATATTGAAAAAATGGGCATCAAAAGATTCAAAAGCATTAACCCCAAAACAAAGAGAAACTGCTTATGAAGAACTTAAAAAATTCTGTACTTTTAGATGGGTTGCCGTCAGTGCAGTTGATTTGACCAAATTTATGAAAACAATGAGTTTGAATGATATTGAAGCAAAGGTTATGGCTGACCTTATAAAAAAAGTTGATGAAGGAGACGTAATGATAGATATGCCTGACAGATATTCGTGGACATTCAGAAAACGTATGGAAAAATTTGGTGTTAGTAAATTTGAAGCAGAACACAAAGCAGATGAAAAATACCCCATTGTTGCGGCAGCATCCATTTGTGCAAAGGTAATAAGAGATGCTAAAATAGTTGAGATAAAACAGGCAACCTGCGATTTTGGAAGTGGTTATCCGTCTGATCCAAAAACTATAAACGCACTCAAAGATAATGAAAAGATGAAACAGTTGCTACCAGTTGTTAGAACAAGATGGAAAACATTAGAAAGGATAAAACAAACTAAACTTTTTGATGGTGAATAATATAGTCAATTATGAATTTCGGTGAAATTTATGGCAAAAGTAAAGATAATTAATGATAATATTACTATTGAAATTCCAAATGGATCACGACTGCTTGAGTATGCAAAAGAGAATACTAATATGCTTTTTGGATGCGAATCAGGAACGTGTGGGACGTGCATTTGTAAGATAATAAAAGGGGAAGAAAACATCAATGGAAAAAGTGCATCTGAAGAACTTTTTTTGGCTAAAAAAAGTGCGCAGAAAAATGAAAGATTAGCATGCCAAATTTGGATAAAAAAAGGGGATGTTGAGATAGAGTATTAGTTCTCTACACCGTTACTCTCAACTTTGATTTTTCCTTTCATTATTGGATGGGTAACTGAATAATATTCACAGGTCATAATTTGATCCATGACCAGTGTTGCATTTTGTCCTTTCCCAAGGACATTTGTATCAAATATTTCATTTCCGTTAATGAAACAGGTTGCTGATCTTGGGAAATTACCAGTATTAACAAATGTGACACGATCCGACACCTTTACAGTAAGATCATCTGGAGTATACGAGAAATCCTTTATAGTGACTGTGTAGTCTTGTGGATCATAAGAAAGGATCTTTTCTTTTTCAATGGTAAACATAACCTGCTTCGAAGAACCATATGATTTTTTATCGTTGGTTAAAAGTTCGATAGTAATAACATGTTCACCTATGCCAAGTGAGGGGATTAGATAGTTCTTTGAAGTAACCGTAATTGGTTGTTCGCTATCAACCGTAACTCTAAAGTGACCTTCACCTTGTTTTGGAGTAGCCCCAGGTTGTTTAAGAACAAGATTCTGGGTGGTTAATACTAATGTCACATCATAGGTTGTACCTTGGATTATGAAAACTTCGTCTGAAATTGGGCTTGTTATGACAAACGAAGGATTTTTTACCACTGGTGGCGTTATGGTATCATTAGTTGATGAATTAGTATCATTTTGTTCTGGTGGTGGTGAAAAACAACCAGTCAGAACCATCCCAAAGACCAATAAGGTTAAAATGAATAATCTCATGGATTTTAATTGTGGCCCACGGTTAATAAAATGTATGTTTAGGAGGGGATTCTATCATAAAAGGCGTACTTTTTGATTTTGACGGAGTAGTAGTACAATCAGAACAACTTCATATGACAACTTTCCTTGAATTGTTGGAACCATATGGTGTAAAAGTAAGTGAAAAAAGATGGTATAGCGAATTTGCTGGAACTGGTTCGAAGCACATATTTGAAGTGCTGGTCAAAGAATACAAAATACTAAAATCAGTGGACGAATTGGTTCAGACAAGAAAAGATAATTATGAAAAGGCAGTTAGAAATGGAATGTTGAAGTTAACACCAGGGGTTGTGGAATTTTTGAAAAAACTCAAAGAAAAAAAGATAAAAATTGCAATTGTTTCAGGAAGCCACAGAACGAATATAAATGCAGCTTTGGAAATTTTCTGTTTAGCTAAATTTTTCGACGTGATTGTCAGTGGTGATGAACTTGAAAAACGTAAACCAGATCCAGAACCATTTTTATACGCTGCAAGAAAACTCGATCTTACCCCCGATGAATGTATGGCAATAGAGGATTCTGTTCCTGGAGCAAAATCCGTTAAAGCAGCAGGTATGAAATTAGTAATTGTCCATTCCCCTGCTAATATTCTCATAGATGAAGAAGCGATAGAGATAAAGGACTTTGAAGGATTCAATTTACCATAAACCATAACTTTTTATATGGTTTTAATAAAAATAAATTATACGTTCGGAGTTTCCGCTCGAGAGGTTTAATATGATAAAGCTTGAGCTGGACCGAAAAAAACGTCACCTGCGGGTGTTGGAACAATCTGATGTTTCGTCCTTGCAAAACGGTTTTTACGGCCAGATGAAAAGAGGAATTATTTACTTGTCCCCAGAAGAAGCGCTATACATCATGGATATTAGAAACGGTAGATGTTATGACGATGCATTCAATGAATACTCATTTAACGAAGTCGCATCATTATTTGTAAAAAATAAAAAACTACTTGCAAGATATTTGACCTATAAGGATTACAGAGACAAGGGACTTGTACTGAGAAATGCGGATGAAACTGATGGAAATTATGGTAGGTCAATGTCTGTAAAGTATAAAGGCGGAAATTTTGAACTTGATGGATACTCATTTGATGGTTTATTTTTTCCTAATGATTTGATAACTCTCGTTGATGATGAGAGAGTTGGAAAAGAACTTTACGAAAGATATTGGATTGGACAATTTGGAACATATAAGGCAGCGCATAGAGGTAAAACTTCAAAACTAGATATATATGAAACGATTTATCTTATTAAACATGGTGAACTCCATCTAAAGAACTCCAATCTTGAGCAGGTTGAAAAAGTTGCCAAAAAAAGAATCAAATTTTTCAGCGATATGTATCTTGTTTACGAAGACTGGAGAAAAAGAGGGTATGTAATAAAAACAGGATTTAAATTTGGAACGCATTTTAGGATTTATTTCCCTGGTGCTTCCCCCGTAAGAAGTGAAGACGAATGGATGCACTCTAAACATGTTATTCATGTTTTCCCAAGGAAACATAAACTGATAATTTCAGAATGGGCACGTGCCATAAGAGTTGCACACAGCGTGAAAAAAACTTTCATCTTGGCTATTCCAGGCAAAAAAACAGTAGTTGAATTCAATCCAAAAAAACCCAGACTTGATTATTTACTCTACCATAGAAAAAAAGGTGGGATAGAAACCCCTAAGGATGGGACCCCTAAGTATTTGATGTATTCGCTTACTGAAGACGAACGCATAGGTGGAGAGGAACTTGCCACTGCGCTTGCAGAATGCCATCATTTTGGCCTTGAGATGCTCATGGCAATAAGTGATAGAGAGAGTAGTGTCACTTATTACGTGATAAAATCGATTGATTTGCCGGGAAGCGAATATGAATATTATGAAATTGAATGGGTTCAGCCCTAGGCATCGCCCATTGCACCTAAAATTCCGTTGAATTTTAGGTTTGGATGATGACAACCATAACGAGGTAAATAGTCCTTGCGACAAATCTCGGAACCTATGTTTATAATAGAACGATGTTTTGAACGGCGAACCGTTCAAGACAGCCGTGAACGTTGCGACGTTCACAATATCAGACTAGAGAGGATATAATATTAATGAGAAAATATTAGAGGTGTATATTATGCAAGTAAGAGCAAGCCACATTCTTGTGGAAGATGAAAAAACAGCAAAAAAATTGAAATATGAGATAGATGCAGGAGCAGATTTCAAAAAGATAGCAAGGAAAAATTCAAAATGCCCAAGTGGAGAAGCAGGAGGAGATCTTGGATTCTTCGGAAAAGGCCAAATGGTAAAGGAATTTGAAACTGCAGCATTTTCGCTTGCTGTTGGTGTTGTTTCAGAACCAATCAAAACTGAATTTGGATATCATTTGATTATGATAACTGAGAAGAGATAAATTTAATTAATGAGACAGCGCCCCATTAAACATTATAACACCTAAACCCACGAAGTGGGTTTCATTAACAAAATAAGGTAGATTTTTAATTTGCCTGTTTCATAATCTGAGTTGGTGTGTATGAGAAAGTACGTATTTTTGCTAGTTTTGATGCTGACTATTAGCTTTGCAGCCATATGGGAATCAGGAGATGGCGGAAAAGAATTTGCAAAGAATACAATAGAAAAAATGTGTATTGAACCAGATACTGCAGCTGTTTATTCGTGCAATGGAAATGTTATACGAGTTGTTTCTTCAACTTCAGGAGCTGGAAGTACCTTCTATAAACCAGACGGCAGGATAGTAAATTGTCCAGAAGTTTCAGCACCAGCAATGGGTGCAGAGTGTCTTCAGATGATGATGCCGAACTACTGCCCACAACAAGAACAGTGTGGTGAATCTAATGCAACAATAGTGTTTCCTGGAAATGATTTAGAAACACCAGTTGTTGAACCAGAACCAGTAGAACCGGAAGAGAACAATACTGTTGTTCAACCGCCAGTAGAACCTCCAGTTACACCACCACCCACTCCGCCAGTTATTGAGCCACCGCCAGTAGAACCAACAGTGAACCCTACTCCGATAATAAAGACAGGCACTGAAAATCCAATGAATTTTGTTTTGCCAATTGTCTTACTTTTGGGAGTGGCTGCAATCATAATATTATTTATGTTATTCAGGAACAGCATTCACCATGATGTTTAATTTTCGATATATCGTTCTTCTTTTTCAAGTTTTTTAATTAATTTTCCGATTTTCTCATGTGCCTCACGAAACGGCATCCCTTTTTTTACAAGATCATCTGCAAGTAAGGTTGCAGCTGCATAGTTAGTTTTGATCAATTCATCTGCCTTTTTTTTATTCCACTTTATTTTAGGCATTATTTCCGCAGAAATCAAAATTGATGCTAGAATAGTTTCAACTGAGTCTATAACTGCCTTTTTCGTCTCTTGGGTATCTGCATTATGCCCCGTAGGCGTTCCTTTCATTATAGTAAGCAAATTAACCAAATTACCATTGATTTTGCCTGTTCTTCCACGTATAAGCTCAAAGACATCTGGATTCATTTTGTTTGGCATTATACTGCTGCCAGTGCAGTAATCCTCTGGTAATTCAATTAAACCGACATAACTAAACCAAATCATATCCTCTGCAATTCGTGAAAGTTTTGTTGCTAAAATACTGCAAATAAAAACGAGCTCTGCTTCGAGTTCGCCACGCGAACTTATTATCTCAAGAGGGTTTTCCTCAACACCATCAAAACCAAGCAATTTGGCAGTATAATTTTTGTCTATTGGCAATGTAGTACCTGAAATAGCACATGCACCCAATGGGGATTTGTTTATTCTTTTGTAAAATTGTTCCAAACGTTCAATATCCTTTCCAAAAGAAATGACATACGCATCAGAATAGAATTTGCTTGAAATTGGCTGTGCAACTCTAGTATGTGTATGTGCAGGAATTGTAATGTTTCCTTTGCCAAACGCAGTGAATGCCTCCTGGAGCTTCTGTGCTGCCATCTTCAGTTCCTTCACCCTATCTCGCATATATAAACGCATGTCTAGATTGACCTGGTCATTTCTTGAACGTGCAGTATGTATTTTTTTACCGTGCGGTGTTTTTTTGGTAACTGCAACTTCAACATTCATATGAACGTCTTCAAGAGTTGGATCGAGTTTGAAAGTGCCTGCTTTCCACTCGGATAAAACTTCGTTTAATGCTGTAAGAATTGCTTCTGATTCTTCTTGTTTGATGAGTTTTTGTTTAGTTAGCATTTTCACATGAGCAATGCTACCTATGATGTCATATTCAACAAGTTTTTCGTCGATTAATATGTTATCAGCACTATTGAACAACAGTAAATTTTTTCTCGTATCTTTTGAAAATCGTCCTCCCCAAATCATTGAACCACCAAATGATTACTTATCATCTTTCTTATCAGTAATTTTTTTTGATTTAGCACGTTGCATAGTAATTGCATTGTGCGCCATCAAACGAATTGCATTGATCTTAATAAATCCCGCAGAATCCATTTGATTGAAGCCACCTTCTATGTCCATGCTTGATAGATTTTTATCGTAAAGTGAACTAGGAGATTCACGCCCTAGGATAGTTATGTTCCCTTTGTAAAGAGAAAGATGAACTACCCCGTCTATAAGCTCTTGGCTTTTGTTGATTGCTGCATTGAGAAAATCCATTTCAGGACTGAACCAAAAACCATTATACACAAATTCAGAGAACTTTGGTTCAAGCATATCACGCAACCGCATAACTTCTCGATCCATGGCAATTGATTCTATGTCAAGGTGTGCAGCACGCAGTATCGTAACACCAGGAGTTTCATAAACTCCCCGTGATTTTATACCAACAAATCTATTCTCAACTATGTCGATACGACCCACGCCATTTTCAGCACCAACCTCATTTAAGTAAACGAGAATGTCAAGTGGATTGGATTTTACTGTGTGGTTGTCCTTGTTTACAACTTTGATTGGAATGCCGTTTTTGAAATGGATTTCTAGAGTTGTTTCTTTTTCAGGTGCATCTTGAGGAGATTTTGTCCATTCAAACATGGCTGGATTTGGAGCAGTCATTGGATCTTCAAGCATACCAGACTCATAACTGATATGCATAAGATTAGCATCAGTACTGTATGGTTTTTCATGAGTTGCTTTTATTGGAATTCCTTTTTCTTTTGCATAATTTATGAGATCAGGTCTGCCCTTGAATTTTGCCAAGAATTCCTGGTCTTTCCATGGTGCAAGGACTATAATTTTTGGATTTAATGCATAGTATGTAAGTTCAAAACGAACCTGGTCGTTTCCTTTTCCTGTTGCCCCATGCGAAACATATTGCGCACCTTCTTCTTTGGCAATTTCGATTTGTTTCTGAGCTATCACTGGTCTGGCAAGTGATGTTCCAAGAAGATATCGGCTTTCGTAAATTGCATTTGCTTTGATTGCAGGGAAGATAAAATCAGTTACGAAGAGTTCTTTCAAATCTTCTACATAGACCTTGGAAGCACCAATTTGAAGTGCCTTTTCCTTTACTGCTTCAAAATCCTCCTGTTGACCAACATCTCCAATATATGCAATTACTTCATAACCTTTTTCCACTAGCCATTTCAAGATACATGACGTATCTAAACCACCTGAATATGCTAAAACTACTTTTTCTTTCATGATAAATTCACCTCTACATCTAACCCTGTTTTTTCATCAAAACCAAAACGAATATTCATGTTTTGCACAGCTTGTGATGCTGCCCCTTTGAGTAAATTATCTATTGCACTTATGATTACATGATGATCTTTTTCTTTTGAAAACCCACCTATTTTACAGTATGGAGACAATGTAACAGATTTGAAATCAGGGATAGTATCGGATATTTTAACAAGTGGTTCTTTTTTGTAAAATTTCATATAGGTTGATTGTAGATCATCAAAATTGCCAAAAATATGGATGGTGGCAATTAGACCTCGAAAAGAATTAACAACATGTGGAACAAATGAGAATGGAACATTTAGGAACTTTGATATTTCTGGTTTTTGATAATGGTCCGAAAGACTGTACGGAACTACGTTTTCTGCGAAGTCGTATTTTTTTGTTTTTCCGCCTCCCGAATAACCACTCTTGCAATCAAAGGCAATTGCTTTGATATTGCCCTTATCCAATGGTAGTATACCAAGTATGGCTGCGGTTGCATAACAACCTGGATTGGCAATTTTGTTTGATAGTTTTATTTTTTCCCGGTTTTTTTCCGGAAGACCATAAACATAATTATTGTCAAAACGATGGGCAGGACTAAGATCTATTACTACGGGAGATAATTTGGATGCAATTAAAGAAGATTCTTCTTTTGGAAGTGCAAGAAAAACAACATCCATTCTGTTGAGTTCATCGATAGATGGAGCAGAATAAACAAGATCAACAATGGAATCTGGATAAAGTTCTGTCACTTTTTTTTCTATATTGTTTTTGCTTTGTATGAATTTTAGATTGACTTCTGGATGAGCATGAAGAATAGAGACTAGTTCGTTGCCAGAATAACCAGATGCACCTAAGACTGCCACGTTTATCATAATACAACCTCGTTAAATGCTGTGATAAATTGGTCTGATTGTTTTGTTGTTAGGATTAATGGTGGCAGTAAACGGATGGTATTATCATGAGCCACATTAACAATGATGCCATTTCCTATAAATTTTGCAACTATATCTTTTGTTGGTTTGCTCAGTTCAATTCCAACCATCAAACCTTTACCACGTATCTCTTTTACTTGGCTTTTTCCAAGTTCAGAAATTTTATTCATAATGTAACTACCTTGGGTTTTTGCGTTTTCCATCATCCCATTTTTTGTTATTGTATCAGTAACTGAGAGTGCAACAGCACTAACAAATGAGTTACCACCAAATGTAGATGCATGATCCCCTGGTTCAAAATCAAGACCATTTGAAATTGTGGCACCGATAGGAAGACCATTTGCAAGTCCTTTTGCTGTTGTCACAATATCTGGTTTTATATTATGTGAAATGTATTCGAAATAGGTTCCAGTTCTTCCGTTTCCTGTTTGAACTTCATCCAATATGAGCAGAACGCCTTTTGATTGGCAGATTTCATTTAGTTCTTTTAGATAATCAATTGGTGGAACGATAACTCCGGCTTCTTCCTGGATTGGTTCGAGCATTACTGCGGCTGTTTTTTCTGTTATTGCCTTGGTAATGGCAGAGATATCACCATATGGAACAAAATCAAATTTAGATAAAAGAGGACTAAATTTCTGAGTATATTTTTTGCCATGAGTAGCTGAGAGACTACCGAGAGTACGACCATGAAATGCGTTTTCGCAAACTATAAATTCGTGCTTTTTAGTATTTGCCATTGCAAGTTTGATTGCTGCTTCGTTTGCCTCAGTACCACTATTGCTGAAGAAGCATTTCTTAAGACCAGAAATATCAACTAATTTTTTTGCAAGATTGATTTGTTCTTCGGTGTAAAAAAGATTGCTGATATTAGTAAGTTTATTCGCTTGTGTGATTATTGCATTCTTTACTGCAGGATGTTGATGGCCTAAAGGGCAACATGCAATACCACCCAACATATCCAAATACCATTTTCCATTTGAATCGTAAATATGACACCCAAGTCCAGTGATTATGGCTAATGGATAACGCGAATAGGTATTCATCAGATATTTTTTTTCGTCGTCAATTAACATTTTGTCACCATATTGAAATTCTTATTTTGATTCAAATAGAGTGTATCGCATTTTGCTGTCAGTGTTTGGGGCATATTGCAGATAGCCGGAACTAAGGAAGATGTTATTGATGGTTGCATATTATACCAAAAAACAACCCATTGGTGGTTTTTTTGGACTCCATCTGCATTTTTGAAATACCAACCATTTATTGAATTTTCAATTGTTGAACGCCAGATAAGTGATGGATAATATTTTTTGATCATACACCAGACAGATTTACCAAGGCCATTTCCTTGTGCATTTTTCGAAACAGCAAATTTATCTAGATAATAGTGACCAGAAAATTTCTTTATGATTGCAATTGCAGAATAATCTTTTTCCAGGATAATGCTATCGATTGGATAATCGAAATAATTATCTGAAAGAATTTTACCAAAGCTATCTTCCAACAAACTTTTGATTTTTTTAGTGTTGAGACCACTGAAGTTTTTTTTGATAATAAAGTTACCACCATAACGAACAAAAGTGCCGCTTCCTTTTACTGTGAACAGTTCCTTAAGGAGATTCTCGGGTGAACAGATTTCCACGATAGTATCTGGAACATGAGTAAGTAATTTTTCTATTTCTTGGACTTTGAGCAGCATACCTTCGTTTATCACTTTGTTTTCAATCAATCCCTTCAGATCATATTTTATGTCAATAGCAGAGATTATTTTTCCGTCTTTGTCTAGTATGCCACCTGTTCCCGTAAGAAGAATAAATTTTTTTGGTTTGATTTTTTTGACAATTTCGTTAGAAAGGATATCTGCATTTATGTTGTATGCTGATTTTTTGATTTTTCCTAAAGAAGCTAGTACTGGTATGTGACCCGAACTGCAAAGTTCTTTGATTTTATCAGAATGAATATTGGTTACTTCGGCTACAAAACCAAGGTCAACACCATCAACAATTGCTTTTTGTACTTCGATCATACCAAGATCATTAATATTTATTGCACGTCCGCCTTTTTTGTTGATGGAACTTACAAGATCAGTTGTGAGTTTATCCATAACTTTAGAAACTATTTTTATTGAGTCTGAATCGGTAATTCGAAGACCATTGATTTTTTTGCTTTCAATCCCTTTTTTCTTGAGGGCTTCTTCAATTGGCTTCCCACCACCATGGATGACGATTGGACAGAGACCGAGTTTAGATAGAAACGCAAGATCATCAGATACTGCACCCATATTTTCAGAGAGAGTTGCACCACTTATTTTAATTACTGCAAATTTATGTGGTTTGGACTGTTTGAACAGTCGCAAGTAAAGCCCAAGCTCATTTTCAAGGCCCAAGCTAGTGAGAAATTTCATTAGTGCATCTTTCATAGATAAACGTGGGTAGAAATTTGTATTTAAATATTGCGCGCTGGGTGTTACATTTAATTACACATATGTTCTAAATGTAACAAAGAAGGTTGATACAAATGGAAAAAATAAGTGAATTGGTTTGGCTTTATATAAAAAGAAGACCATTTTTGAAAGAAATAGTACGAGATGGGATAGTAAATCATTCTGCACTGGCAAGAAAAATAGCAATAGAAGCATTAGGTAGTATGAGATATGGAAATGCAGTAAAAATGGCACTGATAAGAATGAGTTCCAGGCTTGAAAAAAGCGAAGAAAAACTTGAAAGCAGAATTCTTGAGGTTTTGAAAAAAAGTTCGATGGTAATAAAGAATAAAGTTGTGGCTGTCACTACAAAACGAGAGATAGAAGGGATAACACCCTTATCCTATGCAAAATCAGGACGACATATAACATATATACTTGAACAAGTGGATTTTGAGAATATACCAAAAAAATTGATCTGGAAAGGAGAAGAAAATTTAAATCTTATAACAATAGAAAGCCCGGAAACCCTTGAGGAAGTACCAGGAGTAATTTCTCACATACTTAGCGCACTTGCATCCGAAGGAATAAACGTTGTTGAATTCATTTCATGCTATACGGATACTATATTGGTGATAAAACAGGCAGACACTTCAAGAGCATACCAAATTTTGTCTGAATTGACTGAATAATTTTTGTCCGATGCACTCACCTACGGCTCGTGGGGGATTCGAAATGGAGATTACAGTTATCGCCACTTTGTTCCAGAATTTTCCTGAGCAGACCTAATGCTGTGAAAAGTAAAATAAAAGGTTTGCCAAATTTTCCCGTCAGGGAAAATTTTAGCAAAAAAGAAACGGGCCCGGTGAGATTTGAACTCACGACCTACAGCTGGCACCTTTTTAGTAAAAAGGTGCCCCCAAAAACGGGGTGTCCTATTTACTAGAGATTAGAAGGCTGCCGCTCTATCCAAGTTGCTCATAAGTTTACCATTTTCGCGATACAGCGAAAATTAGCATGTACTTGAACGATACTTCGTTCAAGACTGCCATGAATGCAAAACATTCATTGCAAAACAAAACTGAGCTACGAGCCCTGAATTTTAATTAACGAGCCAGTTTTGGCTCCCTGTTGTTCGGCGTTCCGAACAATGGGCCGTTGAACGAAATATTGTTCAATCGGCCACCTTTTAACTAAAAGGTGGAAACGAGCCCGTAAGAAACATACTAAGTTGAGTAATATTTAACAACATTAGTTTTTCAGTATAATTATAAAAAACAGAAAAATGAAAAAATTAACCTTCTTCTCCCCAGTCCTCTTCTTCGAAATCTTCTTCGTCGAAATCGTCATCTTCATCAAAAGACAGTGGTCTCATTACTAATCCTCTTCCTCCCACTCATCTTCCTCAGAATCTCCATCATCGTCGAATTCATCATTTTCATCTATTTTTAAGATCATTTCACTCATCCTCTTCTTCCCATGCATCTTCATCGAAATCGTCATCTTCATCAATATCCTCTTCCTCGTCTATGGGCAATAATGTCATAGTATCCACCTGAGAATTGATGGTATAACGTGAAAAGGCTTTTAAAGGTTCTCGAAAATTGTTGTAGGCACAAATAAAAAGATAAAAGGGATCAAATAAGCATGGGAACGGGTGCAATAACAGATTTTGTGTTTATACGAACGAAGGATTGGAAAAAAATTGACAAAAAAATGAAAACTATGAAATGTTTACGCTGTGGAATTATCAAGGTTGAAAAAAATGGAGTAGTGATGTTATGCGCGAAAAGTTCATAACATCCTTGATAGTACCAACGGGAATAAAGGCGTCAGTAGGTGGTTTTTTAGGTGACGCAACTCCATTTGCAAATCTCATATCATCTATTTCTGATTGGACGATAGTGAACCCGAATGTAGTAAATGGCGGCGTTCTGAATTTGATGAAAGAAAATATTATTTACACTGAAGGAACCATGATGGACATGTTTTTCCGAGGTGAAGTAGCACTTGAACCAACAAATGGGAATAAGATAGGTATTGTTGTTGAAAAGAACAACGATAAAGGTGCAATGGCACTTTTGATAAATACCATAAATGGACTGCGAGCAATAGGAGGAGTGGACGTAGTTGGTATAGAAATGACTGATAAGGTTGTTGATGCACAAGCACATGTCAACAACCATGGTGTTGCCCATGGAAACATTAAAGATCTGAATCAGCTTGACAAACCAATAAAAAAACTTTTACAAAAAGGTGCCGACACCATAGCAGTAAGTGTTCAGGTTGGCGCAGACCATGAATTATGGGAAAAATATTACGAGGGAAATGGACCAAACCCAGTTGGTGCACTCGAAGCAATTATATCCCACCATGTTGTTGCAAAATATAAAATTCCAGCTGCACATGCACCGTTAGTTCATCAAAACGAATGGAAAATAAATCTAAAGGACAAACCAGTTTATTGGCGTGCGGGAGCAGAAGCCATTTCACCTGCTTATCTAAGTTGTGTACTTTTAGGACTTTCAAAAGCACCTAAAATTTCAAAAACTGGGATGGGGGTGCATGATCTTTCTGCATTAGTTATACCGCATTCTGCTTGTGGAGGTATTCCTGTTTTCGAGTGTATGAAAAGGAAAATACCGATAATTGCGGTGAAAGAAATTACTACTAATCTGAATGTGACTCCAAAAAGCATTGGAATTGAGGCAATAGAAGTTGAAACAATGGATGACGCACTTGGAAAACTAATTGAGATAAAAGAAGGAATAAAATTAGAATAAACACAATAAAAATTGCAGATCCGCTTCCGAATCGAAGAAATCTGGACCACATACCTACTTGTTCAAATCTCGAACATATAATATCCAGACGCACGGGAATTTTGGTTTTGTTGATTTTTCAGTTCGGATTTTTCGTTCTGAGTTTCTTCGAGCTGTTATTGATTACTTCAGCCTAACAGCTTCAAGATCAGCTAATGCTCTTGAATCCTTTCTCATCATCATTCCAATCGAACGGGCGAATTCTTCTGTCTTGCCCCAATCACCATGCATAGTTAGCACTCTTTCTGGTGTTGGACGCAAATTCTTTAAATAAGCCATAAGTTGTGCCCTGTCACTGTGACCAGAGAAACCTTCTGCTGTTTCAACCCGCATGTTAATCTTAAGTGTTTTCATTTTACCATCATCACCAAGTATTGGAAGCTCCTTCATTCCCTGTTGGATCTTACTTCCAAGCGAAAGTGCACTTTGGTAACCAACAAAAGCAAGAGTGTTGTTTGGATTGTCTGCCATGAGCTTAAGATACTCATATGACGGACCGCCAGTAAGCATACCAGAAGGTGCAAGTATGACCGCCGGTTCTCCATTAACAATTTCTTCCTTTGATGTTCCTTTGGCAACCTTTATCATAGGTGATTCGAACGGACTGCGATCGGAAAGAATCCTTCTTTGGAGTTGTTCCCTCAAATATTCTGGATATGCTGTATGTATTGCTGATGCTTCTAAAATCATTCCATCGATATAAATTGGAAGATTAAGATCAGGTTCTCTTCGTATTAAATCTTCAAGAACCAACATTATTTCTTGTGATCGTCCAACAGCAAAAACTGGTATGAGAACTTTGCCCCTTTTTGCTATAGTATCTTTGATAATGTCAAAAAGTTTTTTCTCACTGTCAAAACGATTTACTGATATATCATTCCTACCACCATAGGTACTTTCTATAAGCAGTGTTTCAAGTCTTGGGAAATGGGTCGTAGCAGGATCAAATAGTCTAGTAAATCCAAATTTAAGATCACCAGAGTAGACAAGATTGTGTGTTCCTTCACCTATATGAAGATGAATACTTGCACTTCCAAGAATATGACCAGCATTATATAATGTCATTTTAATTTCTGGCGTTATGTCCACAACTTCTTCATAATTAACTGTTATGACATTTCTCAATTCTTTGTAAATATCTTTTTTTGTGTATGGTGGATCAACATTGAATGCTTTTTTGCAGAGATTTAAGTAATCCTGTTGCAGGAGAACCATAAAATCTCGAGTTGGTGGTGTACAGTAAACAGGACCATCATACCCATATGCATAAAGATATGGTAAAAATCCCATGTGGTCCATGTGGCCATGGCTTATCACAACTGCATCTATCTCTTCTAACGAAAAACCGGCCATATTAAGGTAGGGATACGCACGGGTTGGATCTGATGTTGCAGTATTTACACCAACATCCAACAAAACTTTGCTGTTTGGAGTTTGAATAAGTAAACAAGACCTCCCAATTTCTCTGAAACCACCAAGTGCCATTATTCTGATCCAGTCTCCCGGTGGTGATGGTTGACATATTTTTTTGCCGATGTTCACCAAAAACTTTTTGCGCTCAGATGCTTCCAATACATTTATTTTACGGATACCCGAAATTGTTGCCGATGGCATTGTTGGAGCACGCAATGTTACTGGTGCCCATTTGGTTTTGAGCATTATTTCCTTAAGTATAGATCCTCCTTTTCCGATTACAAGTCCTGGTTTGATTGCTTCTATCCTAACTTCACACATTTCAGGAACAAAAATTATTGACTTGATGTCAGCTTCTTTTGGAACAAGAGATTCTATTTGGGCTTTTGCTTCCCCTATATCAGTAAGTTCACTTGGATCTACTCTTATGGTAACTTTCTTTTTAAGTGCGCTTGCAAGCTCTTTTATCAATCGGTCGTTTGAATAAAATGCATCGATATTTTTGATGTAAATTACTGTAGACAGGCCTTCTGGCTCGACTTTGGTAACTTCGCATTGCGAAGGCATTATTTCACTTATTCTTTTTACTATATCTTTGTAGTGCAATGAAAACACCTCGAATTTAATTTCAGTTAGATTACTTGGAAGTAATTAATATCACAGGAAACAGACGAAAAAACAAAAAACAAAAAATTATGCGTTCAAGAGTTTTGTAACTTCTTCTTTTGACAATCTCTTGAAACCTGTTTTTGTAACCATC
The DNA here is from genome assembly GCA_043816005.1 of Microcaldota archaeon. Taxonomy (GTDB): domain Archaea; phylum Micrarchaeota; class Micrarchaeia; order Anstonellales; family Bilamarchaeaceae; genus Bilamarchaeum. The sequence goes on from JBDRIM010000064.1 coordinate 60,593, forward strand.
GTAAGATCAACACGTTCACCACTTGCTGCATCTCTTTTCATAGCAGCACTTACTGCTTTAGCAGCAACAATGAGATTTGTATTGATATCTTTATCTTCTCTATAAAGTTCCTCAAGAACACCATAGGCTATTGGCGAACCACTGCCTGTTGATGTGAGTTTTTCTTCTGTAATGCCACCAAGCATATCAACAGAAAAAAGTCTTGGTCTTTCATCCATGCCACCTATAAGGAGCTGGACAAAAAACGGATAGAACTTATATTGAGTAAGTATGTTTGCGAGTAAAGTTGCTGCAGCTTCGACTGTTGCTGGTCTTTCATTTTTAAGTTCGTAGAGTTTGAGTTCTGCAGTCATCCATCTAATTAATGTTTGCGCGTCACCGACACCGCCTGCAATAGTCATTGCAATGCAATCAGAAACTTGGTAGACCTTATCAATGTCTTTGCTTGCGATGAGATATCCCATTGTAGCTCTGCGGTCACTTGCTAATACGACACCATCTTTACATACCAAACCGACTGTCGTTGTGCCAGTTTGTATTGCTTCTTTTTGATTATCCATCAAAATCACTTCGGGAGAACGAGTAATAAAGTAAATTGCAAGGGAGCATTTTTAAATGCTACCAACGGCTTTCAATAATCTCATTAATTGCTAACGCCGCTCTATGAACATCATGCAGATTATTGTAAAATGCAAGTGATGCACGAACAGCACCTGGAAGACTACTGGCATCGCGACCGCTTGCAGCAAACATAACTGCAATTAACTCCATAACTTCTGGAGGCTTACCCAAAAGCCGTGATACTAAAATATGGGCACAAAAACATCCGTCTCTAACGCTTATGTCATGCTCATCCAATATACGAGCCAAATCAGTATGTCTATGGGATCTGGAATTAAAGACAAAAATTGGAACACGCCCTTCACCTGACATTGGTGAATATATATCAAGACCACGAACCTTCGCAAGTTCTTGACTAAACAGTCTGCCTAATTCTTCATCATGTGCAGCAATTCTTTCCATTCCAATAGCAGAAAGATAATCAACTGCATAGCCCCATTCAATGGCTCCTTCGATATTTTGTGTACCTGGTTCAAATCGTTCTGGGCTACCAGCATAAGCAACATTACCCGCAGTTACTAAATGCACTGCACTGCCACCACTTACTAAATCAGTTAGATAACGTTGTCCTCTTTTACTTACGAAAAACGCACCGATTCCAGTTGGACCGTACATTTTGTGTGCAGAAGCACTTGCAAAATCAACTCCTAAACTATCAAGATTAATTGGTATATGGCCAGCTGACTGTGCCATATCAAGATAGATTACCACCTGATCTCCAACTAGTTCGCGTATTTTTTTAACATCATTAACTGCGCCAGTTACATTAGAAACATGAACAAGGTTGAGTAAAATTCTACCGCCAAATCGACGTACAACCTCTTCTAATACATTCAGATCAATACTACCATCACGGTTAACCGGAAGAACACCAAATCTTGCACCAGTTGCATCAGCAAAATTACGCGCAGTGACAATTTGAGAATTGTGTTCTGCTTCAGTAACCAAAACTAGAGTATCTTGATCATAAGCAAACCTGGTTGCTAAAAGATTAGAAGAACCAGTTGTGCCGCTTGTAAATGCAAGATCATAGCTATGTGCATTGAAAAATCTTTTTAGTTTTTCTTTTGCACTATCATAGTTTTGTTGAGCTATGCGTGCTTCTAGTGAATTCTTTGAATGGTTACTGCCACGTAAATGTTCAAGTCGGAACAGGTGCATTCTATCTATTACAGTTCTTGGTTCTTGGCTTGTGGCACCAGAATCAAGATAAATACGGCCGCCTTTTTCAAAAAGTGGAAAATCTCTTTTTCTAATTCCTTCTATATCTGGCAGAATACCAGGAAAATATTTGGCTGTTGCACCTTCTTTAACTATTTTTGGAACATCAACAAAACCATTTCTTAGAAGTGGCAGTTGTGCTAGTGAACGTGGATTCATGTGATATTGAATGGAGGTTAGTGCGTATAAATATTTGTTTAAAATATGACAAAAAACAATACATAATTGTTTTAAAAGATAGAGGAGAGTATGTGCCATGACAAAAAATCAGAATTTTTTGACTGTCGCGAACAGGAGGTTCGCTCCATGATAAAAAGTCCGTGTACATTTGAAAGAATACCATCCGGTATTCCTAATTTGGATAATATGATATGTGGTGGGCTGCCAAAACAAAGTTCAGTAATGATCCGTGGTGGCACTGGAACATGCAAAACAAATCTATGCATTCAATATCTTTATTATGGTGCGAAAGAACATGATGATCCAGGAGTTTTTTTAAGTTTTGCAGAAGCAAAACAACAAATACACCAACACGCGCATGGTTTTGGTTGGGATTTGGATGCACTTGAAAAAGAAGGTATGTTCACTATAATAAGATATGAACCGCACGAAGTACTCAAAGTTATGGAGGAAGGCGGAGGATCAATAAGAGATACAGTGGAATCTTTAGGAGCAAGAAGAATAGTTATTGATTCTTTAACTGCTTATGAAATGCTTTTTGAAAAAAGATATCGTGCAAATGAATCGATATTGAATTTATTCGAAATGTTACGCAGTTGGAATGCAACCACATTAGTCACTTCAGAATCACCTATATCCCCAAATCAAGAGCACAGAGGAAGATCAGGATTTCTTAGTGATGGAATAATTAATATGTACAATTTAAGGCAGGGAAGACATAGGATAAGAGCAATAGAAATAATAAAAATGAGAGACACAACACACACAGATCAAGTAAGGGTTTTCAAACTAACAAAAAACGGAATAGTGATTGGAGAGGAGTTGAAAAACATTGCAAAATTCTAAAGCACAAACAAGCTTTGAATTCTTGTTAATTTTATCAGTTGCCATATTAGTACTTGTAATAATAGCAGTAATATCACAGGGTCATGTTACTACTGTTCAGAATATTAAGGATGATACTGATGCAAAAAATTCTTTGATGGACCTGAGTTCAGCTGCAAAGGAAGTATACGCACAAGGTGAGGGATCAAAAAAGAAAGTATACATACAATTGCCAAGTACCTACGATGCGGATAAATCATTTGTTAGTAATAAATCCATAAGAATAAATGCGGCTGGAACTGACCATGTTTCAATAGAAAATTTCAATGTTCGCGGTTATCTCCCTTCAACCTCAGGAGGACATTGGGTGTGGGTAGTTTCAGAAGGAAATAGAGTACGCATAGGAGATGCGATGATGGAACTTGATAAAAATCGCATATTTCTTGTAATGGATAGTAATTCAACTGCTTCAACATCATTCAATGTAAAGAATATATGGATTGGTGATATAGGTATTACTACATCCACAATATGGAACAATTATGAGGTAACAATGGATGGGGTGCCAGTTTCATTTTCAATTAATGTTGGAAATATTTATCCAATAACTTTAGAATTTGTTTCAAGTGCTGATTCTGGTGGAGTGTACACTGGCCAAATAATACTTGTTGCAACAGATGATATTGGTAATACTGAGGATGTTAATGTACCAGTAACTATTGATGTCATTCCATATACTGAGCCACCACAAACAGAAGACCTACTTGGACCTTTGATTACAAATGTTTTTCAAGATCAGATGCCTGCAATCAAAAATCAACCACTTACAATATTTGTTAACACTAGTGATGTTTTAACTGGCAACAACACAATTGAAAACTGCGAGATTGACGCGGATAATGCAGACAATTGGCAGGATATGCTACCCTCGGATGGAGCATATGATCAAACGATAGAATTAACAGTGCATAATTACACCGATGGTTTTAGTTTAGGACCACATGCAATTCGTGCAAAATGTACAGATGTTGTAAACAATATTGGACCAACTGCCTATTACTATTTCAATGTAAGTGAAGCTGACATGATTGGACCTATAGTCATACAGATGAATCACACAGAGTGGCCAACCACATTAACAAACATTTCAATTGGCGGAACAGTAACAGATGAATATACTGGAAATAGTAATATCAAAAGCTGTAATATAAAAATAGATTCTGGAATTTGGCTACCATTAAGTGCAGAAGATGGCGTATGGGACTCGCCGTATGAAAATTTTATTTATAATATAGGATCAATGTCAGTTGGCTATCATAATATCTACTATCAATGCACAGATGAACTCGATAATGTTGGCGGAATATACAATGATAGTTTCGGAATAATTGATGTTGATCTGATGCTTGTATTAGATAGATCAGGATCAATGAGTTCCTATGTCACATATATGTATAGTAATGGTTACGTCTCTGCATCAAGTACTGGTTGGTCATGGGTAAAATCACTTTCAATCACACAAAAAAACGGGGACTATGCAAATCTTACTGTTGAAACAAGAGCAAGTCTAAGCGGATGCACTGTTGATTATAATGCAACAATTAATGGTGTTGGAGTTGCAAGTGGTAGCCGTAAATCAACATATTATGGAAGCCAAACAACTTTAATAAACATTTCAGAATACGAACCGCCATTTACCATTGATCTTTGGCTTAGACGTGATATGAGTGGCTGCACTGCATATAACCACTACTTTTACCTACGACAGTACCCAACTAAAATGAAGGCAGTGCAAGATGCATCTAAAAGTTTCCTAGACATTGCAGGTAATAATATCCAGGCAGGGCTTGTTTCATATAGCACTTCTTCAACAACTGATGAATTACTTGCAGAGATGAATCCAGCAAACCAGGAGACACTGAAAGACGCAATTGACTCAATTTATCCGAATGGAAATACATGTATACAGTGTGGGTTACAAAGCGCAGCAAATGAACTTGTTTCAGCAAGAGCTAGACCAGAAGCAACCAAAATTATAGTACTTCTTACTGATGGACAGGCAAATGTAGGGAATTCAGTTACTGGCGCAGTTTATTGTAGAGACAGAAACATAACTGTTTACACAATTGGATTTGGTTATGATGTTGATGAAACAGAACTTACCAATATTGCCTTACTCACACATGGTGAATATTACTTTGCACCAAACACAGAAACTCTCAATGCAATATTCCAAGGAATAGGAAAATAGGCGATTTTATGAGGGCGCAAGTTTCATCAGAATTCATGATAGTATATTCTGCATTGTTTACATTATTTCTTGTGCTTTTTTTTGTATATTTTGATGGCAGCCTCAATCTTTTCCAGACACAGGATAAGATTATGGCATTGCGTAATGCGCAATCAATTGCATCTGCCATAAATTTTGTTTATCTTGCGGGTGACGGCGCAAGTTATGAGTTCACGATGACAAATATCAAAAATGAAGAAAATATTACTATAACAAACTATGCCGTAACATCAACAAGACCACACGCATCTGCAAGTGCCCCCCTACTTAATGCAGATGTAAATACCGATAGTTTAAGCCAAGGAAATATCACCATAACAAATAATGGAGGTGAAATAGTCATTGTCAAATAAGATTATGTGTTCCCAAAAAACACGACGTGGGCAAATATGGACAGCTGATTTTACAACGGGTCTTGTGGCACTTCTTTTCATATTATTGCTTTACATGATGATGTGGAATACTATTGCGATTAGATGGAATTTGGCAAGCAAACAAACGTCAATGGAATCAAGTGCTTTTTTTGCTTCTGAGTCTCTTTTGGCTACACCAGGTGAACCAGAAAGTTGGGAGATGTTGGAAAATATAAGTGATGTTAGCGCATTTGGACTTGTCAATGGCCGTAATGAATTAAACATAATGAAACTTGATAGATTGATAGTAGAAAATACTTCATATTCTATGATCAAAGCAAGGCTTGGTATGCAAAACTACGAATTTGGCATGAGGATAACTGATCTTACTGGAAACGAAATATATTATGAATTTGGAACCTCCTCATTTGGAAAATTGAATAATTCAATTGTATTTGATCGCTTTGCAATTCTAGATAATGAACCCGTAGTAGTGCATATGGAGGTCTGGGGCAAATGAAAGGATTTGCTATAAGTCTTGATGCAGTAATCGCATTGTCGTTCGTACTTTTTGCGATGATGATAATTGCAACTCAGAGTTATTATCCTAAGGCACCAGGAGAAATTTATCTGAAGCAGCTGACACTGGATGTAGTAACAGTTCTTGAAAAAACAGGAAGGATGAACCAGGCAATAGATGGTAATAGTAGTGCGATTCAAGAACTTTTGGAAACAACACCAAAACTTGCATGTATTGAAATAACAATCGTTGATACAAACGAAATTATCGTGAGTAACATCACAAAAAGTGATTGTACTGAAACAACAGACTTGGATATACAAATAACTGCAAGCCCCTTACTTTACAAAAATAACAATTATATAATCAAATCTGAAACTTGGTTAAGGAAAGAACAATAAAGAGGAAAAAAATGAAAGGATTCGTAATAACAATTTTGTCTGTGAGCTTGATTATGATATTGATAATGCTCGCAATTTCATTTCGAAATGTACAACTTAGTACAGAGAGAGTAATCATTGAGCCGCTTCCACTAATATATGCAGCATTCCTTCAAGATGACATTGGATATGAGTTTAATTCTATTGTAGGGCCGCAACTTGATTTTGATGAGAAAAATGACAGTATGATTATAACTGTAAATGATCAGCTTAGAGATTACAACTATTCTGCTGAAATTTCTGCATATGAAAGATTCCTTATTGGTGAAGTTGCCAGCAGAACTGCAAGCAACATAAGCACAAACTTCACCAATTTAACAGACGGCACCATAAAACTTTTTATAAACGAGGATTATATTTACACAAATAATCATAGCAAAAACGAATCGGTTTTCACACGTAATGAGGGTACTGGTGCTACTTCCTATGACATAAATGTCATAATTACTGCAATTAGAGAAAATGTAACTCACATGGAATTCAATGATAGTGGAACTTTGAATGTTACAATAAGTTATACGGATCTTAATGGCACTGTCATAGAAGAAGGGAAACTTTTTCCTGATCAATCAAACACATTGAAGATAGATTATGTTGGGAGTAAAAGTATGACTATTAAGATTGGACCAGAAGATGGTAACGATGGTTCACTTACAATGAAATCAACAGGTATAACAGCAAATGTTGCATGGACTGTAGTTCTTCCCCCACTCGACGCAAATAAAAAGTTTGGTTACGAATACGACGGTTATGTGCAATATATTCAGGGACCAGTAAGTTTAGTTAGAAGAATTGGGAAATAAAAATGAATTAAAACCTAATAGGAGAGGATAGAGTATGTTGGTAACTACCATTATAGACGATATGGTCGATATCGTCAGTAAGAGAAAAAAAACAAATTACAAATTACTTGCAAAAGAACTACAATGGGATGAGGAAATAATAGAAAAAATTGCACTCTTACTTGAAAAGGCCGGACTTGTAACTACTCATTATTCACCGAATATGATTGAACAACCATGGATGACAATTAAACTCATACCAACTGAAGAGAGAAAACATGGTGACGGAACGAAAATGGAGGAATACATCGTTCCTGCAACCGGAGCTCACACAAGCGAATCAGTATGGATTTTAAAATCAAATGAAGAAAAACGACCAGTCTATAGTATTAGAAGACCGAGAATAACCCCGTATACAAGAGCGTATATCGAACATTTGAAAACAGACATTACAAAGGATTTACCAATAGAAACAATAGCAAGCGAAGAGGGAATGAGTGGAAATTTTCTAATCAAACGAGAGTTAATTAAAAAAAGAATAGCAGACGATCTCAACCCAAAACCAGAGGCACTAGAATTGCTTTCTGACCTTATTGTAAATGAAATGTATGGATTAGGTGAATTGGAACTCTTAATAGGTGATTCAAAGCTTGAAGAAATAGTGATAAACACATGCGGACTTCCCGCTGCAGTATACCATAAAAAGTATGGATGGATGAAAACAAATATTTACTTGGATACTGAGGAAGCAACGAGAAATTATTCTGAACAGATAGCAAGAAAAGTTGGAAGGCAAATAAGTATGCTTAACCCGATTCTTGATGCACATCTTGCTAACGGAGACCGTGTCAATGCAACCTTACATCCTGTTTCTGCTCATGGTAATACAATAACCATGAGATTATTTGCAAAAAATCCATGGACCATAGTAAGTTATTTGAAAAAAGAAAACAATTCTATGTCAACTGAAATGGCAGCATTACTTTGGCAGGCTATGCAATATGAGATGAACATATTGATTGCAGGCGGAACTGCCAGTGGTAAAACAAGTGCACTCAATGGACTTGTTTCACTCATACAGCCATTTCAAAGAATAGTAACAATAGAAGATACGCGAGAATTGATGCTTCCGAGTTACCAATGGAACTGGGTTCCTCTTGTTACACGACTTCCGAATCCAGAGGGAGCAGGTGAAGTAACAATGCTTGATCTGGTAGTAAATGCTTTGAGAATGAGACCGGATAGAATAGTTATGGGTGAGATAAGAAGGAAAAAAGAAGCTGAGGTTCTTTTTGAAGCAATGCATACTGGGCACAGTGTTTATTCAACTATCCATGCAGATACTGGTTCTCAAGTTATCAAAAGATTGACTGAACCCCCAATAGAAGTGCCGAGTTCTGAAGTTGAAGATATCCATTTGCTGGTTGTGCAATATAGAGATAGAAGAAGAAACATAAGAAGAACTTTGGAGGTCTCTGAAATTGTCACTGGTGCAAGTAAACCAGAAGTCAGTAAAATATATATGTGGAGACCAAGAACAGATAGTTTCCAAGCAGGCAAATCACCACATAGATACATAGAACAAATGAACATTCACACTGGTATGACGGAGAAGGAAATAGATGAAGATCAAAAAAACAAATGTGCAGTTCTGGAATGGATGGTAAAGAACAAGCTTGAAGATGTAGAGGATATTGGAAGAGTGATGAAATCGTTTTATGCTGATGAACCTGGCTTCATTAAAGCAGTCCTAAATAAAGCCACACCTTCGAAGGTGCTGTAATGAATCCACCGAGAATACCTTTTCTATTAATATCGTTCAAATTAATGCGAAGAATGGGGAGAAGGTTGAGTGGAGTAGGTAAGGTTTTGATAACACTACAACCAGGACTTAAAACTACACTATCAAAACTAGGATATACTTTTAGTGCAGAAACATATGTTGTTGGGTCTCTTTTTTCAGCAGGTTTATACGGTTTATTTTTTTCCCTATTAACCATTGGAATGTTTTTACTAAAACAAGATGTTGAAGATCCAACCTTAATGGCAATGGCAGCTGGATTTGGAATAAGTATGTTGTTCTTTTTGCTTCATTTAATATATCCAAGGATAATGCTAAAAAAAATTGCTGCTATGGAAAACAAGGATCTTTTGTCTGCCCTTCGCGAAATAATCATGGATGTTGACAGCGGAATACCTTTGTTTGATTCGATGAAGAATGTTGCCACCAGCGATTACAGATATATATCCATTGCATTTGATGGTGTTATTCGAGAAATAGAAACTGGAACATCTGAGGTAGATGCACTTAGGCATCTTGCACTACGTACTGAAAGCGAATATACCAAAAGAACAGTTTGGCAGATGGTTAATGCACTTGAATCAGGAGCAAGTATGAAAAATGCACTTTCTGGGCTCGCTAATGCACTGGAAGCTGCAAATTACCGTGAAATAAGAGATTATTCCACAAACTTGAATTTCATGTTACTTATGTATATGCTTGTGGCGGCAGTGGTACCATCACTTGGGGTCACTTTTATGGTACTTTTATCAGCATTTGGTGGTCTTGGTGTGGATGTGAGTACAGTAGGACTTTTGGTTGGTGGGTCTGCATTACTGCAGATAATTATGATAGGATACATGAGTTCCACGAGACCGGAGTTGTTTGGTGGTTGATATGGTTAATCCAACAATGCAACAAAGACCATATCGAAGGATAGGTTCTGCCATACCAGAAGGTATCAGGCAGATGTTCAAGAAAAAACTTACCCATGCAGGAATACGAGAGGATGTAGAAACCTGGCTTGGGAAAAGAATCCTACTTAGCTTGGCAATTGGAATGATATTGCTTGTCCTTTACCTTATAATATATGATCCAATCACGAGTATTGAAACGAGTGGTATAGCTATAAGTTTATTTTTTGCCAGTGCCATTCCAATATTCATATTTGCATATCTAAAATTATATTTTCAGATAGCTGATAGGGCAACTGCATTGGAAAAAGTTTTACCTGACTTTCTTCTTTTAACTGCTTCGAATATGAGAGCGGGTATGAGTCCATTCGCAGCGTTTATTGGTGCTGCAAGACCAGAATTCGGAGCATTATATGAAGAAATTAGATTAAGTGCAGGTAAAGCAAGTGGAACTGCATCCATATTAGATTCACTCCAAGAGATACAAACCCACTTTGATTCCAAAATATTGAAACGGACGATTGGATTGTTTGTCAAAGGAATAAGATCTGGAGGTCACCTTGCCAAACTTCTAAATTCTAGTGCAGATGAGATAAGAAAGATACAGGATCTCCGAGCAGAACTTACAACAACCACCAGGAGCTACACTATTTTCCTAGCTTTTATCATTGTACTCATCATGCCATTTTTATTGTCTGTATCAACGCATTTCCTTACTGTTTTCTTGAAAATCCAACCGGGAGAAGAAATGAGTAGTGCCGATATAGTTGGTGGTCTCCCATCTTTTTCGGGTAAAGTTTTGATAACTCCAGACCAAATGTTCTTAACCTCAGTAGTTGTTTTGGTTCTGACAAGTTTACTTATGTCATGTTTAATAGGCGTTATAGGTAAGGGAAGAATAATATATGGAGTGAAATATTTCCCCATATTTGCAGTGTGTTCAGTTTGTTTTTATCTCGTAGCAAAATTTGTTGTTGGTACTCTTTTGGCTGGTTTTGGAGATATTTGAGCCAGACAAAAGATTTTTAAGTATTGAGATGAATAGTGAAAGAAATTGGAGGTGTAGTATGTTTAAAAAAGGACAAGTTTCGACCGAATACCTCGTTATTCTAGCAGTGGTATTAGTCGTGGCATTAATTGTTGTATACCTCGTAGGTGGCTTTTCAGGCCTTGGTGCTGGTTCCCTTGAAACACAAAGTAAAAATTACTGGGGATCTACGTCGCCATTCGCTATAACCACCTTTAAGGTAAGTGGAACTTCGATGGAATTAGAATTGGTGAACAATGATTTGGAGAGATTGGAAATCACAGACGTATCTGTCGGTGGAGCTTCAGTCTATTCAACTGCAAAGAACTTCACAAGTGGTGAATCAGCAGTAGTCACTGCAACACTTGGAACAACTTGCGGAGTAGCAAGTACACCATTCACTTATGACGATGTAGTCATTACCTACAATAAAGGAAGTATATCGGCAATTAAACAAAGTGGTACAAAACCACTTGTTGGTAAGTGTTCGTAATTTTATTTTTTCTTTATTTTTCTTATTTGTAGTTTCGTACAAACCAGTTTTATTTTTATAATATAACCGTAGATCTAAGTAAATGGTGTAACAATGGTTGAAACAAAATGGATCATAATCGGGATAATTATATTGTTATTATTAGCTTGTGCAATTGTCGTATTTCTTCCTACTATCCTTTACCTTATGGGTGGATTTATTGGCCCTAATACTGGTTCCCTTGAAACACAAAGTAAAAGCTACTGGTCTTCTAGTGCACCTGTAGCAATACACAATTTCAGAGCAAGCGGAGATACACTTAATTTGGAATTGCAAAATGTTGACTTGGATATTATAACAATAACTGACATATCAATAGATGGGGTTTCGGTCCTCTCTACTTCCACAGAGATTGAACCAGGAGAACAAAAATCCATAACTGCAACACTTGGATCGGAATGTGGTATGGCTGGTGAACCGTTTAGTTATAATGTGATAATAACCTACGCTAAAGGAACTCTAACTGGACTTACGCAAGTTGGTACAAAACCGCTTATAGGTAAGTGTTCGTAATTTATTTTTTCTTTATTATTAATTTTTCCAGAGTTATTGCTATGACGAGAAGTATAAGATAACCGCCCATTGTAAGTATTATTTTCAACCAATCATCAATAAGCAATGGAACCACACCAAACATATTATTGAATGGCCCGTAGATCAGTACTAGTTGTAGAATAATAGAACACAATACAGCCATGTGCAACCATTTGTTTGACAGAAGTGGAGTCTTATACCTCCATCTTACAATATAAACAGTCAACATTTCCATGATAACAAATGAAGTAAAAAGAATACTGTATGCTTTTATGGCGAGATCAACAGAAAGCACATAGTAATATAGCGCAATTAAAGCAATTGCACCACTAAGTCCAAGTGATGCAAGAAAATAAATGGTTTGTTTGTTTACCATTCTTTCACTTTTCTCTCGTGGTTTTCTTGTCATTACATCTTTTGGTGCAGGATCAACACCCAGAGCTAAAGCAGGGAGACCATCAGTAACAAGGTTTATCCATAAAAGCTGAACAGCTATTTTTGGTGATATGCCCAATACAGTGATGGTAGATATAAAAATGATCAGAACTTCTGAGATATTTGCACCCAGAAGATAGACTACAAATTTCCGTATATTGTCAAAAGTACTCCTACCCTCTGCAATTGCATTTCTTATTGTAATAAAATTATCATCAAGAATGATTATGTCGCTGGCTTGTTTTGTTACTTCGGTGCCACGTATACCCATAGCAATTCCGACGTCAGAATTTTTTATTGCAGCAGCATCATTGACACCATCTCCAGTCATACAAACTATATGGTTGTTTGTTTGAAGTGCCTTGAGTAATAGAACTTTGTGTTTTGGGCTTGTTCTTGCATAGATATCAACTTCCTCAACGATTCTTTTGATTTCTTCTTCGGACATGTTATCTAATTCAGTACCATTAATACTTGCGCCTGCAAACCCGAGTTCTTTACCTATTGCAGTTGCTGTGTGTATGTTGTCTCCAGTAACCATGACCACACGTATGCCTGCATTTCTGCAATCAGCAATTGCTTCCTTAACACCAGCTCTAGGCGGATCTATCATCCCCATCAAACCAAGAAATACCAGGTCGTTTTCCATGTCTTTTTCTTCGAAAGATTTTGGTTTTTCTTTATAGGCAAGTGCAAGCACTCTCAATGCATCTGAAGCCATGGTGGTGTTGTGTTTTAAGAGAAATGATCTATCTACATTTGATAGTTTTTTGATCTTACCATCAACAAGAACTTTGTTGCACCTTGCAATTACAACTTCTGGTGCGCCTTTTACAAAAGAATAAGTTTTATGTGCATCAGAATTTGCCGTTGACATCATTTTCCGATCTCCGGAAAAGGACACCTCGCCTATTCTTTTGAATTTTTTACGAATAGAATCAGTATCCAAACCAGCTTTGTATGCTGGAATGAGAATGGCTGTCTCTGTTGGGTCGCCTTTAAACTTACCACCTTCAGTCTGATGAGCATCATTACATAGAATTGCACAGTTTAGAAGCATGTCCATATTTGTGTTGTTTCCATTTCCACGCACAACAAACTTTCCAGCAGTAGTAAGTCCTTTTCCCGTAACGTCAAAATAACTATCCGGAATATAAATTTGAGTAACAGTCATTGTGTTTTCGGTTAACGTACCTGTTTTATCAGTGCAGATAATATCAACAGAACCAAGATCCTGAACTGTGGAAAGACGTCTCATCAAAGCATTTTGTTTTAGCATGCGGTTTGTTGCTATTGATAATGCAAGTGTAACGACAGCTGGTAATCCTTCTGGTATTGCCGCGACTCCTAATGCAACAGCAGCTATAAAAATAAAGAGAATGTCCCCGGTGCGAAGCAAAAACTCAGTTGCAATAATAACAATCAGAATGGCTAATGTAATAATGGAAACTTTTTTTCCTAGGTCTTCGATCTCCACTTGAAATTGAGTTACTTTTTCAGGTGCCTCTGATATTTCTTTAGCAATTTTCCCCACTTCAGTTGTAAGATTTGTTTGTGTAACTACTACAGCACCCCGTCCTCTCGTGATTATTGAATTCATAAAAACAGAATTTGTACGTTCTGCAAGAGGCGTTTTTTCGTTGATAATTCCCACTTTTTTGTTTGATGGTAGTGACTCTCCAGTAAGCATTGATTCATCAGTATAAAGAGAAAAACATTCGACTAGTCTTCCATCGGCAGCAACTTTATCACCCTCTTCCAGGATAAGGATATCTCCTGGAACAACTTCTTCTGAATCAATTTCTACTTCCTCCCCATCACGTAATACTGTTGCTCTTGGCGCAGCCATCTTTGACAGTGCTTCGATTGTTTTTTCGGCCTTATACTCCTGAAAAAAACCAAAAAGAGCATTTGCAATAACAATTGTAAAAATTAAAATGGCATCAAGAAAATCAGCTTCATGTGGATTCAGCAGGCTAACAGTCAGAGAAACAACAGCAGCAAAAAGCAGTAGGATAACAAGCATATTCTTGAATTGGTTTATGAGAATGGTCAACGGGGATATTTGTTTTTTTATAGCAATGGAATTACGACCATATTTTACTAGACGAATAGCTGCTTCTGAATTTGTTAGTCCTTTTTCATTTGTTTCAAGCTGGTGTAGAAGGTCTTTCATTGGAATTGTATGCCACGCCATAAGATCCCTCAGTCTGATATAAAGTTACCATGCTTGATTTTAAGTATAGTTACTTTGAAATTAAGAGTTTTATTAGCAAGGGGATGATTTGCATCGAGGGTAATGTGGCTATCATTAATATCAATAACCCTAAGTGAAATTGGAACTCCAGTATTAGGATTTGGCATGGAATATGTCGTACCATTTTGAAGCATTAATTCAATAGAGGCAGTTGTATTTGTGATATTAATTACTTTTTTTGTTATCTCATTTTGTATGAATTCTTGTCCAGTGATAAACACATAGAAAATGGTAATATTTTCATCATTCATATCACTAACAATAGCCATTGGGTTTTCAGAGAGCAAAGTACCATTACTAAGATTTATTCCACGTGCCTCAAAATAACTGCGTGGTGCGACTTCATATAATTCCTGAGTATAATAGCGCTCTATTGTTATGACTTTAGTTGGATCGTAAAGGCCATACCCTAAGTTAGGTTGAACAGAAAACGCCAGTGTTTCATTAATAGTCATACCAATCACATTTAGTACAAAACCATTCACAATTCCTTTATTCAATGCTACTTCAAATTGAATTGGATTGTATGATCGTTTTGGGTCATAAATACCAGATTCAACAGCCAAAGTTGCATTGCTTGTATCCATAATTTTGCCATCGACGAATAATGTATAGTCTGCAAGAACATAATCTCCAAAATTAATAGTATAATTTGCTGGAAGTGACCCATACACTGGTGTTGACGGAGTGGGAGTTGAAATTGTTGGTGGAGTGATTGGATTATTCTCAGATTGGTATTGATTCACACAACCAAACATCAATAGGATAAATATTGCAGATAATAAAATGTTTTTCATTGTCAAACACCTCTAAATTTTTGAAATAAATTTTAAGTAAAAATGGGGTCCAGTTGGCTTGTTGCCAATGGCTCCCATTTTACATAAGCAAATGGGGTCAGAAAGAACGGTAATCCGTTCTTAACCCCCATTTTTTAAGTAAAAATGGGGTCGTAGAGATCAGCTCTCGCTTTTTTAGCAAATTTTTTGGTTCTTTTTTCCTAAAAAAGAATATTGAACTCTAACATGCTGGTTTCACGGCTACAATTTCTGTCATATGACAGAGAGATCTGGAGCTTCGGCAACTTTTTCAGTTAATAAGAATTAGAAAAAGTTTCAGCCGCGCTACCGGATTGCATGTACTTTTTTGGTTTTCAAGCCAAAAAGGCTTTACGCCACGACCCCAAATAACACACTCGGATGATTAATACCGAGAGAGATAATACTAGATAGAACGAGTTTATATTATTTAGCTAATACTGCAGTTGTTCGTGCAAATTCAGAGAGAATGTCTTTTGAATTTTTGACGTATATGTGGTATTCTGGCGTATAGTTCTTTCTTTGGTAAGCATATAGACGACACGAATAGCCAATACCGGCTAGGATAGTACGGATATCATCCCTAAGTTTGGAACTGGACGTATAAAAACGCAGGGAATTTTTAACAACAGAACCATCGGTATGGAATAGTCCAAGTAGCAGGGCTAATTTTGCATTTCGAGATGAATTCGCAGGTAACAAAATTCGAACCGTCTTAGTTTTGTTTTTAGTGATATTGAAAAAACGGTTGAAAAAGTAATAGATGATCTTATTTGAGTATTTTAGAATGTAAGTACGGCGACCATCTTTCCTGCAATTAAGAGTTATTTTTTTACGGATGCCGAAGACTTTTTGGAACAATGACTGAATAAGAAATAACACATTTCTGTCTTTCATTTCGAAAGTGATGAAATATGAGCCGCCAGAGGTATGTCTAAGAGACCCATCTCCAATGAGAGCACCAAGAGGATACATCAATTTTGGAGTTGAGTGCATTGGAATGGTAACCGAACAGTGACTTGAGCATTTGCCCGAACGAAATTGGCAGATACCAAATTTTTTGAATTTGTTTTTGCCGAGTAGCTTGATTGCAATATCCAACGGAATTCCATATTGTAGCTTGAGCCATCTGTTGAAGGTTTTCGATGTTTGTTTTTATCTTGCGAGTGGAGATAAACGACCTAGATGAAAGGTTGCCCTTTAGCTTATGGATATAAGTGACTAATCTGGTGTCTTTTACACGAAATGCTAAACCAACAAACTGAATTGGGTTGATGGTAGCTTTGGACAACACCATAGACAAAAGAACGATTTGTGATTTATAAATATTGTTAGACGCGATTTCCGCGGAGCGATTCACAACAAATTTAAACCTCAAATAAGATAATAGGTCATGGAAAAACTCATCAAAATAGCAGAAGAGAACAAAACTATTCTTTGTTTTGGTATTGACCCTGATCTGAGAAGAATAGAGAAATATATCCCAAATGCAACAGCAAAAGATATAACTGCTTTTTTCAGCGAGATAACTGACAAG
Source organism: Microcaldota archaeon (assembly GCA_043816005.1). Classification (GTDB taxonomy): domain Archaea; phylum Micrarchaeota; class Micrarchaeia; order Anstonellales; family Bilamarchaeaceae; genus Bilamarchaeum. The sequence goes on from JBDRIM010000064.1 coordinate 77,656, forward strand.
CTTATTGCAGAAAATGCGATCTCAGCAATAAAACCAAATTATGCATATTTTGCCCAATATGGATTTGATGGATTATATGCGCTTAGAGATATTCTTAACCGCTACCTCAATAAAACATGGGTAATTCTCGACGTTAAAAGAGGAGATATTGGAAAAAGTAGCGACGCATATGCAAA
>JBDRIM010000065.1:0-13928 GCA_043816005.1 Microcaldota archaeon
TGTGCATGCAGGCTGTCCTGCCTACGATGATAAAAAATAAAAAGGGGAAAATTGTAAATATGTCGGGTGGTGGCGGGGCATCACCGTCTCCCAGATTCAGCGCTTACGGGATTTCAAAAGCCGGTGTTATCAGATTGACAGAGACGATTGCAAATGAAGTAAAAGATTATAATATAGACATTAATGCCATCGCTCCCGGGGCAGTGAATACAAGGTTATTAGACCAGGCACTGGACGCAGGTGAAGCAGCGGGAGAAGATTTCTTGGCGGTCTTCTTGTTCAGGATGGCAACGTAAAAATGCTTGAAAATATTAAAGTCGTGACAAAAAGAAAACCAACTGAAGAGGAAATGAAATCACTTTATTATGCGTGGAAGATTACCAAATATGTGAAATCAAATTCAATTGTCTATGCTCGTCCAAATCGTGCAGTTGGGATTGGTGCCGGGCAAATGAAAAGGGTTGATGCAGCTAAATTAGCAGCAATGATCGCAAAAGACCATAATGAAAATTTGAAAGGTTGTGCTATGGCTTCGGATGCATTCTTTCCATTTAGAGATGGTATTGATTATGCAGCCAAATTAGGTATCACTGCAATTATCCAACCAGGTGGGTCAATTAGAGATGCAGACGTGATAAAAGCAGCTGACGAACACGGAATTGCAATGGTTTTCACTGGAATCAGGCATTTCAGACACTAATCTTTACTTTTATAAACCATAGCCTACACATACGAATCCATGAAAGGACACAGAGCAATGCATACTGATATTATTCCAGAACGAACTAATCATGATAGACAGCCAAACTGGCTGGTTAGAAGACGTTTACAATCTGCACTTGCTACTGTTACTAAGGGTAGAGAATTTACAAGAACGAGTACTATACCCCTCCTTGAAGGTCTTCGTTTTGATCTTGCTGGTTGTGAACAAGGAAGATTAGAGTTTCAAGGTATTTCAAGAAGAGCATTTGTTTACAGAAATGGTGATCATACTCTTATCATAAGAGGAGTAGAATTAGTTTCAAGTGGATTGCGTTACGATATTTACTCTGGTCCTGTACTTACTCGTGATGTTGTAAAAGGATATGTGGACGTAGGACAACTTGATACAACATTCCTACCGCAAGCATGTTCGGGTTCAATTCATGCTGTAGAACTTGCAGTGTATGATAGTTGGAGTAAAACATGGCTTGCGCCTACTTGGTATTCACTCGGTAGAAATCCAGATGTAATACCATCTTCTGAACTTACTCCAGACGGTATTGATGCACGCAATGCACGTATGGTGACTATACGTTTAGAACAACCACAAAAACTAATTGAACCGAGAGCGGAACGAACAACAGTAACCAACAGAGATGCAGTCCAGATGCTTTTAAGCAGTCAACTTAAGTTTATTATCACTACGGACATTCAATCGATAACTACTAATCCATTTCTTCTCACAATCTCAGATATTGATTCTACTATTGGACATAGATTAAATGGAAATATTGTTGTTGTCACCTATTCTTATTCCGGTTCCAGTATAACTGATCATTTGCAGATTTTTAATTTGCCTGTAGATAAAATGGAACCAATTGGTGATGATTACAAAGCATATGTAAGAACAAAAGCGTTAGTTGAAATGGGGATGGTAAACCCACATACAACATCGCATTTTGCAGTTGTAACAATTCTTGATGAAACAAACCAACCAGTTGAAAATTTCATTTGCGGAGTGAGATAAATCTATTAGATTAGCATACGTTCTGGATTTACCCTGGACATTTCTATAGCAAATTTTTCTTCACTAATATTTCCACCTGAAACAATACAAACACTTCTCCCGTTTGCTATTCTTTGTTTATTTCGTACAATCAGTGCAGCAGCAACAGCAATTGCTCCGGCTCCTTCAACTATGTGGCCAGTTTGCATGTGTATCATACACATGGCTGCCCGAATTTGATCTTCTCTTGGTAGGATAAAACCATCAATATATCTCTGAATATATTCGAATGTCATTGTGTCTGGATTTGGATTAATACCTAATGGCTCTGCAAGTGATTGCGCATGTTCACTTTTTGTTATTATCCCATTTTCAACAGAAGTTGCCATTGAATGCATTACAGCTGGTTGTACTCCGTATATCCTAACCACCGGAACTTCCTCTTTCAAATAACTGGCAACTCCAGCAAGCAATCCTCCACCGCCAACAGGTACAAATACATCTGTTAAGTCATTTACACATGCAATTTCCAAGCCAATTGTACCTTGGCCTGCGATTATTTGTTCATCGTTATATGGATGGATGAATGGTACGCCAGTTGCTTTTGCATAATCTGCTGCAGCTTGTTCTGTTTCTGAAAATTCTTTTCCAAAGATTATTACCTCATCAACCATTCTTCTCATTTTTTCTTTTTTCTCTTCAGGTGCAGTTTCTGGCATAAAACAAGTTGATTTTTTTCCAAGTGCTTTACACACAAAACCAACTGCAAATCCATGGCTTCCAATTGCTGCTGCAACAATATGCTCTGCTTTTTCATCTTTCAATCGGTTCCACACTCCACGAATTTTGAATGCATGGACGCCAAGATGAGTATTTTCTAATTTGAGGTGAATAGCACTTTTGCCAAGTTCAATTAATGGTGTGCGCCGAACGAACGGTGCTATTCGTTCATGCGCTTTGGTTATTGTTTCGGCTGTTATTGTTCGCATGTACTCACTCATTTATCTGGTTCAAACGCACCTACTGCCTGTATCCTACCGTCTGGATAAATGAGAAAATTTACTACTTCAAGCCGTAGTTTATACCCAGAACCGCCTTCTAGTGCACCCTCTATCGGTCCATATAAACATGCTTTATCTGCTACTTCTCCTGGAGCTGGTTCTGGTTTTGGTTCAAAAGTATAGTATCCAATTTGTTGAATGTATCCTTCTTTTGCAAGTGTGCTGTAAAATTTCCCCATTATGCTTCTGCATCTTGGAACATCAAGTCCAGTAGCCTCATTTTTCTTGAATGCACCGCCAAATATTCTCCATCTGTGTAAGTCTTGACTTGCACCATTTCTCAAAGTACTTTCATAGTATATTCTCACGTCAGGAGGATCAATCATTGCATCTTGTAATCTGTCTAAATATTCTTTTGGCCATTCAAATACTCCGGTTGCCTTTGGTCTTTGTTCTGGTTTCAATGCAAGATCATTTACTATACATCCGAGTTTTACATTTTTGCCATCTCTTCGGAGTTCTTCTACTAATGTTACTGCTAATCTGAATGATCTTATTTCTGTTTTTGTTGGACCTTTATCAATCCTGAATGCACCACCCTGAACGAGTATCCCATCATTAACCAATTTTTTATTACCAGCCATTTTGTTCACCTCTCGCCCATGTTTTCTGATTAATTAACACAGTTTGAATAATTAAAATGTTTTAATCAAAAATTTGCAAAAAAGGAGTATTTATTAATAGAAACACTAAAAAGTAGATTTAATATGGAAAATATAATAAAACTCGACATTAAAGACCGCAAAATTCTGCGCGAGCTTGACATGGATGCCAGAATGAACATCAAAGTTTTGGCGAAAAAAGTCCGGCTCTCTCGTCAAGTAGTGCAATACCGAATCAACAGAATGAAGAAAGAAGGTCTTTTTCTAAGTGCAATCACTGTTTTTGATTCTGCTACTGTCAATCAAAAATGGTTTAGGGTGGTTATCCAACTTCAGAAAATTATCCCAGAAAAAAAATCCGAATTTGTCGAGTATTTCAAATCACATCCTCATGTTATGTGGCTTGGAGAAGTCGGTGGAAACTGGGATTTTGTCATAAATTTTATCTCTGAAGATCAATTTACTTTCAACATAATTTTCGAAGAAGTTCTTGAAGAATGGGGCAAATTCGTAAAAAAATACGAAATTCTCACGTATATTAATGTTAGAGATCAGGCAAGGCAGTACCTCCTCCCGGAGTACGAGAAACAAAAATCAGAAATTTTCCATGCAATGAAGAACGATCCAGAGCTAAAGCTGGACGAGCTTGATGAAAAGCTCATAAAAATTCTGGCAAAAAACGCATGGCATTCAGCCTCTGAGCTTGGGAAATTTTTGGGTGTAAATTATAAAACAGTTCAAGAAAGAATGAAGCATTTGGAAAAAAAGAATTTGATTCTTGGTTATCGATTGCCTTTACATGCACGGAAAATTGGTGCTGAGGCACATATGATTTTTCTAGGTATTCATTCTTACCAGCCAAATCTGGAGAAACAGCTATATGAATTTCTGAGACATAAAAATGTAACATTTCTTGTTAAGCATCTTGGAGTGTGGAGATTCGGTCTTGAAGTCGAGGTCTCTTCTAGCAGAGAATTCCAAGATTTTTTAATTGAATTAAGAACTAGATTTGGAGATATGATTTCCACTTATGAAACATTTCCAATATTTCATGATCATGTGTTAAACTATTTTCCAGAGGGAGTGTTAAGATAGTTTATTAAACTGTTTGTTTAATTAAATTAAATAGGTGGTTTAATGAATTTTGTTTCAAAGGCAGTGTCTGTCGGCGGGTCAATAATGGTTACAATTCCAAAACAAGTAGCTGAATTATTGAACATTCATCCTAATGAGCGAATCGAAGTTGAAGTGAAAAAGGTTAAGCTAGATGGTTTTGGTATGTTCAGAGGTATTGGTAAGTTTACTAAAGAAGACGAGTTGAGTATAGATGTCTAGTTACCTTCTTGATAGCTATGCTTGGATCGAATATTTTGATGGCAGTACTCTAGGTAAGAAAGTAACTAAAATTTTAACTTCCTCCGAATGTTTTACTTCAAGTCTTTCGATTGCAGAAGTCACTATAAAATTGTTAAAAAAGAACAAAGATACACAAGCCGGTTTCAGTATTATGAAACAACTTTCAAAAGAACTTCCAGTAGATCACAACACATCGTTTGAAGCTGCTGAATTATATGTTGAGAAGAGGAAAAAACTCAAAGATATTGGGATTGTCGATGTTATCATAATGACACAAGCCAAACAAAACAATCTGGTCATTGTTACTGGAGATAGAGAACATTTCAAAAACGAGAAAAATGTAATTTTGCTCTAGGTGTGTAAATGACTGAAGTTGTTGAATATTTTTGCAAATCCTGTGGAAAAAAACATGGGCCTTTAGGGATGCACGGATTTAATCCTGACAAAGGAGATGGTGAGTTACCTGTCGTATGTAAAACTTGCAAGAAAATTTTCGTTGGTTCTTTTCAAGGACACAAAATCAAGAATAAGTGTTCAATTTGCGGTTCCATGCCGATAAGTTTTGATGGAACTTGTCCAGATTGCGGTTCATCTAAAATGTATTCTAAAGATATTCGTTTTGGAGTAGAAACGAAATGTAAACATTAGGATTCAACAAATGTTTTCAGAACCTCAATCATCTCTAAAAAACTTTGTTTTGAAACCCATTCTCCATTTGAATGTTCACCTGATCCAATTGGTCCATAGGTTACTATTGGTATTCCTTGCATTGCAATTAGATTCTCATCAGCAACACTAAGGCCGCAATTGTAACTAGCATCAACATCTAATTTCTCTCTAATAACGCTATTTAGCCTCTGAACATGCGAATTATTCTGCTGAGTTACATATGGCATAAGATAAGGGACTTCTCTTGGTTTTATTATTACTTTGGCTTTTTCTTCATCTAAATTTTTCAGTGTTCCATCTGCATAAAGTTGATTTATTTTTCTTTCAATATCATTTCTTGCACTTTCTGCAGTTTCTGGAAGTACAAGGTGTCTATCAACTAGCAATACTGCTCGATCTGGTATTGATAATGATACACTTTCAGAGAAAAATTTTCTGACAAACTGATTTCCATGTGAAAGTTTTTCATGTTGTGGCAATTCAGTGTTCATCTTTTCTATTTCAATTGCTAATTTTGATGCTTCTGTAATTGCAGATATCCCATTTTCCATCTTTGCTGCATGATAACTTTTTCCAGGTATAGTTATTTCATATTGCACTCTTCCTCTTCTTCCTAATGTTATCATTTTTGTTTTTTGATTAACATCACTAACATCTGAAATTTCAGTAGCCAAAGCAAATTCAACATCTTTTAGAAAATCTGTTTTTGTTACTTCATAACATCCTTGCGAATCTGCTTCTTCGTCACTTACAAACATAATTTTTATTGCTCTATCATTTTCAATATTCTCAACTGCTTTTAGAATTGCCGCAATTCCTGCTTTCATATCATAAGCACCAAGTCCATATAATTTGCCATCTTTTTCAACTAATTCGAATGAATCTCTTCCAGTGCTTTCATAATCATAAGGCGGAACAGTGTCCATATGTGCGTATAGCAAAAGAAATTTGCCTCGAGTTCCTCTAGTTGCCAACACATTGTACCTATTCCCGTTGTACATACACACATTGACTTCAAATCCGCGCTTTCTGAGCTCATCTGCTAGAAAATTAGTAAGTTCAGCTTCATTCGGAAAGACTGAGTTTATTGAAACAAGTTTTTCCAAAAGTTCTATTGGTTCCATTTTTATCATCTAAGGTCTGTCCACACATGCAAACTTTCTAAACGTCCTTCCTCTCCAAAACTTCTATCACTAACAAGTACACAATGAAGTGGGAGTGTTCCACAATATTTAAAACCTGCTTTCTGTGATGAACGGTTTACTGCTTCCCATGCTGCTCTGTTTTCAGAATAAATTATTGCAGTTCCATCATGTTGTGCTCTTATCATTGCTCTTGCTTCCATTTGCATTAATGTCATTAATCCATTCCCTCTATGATCTCTGAATGTTGCAAAATCGCTAAGTTCGTATAAATGTACTCTGCGTCCATCTTCAAGTGCTATCTCACAATGTTCGGCTATCAATGAAGCAACTATACCTCCTGTTTCTCTATCTCTTGCTACAATAACTAAATTACCGTTGTTCAGCATATTTGCAATTGTTCCATCATTAATTTCAAAAGTATACTCTTGGTATGCTTCTTGATATAATCTTAGTAAAGTTCCAACATCTCTTTCTCTAGTACCGTTTTGATTTACTGAGTCTAATGTGTAGCCACCTCTTTCTATCCTCTCTCTAGCCTCATCTGATGTAATTCTAGGTACACCAGCCAAAAGTGTTAAATTTTGCATTTCAGCTTCAAATACTTCCACTTCTGGCATTCGATCTGGCTGATTTCTACCAAAATAAACCATCGAATGTCCTGGCACTGCAATTGTTGGAACCACTGCCTCTACAAAAAATCCATCTGTTTGGCGTTCTGCTCTCAAACCTTCAACTAAACCACGTTCTACAAAAGCGCGAACTGTTGTTCTTGTTGCTTGCTTACATCCACTTTCAATTTCCCTAACTACTCCTAATACTCCAGTGACATGTCTGCGTTCAGTTAAAACGGTCGGACAAAATCCTTTTACTCTATTGTTGTGCCTATCATGTGTTGGTGGCCATGCAGCCCCTATACTTCCACTTTGTTGTATTGCCATTTTTTATTCCCTCAATTCAGCTCTGTTTCTGAGCCTTACGTAATATACATTAGTTTACCATAGTATTTTTAAATATATCGTAATTTGCTTACGATAAACGTAACCTACGTTTAATATTTGACGAAAATCGTCATAATGAAAAATTTATTAAATAGTTTCATTCAATATAAAAATATGGATCAAGTCCTTCTTTTTGCCCGAGAATTAGCAAGAACAGAACAAAGATTCCGATATATCAAACCAGAGCGCAAAAGACAAACTTATTCCCCTCATCTTGATGATAGATTAAGAAGAACAGTAAAAGCATATGGGGGATTGTTATCAAAAGCAGAACGAGAATTGCTTGTTATGCAAATCGAATGTTCAAAACGAGAAATCAAATCTTTTGTAAAAAATGCGTTCGAAGATGATGGAAGATTAAAATCAAGGGATTTCAACCTTAGATTTTATCCTGTTGCCTTAGTTGCTGAATTCAAAAATGGTTATAGTGCAAGAGATTTTTTGGGGGAAGACTCTTATGGTATGGCAAGAATCATTGATGATCCGTATCTTATAGCTGTAGTATTCATTGGTATGCGAAGGAATATTCTTTATCATGAGTATGCACATGTATTCAACAGCTATCGTTTGGCTTTTTTTGGTGAGATTTCAGATAGCATGGATGAACTCTCTGCATATGTCCTATCCTCCCCTTCAGCTAGATTAAGGTTATTTGATCAAACAAGACTTGTTGAATTAGTTCATACTAAAGGTTTAGAAAAACTAGAACATATTTTTTCTATTAATGCTGGTCCGGCAATGATAGGTGAAACGTTATCCGCAGATTTAATCCGAAAAATCCGTTCAATGCTTGGACCAGTTCTAGATGAAGATGCAATTGCTGTAAGTCGTTTACTTGATTCATCTCAACCAGATGAGAAGGCAGTATTCAAACTACTCATCAGCCAGCATCCATTTATGCATCTTGATGGCAGAAGAGAACTAATTTTTCTTACATCATCGGTTATATCAGTTACTAATGGAGATTTTGATTATTCGTATTATCAACTACGGGAATGTCTATCTATACAATAGTCTTATTACGAAAATCGTAATGTTTTTATTGTTTAACTATGAAAATTTTCTATGAAACGGGATGGCATTGACGATAAGATTTTGGGCATATTAAAATCTAATTCCAAATCAACCAATGTTGAAATTGCAAAAGCAGTTGGTTTAACAGAAGGTGCAGTAAGGAATCGTATTGATCATCTTATTAAGAATAAAATTATTTCAAGATTTACAATTGAAACTTCCGGCGCAAGTTATTTTGGTATTGTTATGGTAAAAGCAAAACAGGAAACAAAAAAAATGATGGCTGAAATCCAAGAGGCCAAAATTGCAAAAGAAGCATATGAGATTTCCGGAGACTATGATGGTTGTATTATCTTAGAAGGAGTAAGCCTTGAAGAAATTGATGGAAAAATAGACGAATTAAGGAAATTAGATGATGTTCAGGATACTAAGACATTCATATCTTTCAAAAAATGGTAATTTGAAAGATGGTCAAGTTTTTAATTCTTAATAGGCATATTACCACATGCTAAACCGTTCAATCTTTGTTTTGGTATTCCTGTTTTCTTTATCTTTTGCAATTAATATCGTCTCCCCGGGGGCACATACTATTCAAGATGGTGATATTATTGATCTTGGAACTATTGGTCCAGGCCAAACCGTTTCCATTTTAATTGATCCTAAAGTTTCAGTTGGAGGGATCCACGGAATCGGCGGTCTTTATGATATGGCAGTTGCAGAAGATTTGCCAAGAGGATGGGAGAGCACAGAGAGTAAACTTTACCAAAATCCACTTCAAGTGACTATCACTGCGGATCCTGATACTCCAGAAGGAGATTATGTTGCTAAAATTGTAGTGATAGATGAGAATAATGGAGAGCAGCTTGGAAACATAACGTTTTATGTAAAAGTAAAAATCACCTGGGATATAATTGATTTCGAGGTTACACCATCCTATCTTACTGTTGGTCCTGGTCAGCCAGCAAGATACCAAATAACTCTTACAAATAAAGGTTCTACAAGTGATGTGTTTGAAATAAGTGCAACAGGATCAAAAAGATGGGAATTCAAAAAAGCAATTTTTGTTCCAGCACAAACAACAAAAACAATTCCATATGAAATTGTTGGAAACGAAGAAGAAACCAACCAGTTTACCTTAAATGTCGTGTCTCTTGCAAGCAGTAATATTGCCGATCAGGAAAACGTTACTATGTTTGTTCGTTCCAATCTATTCGGTGATTATAAAGCAACAAACAATGGGGTAATTGTGTTTCCAATATTTGAATCACTTACTTATTCTCTGGCAGGTTTTCTATCTAACTTTTTAGGTTAATTTATTAAAACAAATCAATCATTCTTTCTTTAATGTCTAGGGATGGTGCAGTTGATTACATTGTAGCAAAATTACTGGAAGGTGAGCGTAAGCTGGAAAAATTGAAACGAAAAGCATCCCGCCTTTTTTCCTGTCAATCACTAATAACAACGCCTGAGATTTTTGCTAGATTTCCAAAAAACAAGTTGACAAAAGAATTTAAGGAACTTCTTCTGAAAAAACCAACCCGTACACTTTCTGGTGTTACTCCAATCGCAGTCATGATAAAACCCAAAGGATCATGTAAGCATGGTTGCGTTTACTGTCCATTGCCAGATCTGGCTGCAAAAAGTTATACTGGTTTTGAACCTGCTGCTATGCGTGCAAGACAATATAATTTTGATCCTTATCTTCAGGTTTTAAGTAGAACAGAACAATTTGAGGGTGGTGGGCATGCTACGGATAAATGCGAAGTAATTGTTATGGGTGGAACATTTTTGCAAATGGATAACAATTACAAAAAAAATTTCATTAAAGGAATTTATGATGGTCTTAATGGTTTCAAATCAAAGTCACTTGAGAATGCAATAAAATTTAATGAAACTGCAAAAACTCACCGTGCCATCGGACTTACAATTGAAACACGTCCAGATGTTTGCGTTCCATATATTGATGAAATGCTCTCATATGGTGCTACACGAGTTGAATTAGGAGTCCAGCATCCTAATGATAAAATCTACAAACTAATAAACCGAGGGCATGATGTAAAAAACGTACTAGACTCAACAAAAAAGCTGAAAAATTCGGCATTCAAGGTTCTTTATCATATTATGCCTGGTCTTCCTGGTTCAAACAAAAAGAAAGACATCTCATTTGTGAAAAATTTGTTTACAGATGAGAGGTTCAAACCAGACATGCTGAAAATATATCCGACGTTAGTGATTGAGGGGACTGTTCTTGAACAATGGACAAAAAAAGGTAAATATCAACCATATACCACTGAGGAAGCAGCAGATATAATCTCTGAATTCTATCGTTATATTCCGAAATACGTGCGGGTTATGCGTATACAAAGAGACATCCCATCTCAGAAAATCCAAGCCGGAGTGAAAAAAAGCAATTTACGTGAACTTGTAGAGGAAAAAATCAGAGAGAAAAAAATCCTCCCACAAGAAATTCGCTATCGTGAAGTTGGTCTTCAAAGGAGAAAAATTGATCTTTCTGAATTTAACATCAATATTTTAGAGTACAAGGCGAGTGGTGGGACAGAATTTTTTATTTCCTATGAAAATAGCGAAAAAATAATCGCTGGTTTTATTCGTATGCGTTTCGCATCAACAGATCAAAAAACCGCGTTGATCCGCGAACTTCATGTTTATGGTACTGAAGTTCCTATGGCTAGTGTTGATGAGAAAGTCCAGCACCATGGTTTTGGCATTGGTCTTTTACAAGAAGCAGAAAAAATTGCAAAGAAAAATGGGAAGGATAAAATACTAATTCTTAGTGGGGTTGGAGTTAGAGAATATTATCGAAAACATGGATATTCTTTAGTTAAATCTTACATGGAAAAAAAACTTTAAATTAACCAAGCAGAAATTAATGGCTGTGCCCTTTTTTATGTTCTAATAGATGGCACATTTTTTCACTTCTACAGGAGCAACCATACGGTTCAAACTGAATCGTAACATGCGTTATTTCATATTTATCATGAAGTTTTTTCTCAATTTCAAGCTGCATCTTTCTTAATTTAACCAAATTTTGTTCGGTTACTTCAATGTGCATCATTGCAAATACAAATTCTGAACATGTTCTCCAAACATGAATGTCATGAACTCCTTTCACTTTATCAACAGTCATAACTGTTTTTTCAATTTTTTCAACTGAAACACCATAGGGTGCGGATTCAAGAAGTATTGAAAGAGAACTTCTCAATATCCTATACGCACCAAATAATATCAAAACCGAGATTATGAGGCTGATAATTATGTCTATTACATACTGTCCGGTAAAAAGTATCAGAATTGCGCCAATCATTACTCCAATTGATGATAATGCATCACCAGCTGCATGCAAAAATGCACTTCTAACATTTAGATTTTCATCATGCTGAAGCTGATAAACAACATAAAGATTGCCTAAAAGGCCGATAAAAGAGGTAAAAAGCATCGGAACGCTGTTTATTTCATAAATAGTACCGAATCTTGTAAATGCTTCATATGCTATTACTATTGCCATAACCACTAATAGTGCACCATTAAACAGTGCAGCGAAAACTTCTGCTCTATGAAATCCAAAAGTTCTACGTGAAGTTGGCAATTTAAGTGCAAGTTTTATGGCAAGAAGTGAAGCACCTATTGCTATTATATCTGAGAAAACATGTGCACTATCTCCCAAAAGTGCAAGACTGTTAGAATAATACCATCCAAAAAGCTGGACTATAAGCACAATACAACTTACTAAAAAGACCTTTCCAAGGCCTCGATCTTCATTCATTCACAATACCTTGGCATATCTCTCAGCCAACTTTATATACTTTACAATTCTCTCTTCGCTTGATTTATTCTTGTGCTGCAACCATTCTATCGTGGCGATCTTTGCACGGACATTCGCGCGATAACATTTATACAAATTAAGTAGTTGCTCATTATCTCCAGTTTTTTCAATATAAGTTTTAACAAAAATTTCGCTTAATTCTGGTTTACCAAAAGCGTCCAAATCCATTGCCATAAATGCAATATCACTTGCAATATCTATACACCTAAAATCCTTATTGAATTCAATACAATCTATTATTTTGATACCATCGTCGAAGAAGACATTGCCGGAATGTACGTCTCCATGACAATCCTTTACTTTTCCAGATCGTTTTCTTTCCTCAATTATTTTTTTATTGCCCTCTATAAAACTTATTGATTTAAACAGAATAAAATCAACTTCTTTTCCAAGTCCGCAAGCTTTCTGTATTCCATCTCTAAAGTTGCGTAAATCAGTTATCTGGCTTTTTATAATTTCAGGTGAGCCATAATGCCCATAAACAGTTTCGCATTTATCGTGGAAATCAGCTAGAACATTTGCTATGCACTTTACGTCGCTTTCTTCAACTTGATTTTCCTCTATCAACCGATCCATTCTTGTTTGTTGATTAAGTGCTTTCATTTTTACTGCATAATCAACTACTTTTCCTTTTCCATCTATTTCCAATCTACCATCAATTTCAGTTATAGCTACTATGTCAAGATATACCTCTGGTGCCAGTCTTCTATTAAGTCTGATTTCTTCCTCACAGAAAAATTTCCTTTTTTCAACTGTTGAAAAATCAAGAAAAGAAAATGATACTGGTTTTTTTATTTTATATGCTTCTCTACCAATGACTATCCATGATATGTGAGTCTCAACAATTTTAGATTTTTTGTCTATTTTTAATTTTTCAATAATATTCATATCATCAACCTACAAATTCCACTATTTTTTTCAAAAGATCACGTTTGTTCCAGACATTAACTTCAAGGTATTTTTGGGTTATTGGTTCGAATTCTTTCTTTAATTTTAAATACACTTCGAAAGTTGCATCACTTGGTCCTTTTTTTCTTTTTTCTATCCTTTTTTTAACCTCATTTTCATCGAGACTGCAAAATATTATGAATGTTTTTTTGTCTAAATCTTTGGCAATTGTTAGAAAAGTCCCACGTTGCTCTGCCTTATAAAAAGTAGCATCAACGACAACTTTGTTCCCTTCTAAAAGTATCTGTTCGGTTTGGCCAGCCATCTCACTATAAACTTTTTCTTTTTCGTCGTCGCTGTATTTTGGTTTTAAAAATATTTCTTTTCTGATAATATCACTGCTCAAATAAACTGCGGAATAATGTTTTGAAATAAGTTTGGCAAGAGTGGATTTACCACTTCCAGGAAGACCACAAACGATTATAAGCATGTCTCATAATAGCTCTAATAAATTTATTAATCGACTTTTATTTCTATTAAAGGAGATTTAAAAAGGACCTCTCCCTCCCCGATAGCTTCCTCCGGGCGGTTGAAGGGCTGGAGGTGGAAGGGGCCTTCATGGAGATGGAGGCCGCGCCACTGC
>JBDRIM010000066.1:0-2283 GCA_043816005.1 Microcaldota archaeon
ATTTAATATTGGGAAAAATCATGAATTGGGTAACCACTTTTCTCACTCAGGGAAACAACAACGATATCATTCTGTTTGTCTCATTTTCCCTTGGCATTGGAATGAGCATTTTGGCTTCAGTAATTGGTCTTACTCCAGCCATAGGTGCTTTTCTTGCCGGAAGCATTACTGCATCATTGCCCAATGGCAGGACATTCGAACGTACAATGAAACCATTTACTATTCTTTTTTCCGCGTTGTTTTTTTTATCCATAGGAATGCTGGTGAATCCCCATGAGTTATTTTCATCGCTTCCAGAAACACTATCCATGGTAGTTTTGTTTTGCATTGGAATCTTCTTTTTCGCAGCGATTGTATCCTACCTGCTCAGTACGAGTATCAAGTCTGCAATTTTTGCCGGTACTGCCCTATTGCCTTTAGGTGAATTTTCATTGCTTATTGCCAAGGCGGGTTCGGGTCTGGTTGCTTTTAATGCAATTAATCTTGCAGCTACGGGTGTAGTTGTTTCAACATTTTTATGTACTGTTGCATTGCGTTACAATAAGACAATGTATCTAACAGCCCGAAAGATTATTCCGGAAACCATACTCAAAATAATGATTGGTGTTTCTCTTTATTTTCGTGAAATATTGAATACATTCGAATTTAATGGCAGATTTAATTTGCTGGTGAAAAAAGAACTTGCAAAATTAATGGAGGATGTTGCCAGAATGTTACTGGTTGCAACCCTGTTTTTCATAGCAAAACAGTATACTCATTTTCTGATTGAGTTGCCCTGGTTTTCTGTGTGGACTGATTCATTGGCCATTGGTTTTATGATTGCCGCCTCTTTGCCACCTGTGTTTAGGATTGTTAGATTTTTAAAACGGGTTTTGGATTTGCTTTCCGAGGAGTTTTCAAGAACTGCTTCGGATGTCCAAAATAGTAATTTAGTTGTTAGAAATATTGCTGTAGCAGGTATTCTCTTTGGATTTTATGCATCGGTTCCCCATGTAGTGGAAATGCTTATGCTGCCCAAGACCTTCGCTCTTCTGTCTATTATTTTTGCCGCGTTATCATTGTTATTCCTATGGAGTACTGTGCGGGTGTTTTCTACGATCTTTTTATCGCACAATATCGGCAAGAAAAAATCTTCTCACAAAAAATCCTAATCTTTGTCGTTGGGTTTTATTTCGGTTATAAATCTAAAAAAATCATTTAAAACCACATAATAGAAAGTGTTATATACACATTTCACGTAATATTTTACTGGCAGGAAATTCGGACATTGTTCGGATCTTGCCAAACTTTGGTGAGGGGTGGACGGCTCACGCTGAAAGCGTTTCGTGTTCTGTGTCTCGTGTCCTGGATTCGTTCAAGACTCAAGACACTAAACCCAAGACGCAATTAGTGAGGAAGCTCTGCCCACTAAGAGAACAATGGACTTTAAGGGTCCGGGAAGCGGTACAGAAACGATACCAGAAATGGATGAAACGATCTTGAGGTGCGGAGCATCTTGAGGGCTTAGAACGAAGTTCTAATGAGCGTTTCCCTGTTCCATGAGAGTGCAAGTGGTTTTCCACGCTTCCTGAAATCCTCGCGGGTTTCAGGGACTTTTGACCGAGTAATCTGTCAAGAGGTAGTACAATGTCGTCGCGGTTTTCCGTAACATAAGGCAGGCTATGCCCCTCACTATTCTTGTTTTCAGTGGCCTATTTTCAGTTTAGGGTTTTGTGTTTTGCATGATGAGTGTTATTTTAAAGGATTGTGCATAATATCTTTCCTTTATATTGCCGCGATAGCCCAGTTGGGAGAGCATTCGAAATCTATTTTCTGAGGAAAGTAGATTGATGAAGCTGAAGTGAAAATATCTCCGAAACCGAAGGGTCGCTGGTTCAAATCCGGCTCGCGGCAAATATTTTTTGGAGACATTCAACTGTCGGTGCAATTATCTCGTTTTTTAAAGATTCTGCTTGAAATGATGTTATGGGTGACCAGTAAATATGCAGACATCTAAACTACCTTTGTTAGACCTCCCTGTAGCCATTAGCCCAGATAGAATGAAATCCGATCTTTTTTCAGAACATGATTCGGTAAGACGTGCAGCGAAAGAATGGCTTATTATGCATGCTAGTTTGGAGATAATGGAGCAAATAGCTGAGGTAGTGAACAGAAAACTTTCGAACGGTGGAATTTCTAATAAAGTGAACACTGATGTACATACTTTGTTGAGGGGTTACAGGGTTCGTAATCTATCTGTAATCGTAAATGCACATCCACTTAAAAGCCAAAAATTATTGATAG
>JBDRIM010000067.1:0-4238 GCA_043816005.1 Microcaldota archaeon
ATGCTTTTCTAAGTTTTCCAACATCCTGTGCAATTTCAAATGGTACTGGAATGTCCTCGCCTTTCCATTCTGGTATCGCCACATCAACTGCTCCGCTTGGTTCGGCAAGTACTTCTTTTTCAGTTATGTCAACCACCTGCCACGGACTTCCTTTTGATAGGAAGCTTGAGCCGTTTTCCAGATTCATTACAAACTCTTCATCCAGGCTTGCAATTATCTGATTGGATGCAATATTCCTCATTGCAAATCTCTTTTGTTTTGGAATCGTACTTAAATTAGAATAATAATACTCTCTTCCCCTTCTTGCAATATTCAGAAAAACGTCTTTTTCATATTCGTCATAAAAAAGAATCCTTTCTGCATACAATTGCAGGGCCACCTTACGTAGTTTTTCATAATCTATTCCATAGGCATGGGAGCGTGAAAGTATTTTATGGATATCTGAAAGTTTGCTCTTACCTTTATCTAAAAGTACCCCCACTATCTGGTGGGCAATTACATCAAGTGCCCCCCGCTCTACTTTCTTATCTTCTATCCATCCATTTTTTGCCCGAATCACTATCGCTTCCGCTTCCAGAAAATCGTCAAAATCTCCCGGGTATATCATTCCTTTTGGAATTCCATCCAAAGTGTGTCCTGATCTGCCAACCCGTTGTATCAGTCTGAAAACCTGGTGCGGTGATCCGTATTGTATTACTAGTTCAACATTCCCTATATCTATGCCCAGTTCGAGTGAAGATGTTGAAAGTATTGATTTCACTTCGTTATTTTTGAAATTATCCTCTGCAGATATGCGTATTTCCTTTGAGAGAGAACCATGGTGAATATCTATTGGTGCATTTGCTTTCTTCAGGCTTGCACCCAATTCTTCTGCACCGCTTCGTGTGTTTACAAAAAGCAGGGTTTTGTTTTTTTCCACAAGTCCGGTTATTCGTTCTATATTTTTTTCGTAGCTTTCTATTTTTTCAACTGAAAGGTCCATTTTTCTGTTTTTTCCTACTTCCGTTACTGAATACTTTCTTTCTCCAAATAATAGTTTTGCAGCCTGCGTTTCATTTGCAACTGTTGCACTTATGCCTATTCTCTGGAATTCGCGTATTTCTGCTAATCTCTCCAATCCAAGTGATAACTGCGCTCCTCGTTTATTGTCCATTATGTCATGTATCTCATCAACAATCACAAATTCCACATTTGCAAGATGCTGTCGCATTATTTTTCCTAATAATAATGCCTGCAGTGTTTCAACAGTTATAAGCATTATTTTTGGTGGTTTCTTTCTGTGCTGTGCTCTTTCCGCCAAGGTGCTGTCTCCATGCCTTACAGCATGGCTTATCTCTAATCTTTCGCACCACCATGAGAATCTTTTGAGCAAATCACGATTCAGTGCACGCAGTGGTGTTATGTAAAGTGCACAAATCCCCTTCTCTTTGTTTTGTAGTTTTTCAAGAATTGGAAGTAATACTGCCTCTGTTTTCCCATTGCCGGTTGGTGCGAGGATCAGTATGTTCTCCCCAGCAAGCACTTTAGGCATGGCTAGTTTTTGTATCTCGGTAAGTTCGCCGAACCTTTCTTTTATTAATTGGGTTACTGTGGTCATTAACTATCAATAGAATATGGAAAAAGAAGAATAAAAGGTTGTTGTTATCTATTTGGTATTAATGCCCATACATTTGAGCATGATGTTATTTTCAAGTATGTTAGCAGTATCTACTATTGCCCTATCTTTTCGATGGTCAGGTTTTACTATTCTAATAAATTTTTGTTTTTCTTCATCCGCTTCAGATAAACATCTTTCAAATCTACTAATACCCATTCCTGCTGAAGCGGTTTTACTATCTGTTGGTGTTGGCTTTTTAGCAGCGTCAGTTAGACTGATTTTTTTGATTCACACCCCATTGGTCAACTAGTAAGTACTGCCATTAACAACATTATTGGCATAGTCAATCTTCTCATTGCTTATTTGAATTTCATATTTTCACCATTTCTTATTCGATTTAATCATATCCTGCGCCAGAATTCTTGTTTACTTCTACTGTGGTATTATCCTTTTTTGTCGGGACCGGAGTCAAAAATGTTTCTATTGGTTCAGAAACACCTGATTTGTTTTTGATGTGGTGTGGGCTACTTGGTTGTTCACCACCTTTTGGGCACAATGCCATTCTATTATCCAGAATTACTGCGCCTCTTTGTTCCTCTTCTTTATATGGTGGTTTTTTACCAAAATAAATCAATACTTTAGCTACCAGGCCTTCCGGTTTTTTTACATTTATTCCTTGTTCACTAGAGGTTACTTGTACTACTGTTGGTTTTCCATTTCTGCATGCTTCCAGAAGTGCATCTGTAGCTGATTTTGGTTTCATACATCCCATTGGTCCTGCTGTAATAACTGTCAGTGCCGTAATTGCAATCATTGTTTTGACATTTCCCATCAATGTGTGTCGGTGTTGTCGTGTTTTCATATTATCACTTTTTTCATATTTTCTAACACAATCATGAAAGAGACATTATTTAACACTTATTTTTCTCCAAAACCATCAGTAAAACCCTTTTTAACTGTTATTCTGCAAATTATTCATATGGAAAAGGATCTAGATAAATTCAGAGAGGTCGGCAAGATAGGTGCAAAAATAAGGGAAGAAAGCAAATCTCTTGTCATGAGCGGCACTGCATTCATTGACATTGCTGAAACTATTGAACAAATGATTGTCGAGGCTGATTGCAAGCCTGCATTTCCAGTTAATATTTCTGTTAATGACATTGCTGCTCATTATACACCAGAAGCGAATTCAGAAGCAGTTCTTGAAGACGGTGTAGTAAAAATAGATATTGGTGTTGAGCTCGATGGCGCAATTGCTGATACTGCCTACACCATTGATCTTTCTGAAAAATACGAGGATCTCGTTAAATGTTCTGAAGATGCTTTGGCAAATGCCATTGCCGCAATAAAACCCGGAGTTACAGTAGGTTCAATTGGTGCAATTGTTGAAACAACTGCAAAATCAATGGGGTTCAAACCAATAAGTAATTTAACAGGTCATATGATAGAGCCATATGATTTACATGCTGGAATCGAAATTCCGAATGTTAAAACAGACGATCCATACGAATTTCAGGTGGGTGATGTGTTTGCCGTTGAACCATTCATTACCAATGGTGCTGGTTATGTTGTTGATTTGGAACAAGTTGAAATATTCAGTCTCTACATGCCTGCAAAAATTCGTATGAGACAATCAAGAAAAATCGTAGAATATGTCATCAACAATTATGGTATTTTACCTTTTGCTGAGCGTTGGGTAAGAAAAGAATTCCCATCCAAGTTGCTTGTTTCAGTTGCCATGAAGGAATTATTGCAAAACCATTTCCTGAAAGGTTATCCGGTTTTAAGAGAAGCTGGTAATGGGATGGTTTCCCAGAGCGAACATACCATATTAGTTACGGATAGTGGTTGTGAAATTTTGACAAAATAACCTGCTTTCCGAGCATTTTTTTCTTTTAATTTTATTTTCCTCGTTAAAACCAACGAATGATTTATAAATGTAGTATTCGATAGTTTTTTTATGGTAAGTTTACAACGTAATCTTAGATCTAGGATTTTGGAAGAGGACGTAAGCCATTTGCCTCAACACACGTCGAATTTTAAAAGCGAATCCAAGCAACTCAGAAATAAGGATCTGGAATTTTCCACGATTTCTTCTAGGGGTGAGCATATTGCTTGTTCTGCAAAGACTCATCAGGCGCTTAGATTGCTTGGTTGTGACAATACTCAAATAAGAGATACTCTGCACACAACAAAAATTCTTGAAAGTCTGGCAAATCGGCCTATAGATGCGTATATGATTGCCAGCACTGGAAAAAGAAACCGTTTAAGTCTTGCGGTGATGGCTTCACTTGCTTCGATTAGTACGCTTAGAGCTGCGGATATTGGTGTGAGCATAAGAAGCATTGCCAGATTTTATGCAAGGAACAAGAGCGAAGTTCAGGATGTTGATCGATTGGAAAAATTCCTAGGCTGGGTGGTTTCTAGGGGTGAAAGTGGAGTCATTGTTCGAGGATTACCATCGGAATGGCAGTTATATAGTAAATTGTTCAAGAGCAAGACTCTGAAATCAAAAATGACTGGATTTAAGAGTGCAAACAAAATTAAGAAAAAATCCAAAGCTAAAAACTGGAACAAATCTACAAAGAAAAGTTCTCACAAATCCAAACCATCAAGCCACAGGAAATCTGTTAGGAAATCC
>JBDRIM010000068.1:0-4536 GCA_043816005.1 Microcaldota archaeon
GTACCAAAATGAGTGAGCACATCCCCTTTACCTGCAATAAGAAGATAACCCAAACTATCTTTGAATTGTTTGGATGATTCATCATCATAATCAATACATTGTTTATTGAATGCAGAAAGTCCACCATACAAAGAAATATGAGAACTGTCAAATGAATAACCATTTCCAATTTTAGTGGCATAGGTATATTGACTGCCAAAAATAGAAGCACTAATCCATTTTACTGAGTATACCCCAGTAGAACTACACGATGTTGAAGGAACATATGAAATAAATGTCGGATATGGAGAAAGAACCCCATCAGTTGACCATAATGCCAAGGTAGATGGTTTAATTTTCAAATAGGTATTTGGACAGATATATGCTGGAGTTGTGGTGCTAGCGCATGGAGTTCCTGAAATCACAGTACCTTTTGTAACATCACAGGAAAATGAATGTGCCACAACAATATTTGCTTTGAAATAATGGATAGGGAAATAATTTGTAGTATAAGTAGTGGTTACAGAAAAGAAAATTCCACACAACAAAACAAATACAACTATAGATTTCAACATATAATGACCTCAATACCTAAATAATATGCTTGCGCTTCCATTGAAACGAGGTCCCAGTAGTTGATCAGTAAGAACAACATCAGGACCGAACAATTGTTGATAACCACCACTCAATTCTATCGAAGTACTAGTTCCACGATGATTATAAACTTGACCTAAAAGGCTACCAGTAACATTAAATTGTACAATAGGTTTTGTTTCAATATTACCATCTGCATCGCGTGAATTCCGTAATGCTTCCCGCGCTTCGCAACCAACTAAAACACGACCACCAATGTTCAAACGGTTCTCAATAAATGTGGCAAAACGAGTCATATACTTTAAAGATACTGCCCCCTTACCACCAAATAAAAATTGTTCTTTGTCTGCAGCGATTTGTTGGGCCGCAAACAACAATCCTAAATTAACATCATATCTAAAATCCCCTTTACCACCAGCAAATCCAGCACCAACTACCCAATTACCAGCACTTTTAATTCCTGCATGTTCAACAGTAATACCTACTGGTCTTGGGATAAGATTCATTTCCAACTGAGACTGTGGAAAATATACACTAAGACTCTGGATAAAGACAAATTCATCAGATGCCCAGGGGTATGTACCTGCAGTTTTATCAGTTGGATCTAGCTGGATATCAGTAGCATAATGCGCGACTCCAAGTTCCATGGCGAGTTCCGTACGTACTTGCCCTAACAAACCTGGTTTTTTCCTATCATAAGTCCATGCGAAACTTGGTCTGGCAGTACCTAAGTGCACATCCCCACTAACAGGTTCTAAAGTAACTTTCGGAATTTGTGTTGTTAGGTCAGTAACAGTACGCTCTAAAAGACCAAGCCACATTCCATACATATATAAACCCCGTAAACCAAACGAGAGGGAGTGTTTTTTTGATTCCCCTAACTCTTGAAGTCGAATTTCACCGGCAAGAGATCCTGAAAAAACATTGACTATACTGCGATCCACAATCACATTGACTACACTCTGAAGTGCCTTTTTAGTCTCGGCTCCGAGACCAGTTTGATCTTGTTGGTCTCGAATGTCCTTAAGACCCGTAATATCTCCGTTTGCCAATTTTTTTAATGCGTCTGCATAGTATTGTTTGAGTGCAGGACTTGCATTATTTAATATTGCAGCTAATTGATGGGCATATTTTTTGGCAACATCACTATTTTTATCAATTTTGTCCCAATTACCATCCTTACTCGTAAGATAAGATCCAAATTCTTTTAGAAATGCAATATATTTTTGTGCATTCGCATGCCCACCTAAAGCAGCATCCAGTTCAGAATTAGTTTTAAACTCATAAAGAGAAAATGGATCTAATTTTTCAGAACCTCCGATTTGCTTGGAACCAAAACTAGAATATGTTGGAGATTGCATAAAATCTCCAGATGATGAAATAGGAACAGGAACTTCACCTTTAAATTCAACTTTTCTGATTGGAACACCCAATGGATATCTACCAACATTTAATCTCTGTGATCTAGTACGTGTAGCAGCATTTACTACTTCCATGGCAGACATTAGAACAACCAAATTCTGTGAGTGGGGTGTGAATTTTTGTGAAATTTCAAAAGCACCAATATCTTGTAATAATTTAGCAGGAACATTCAATTCTTTTGCATACCTGACATCTGCACCGTTATAATCAGCATATGCACGAGCTAATGCTTGATACATAGATTGAACATATGCAGTCTTTCCATAAACAGGAAGATTTGTTGTAATAAGTTGCACAATTTCAAGAGTATCCCACAATGATTTGTAAGTGACTGCATCTGTTTTGCTTAATCTTTGTAATTCTTGTTCAAGAGTTCTACCTGTCAGTGCTCCCGAATTAATCCTTTTCAACCAAGTTTCTAAAAAATTAAGTTGAGCATCTAATTTTTGTTTTGGAGAACTCTTTGTTTTACTAGCCGTTTCACCCATATCATCAATCCTCTTATATTTATTTTCTGCATAAACATTTTTATTAATACCACCAACTAACAAGGTAGCAGCCAATGTAGTTGCCACCACTGCACGACGCCACCATAGAGATACTGATTTTGCTTTGCATTTCATATTGAAATCACTTTTCACTGAATGTCAATGTGTGTTAGAAGGTTAAGTTATTTTGGAGTAATTTTTTGGATAGGAACTACTGTTGGATATAACTCAGATGAATCTAATGGGACTCCAGATATACCAAAGGTTGATCCTGAAACTCCGAAAAAACCAATAACAGCACCAAAATTACGGTTAGTAATTACTGGTTTGTAACCACCCCTATCTCCTTTAGTTACTGGGCATACATATACTGAACTTCCTTTTACATCTGCATAAATACCTAATTCACCAGTCTTTGGATCTGACTTGATGCTTCCTATAAATTTGGGAGCACCAACTTCTTTGAGATAGTGCTTTGGATTGTATACAGAATATTCACTAACGCGATCGCCTTTTTCATTTGTATATGTGCGATACTTGATAAAAATGAATGTTGCTTTATAGTCTCTTGGACCAGTAAAACTTCTATCCTCATAAACATACTTAGGGTTTTTACCTTTGTCAGAAACCATACTTCGAGTAGTTCTTCTAAGTTCATTAAAAGAAATAGTACCTGGAACACCATCTGGTTTGGATGGAGATCTTGAAAAATTAAATTGAAGATCAAAACCACTGACAGTTACGTGGACCATCTTTTTCCCATTCACTTCATATTCAATAGGATCAGTGATGGTAGTGTATTGAGGTGCACCAACTGTACCGTGAATTGTCACTGCTTTTGTTTCTTGTAACCATGGAACATATCTAAAGATGGTCGGTCTTTTTCCAGTTCTTGATAATACGTCATCATCTTCCCAGGTTGCGGGTGGTTTTTCATTGAGATCATACAATCTTTGACCTGGTCGTGGTTTTTCTAATACAACTTGTGGACCTGGGATTTGAGTTGCGGTTCCAACACCCTTTCCTTTTTCAGCAACTGCACCAGTTCCGGCTGGTGCTGGTCTGATTTTTGGAAGCTTATCCAAACTGGCAACTGCAATTCCTGCAAAAGAATCCGTGGTTTTTAATTGCCCGGATGCATTAGCTACTGATTTTATAAGAGCAAATGGACTGATTGGAAATCCCTTTGTTGAATAATCATCACGACCAAGAAGACCGTATAATCCTTTAACAGAATCATAATTTGCACGAGCTAAATTGTAATTCTTCTGTGCCTCTTTATACCTTGGACTGGTATTTTGAGAATTTCTAAGTGCGGCACCTAATCTCTCTTTAATAGATTCTAGATTACGCTCGGCACTTTTTAAAGCAGAATATAACGTAGTCAATTGTTCTGTCAGCAGTGCCAATTGAACAGTGCGCACTTTCCAAACTAACTGTTTTTGGGTTTCTGCAGTTTGTGGTTTAGAACCACTAAATTCTACAACAACTTCATCTCGTACTTTTTTTGCATTTGCAAGCTTGGAGGAGGATAGAGATGCTTTTTCAACATAATCAATCATCCGTTGTAATTCTCCAAGGTGGCCAACACTAAACGCAGGCTCCACCAACCCAAGAATTTCCAAACCATCTGTTGGATGGACTGCTGGATTTAACATTTTTCTAGTTGTAACGTTATTTTGAAGAGCATTTGCTGCAGTAAGAACTTTAGCAACAGGAGCAGTTAGATTAGAAAGAGTGGGTGTTTTACTTGAAAAATCTCCAATAAATTTAATTTCAAGTGTTGAACTGGACAAACTTAAGAAATATGGAGAAACACGTTCAAGAACAGCGTCAGCCAGTTGAGTTGCGGTTTCAGCTGGCAATGGTCCGGATGGATTTTTAAGATCCTGATTAAGAAGGATAGATGCCCGGGCTAAAGATGAATTATGAAACTCAACAGTAGATTTTGGTAATGAACTTGCTACAGACAGAGTTAATAGTGCTTTAGACCAACGATTTATACTAAGAATTTGACCAGTATTAGAAGAAACATTAATTTCATTTAAACGTT
>JBDRIM010000069.1:0-10005 GCA_043816005.1 Microcaldota archaeon
GCTGGTTTTTTTGAATTAAGTCTTATTCCAAATCCATAAAGTTCACTTTCGATTACTTTCAGTTGCCTTGGATTTGCGGCTTCAATTAATATCAAGATAAGATCTGAACTTCTTGCTACTGCAATAACTTCTCGTCCTCTACCCTTACCATCTTTTGCACCTTCAATAATTCCAGGGAGATCAAGTAGCTGGATCTTAGTTTTGTTATACTCCATGACACCTGGTATACATTTGAGAGTTGTAAAAGAATATGCAGCTATTTTTGATTCTGCATTAGTGAGTTTGTTTAACAAAGTTGATTTACCAACACTTGGTAATCCAATAATTGCAACTGTTGCATCACCACTTTTCTTAACATCAAATCCACCTGCACTTGCTCCATGTTTTTTTGGTGCAAGCAATTCGCGTCTGATCTGGGCTATTTTTGATTTGACAATGCCTATATGGTATTCAGTAGCTTTGTTTTTTTGCGTACGTGCAAGCTCATCTTCGAGCTCTTTTAACTTTTCTTGCATTCCCATTTTTTTATTCTCCGAGTTTTTGTTGATTCGGGGTTCGGAAACCCCGTGCCACCATCGCGGAGCGATCTGTAAATCAAAACCTTCGAATCCCCACGCGCAAGCGTGTCATCAAACAAATGGAACGATTAGCTTTTCAAATATGGGGGTCAGTCAATTTTTTTCAACCCAGTTCTCCAATCCCTGGCTTTAATTGTTTTTAATTTTTTTATTAACAAAATTGCGCTGTTCGTTTGTAATTTCTTTTCGATTTTGTCAATCCATCCAAGCGTCTGATATCCAATATCTGCATATTCCTTTGCCTGGAAAGCACATTCCAAATAATCTGCATCTTTTAGAATTGTTTTTTCAGTTTTTGTTAAATTCATATTCTTCAAAATTGCCTGCTTTACTCCATCTGGCAAGCTTGTTGTTTGCTCTCTTTCAACTTTCTTTTCTAGTTTCTCTCCAAGTTTAATATATCTTGCCACAAGCTTGTTCAAATCCAGTATTCTTGTTTCATGCACATCATGAAAAACCGATGCAGTACAAATTTTGTTTGCTATTTCATCACTATGGCCTTCCATCTTTGCAAGGATAAATGCAATTACTGCAGTTCTGAAACTATGTTCAGCAACTGTTTCTGGGTACTTTACACTTTCAGTCCACCAACCACTTCGTGCGACTTTCTTAAGCATCCCAGTCTCAAAAATATAATTTACAAGAGAATTCATATTCTTGTATATCATCCAATCGTTTTTAACCTTTTAATTCCATTTAGTTCTGATGGTTAAGCACCTTAAAGATACAATAAGAAAACAAATCATTGCAAAACGCAATCTACTTTCAAACGAAGAAATAGGAAATTTAAGTGCCAGTATATCAGAAAGGCTCATCAACTATCCTGAATTTAAAAAAGCCAAAGTTGTTGCATTTTACATTCCAAAAGGTAATGAAGTAGATACAAGAAAAATGATTGAACATGCTATTACCGAAGGTAAGGAAGTTCTAATACCCGTTACTGATCACAAAATTACATTTTACAAATTCAAATCATTTAATGATTTGATTAAAGGTAGTTTTGGTGTGTTGGAACCGGAATCAAGGGAAACACCATCAAAAGAACCAGATGTTGTTATCGTACCTGGGGTTACTTTTGGACTATGTATGCACCGACTTGGATATGGCAAAGGATATTATGATCTTTATCTTGCTGGTTCATCTGCCTATCGTATTGGTATTTGTTTTAATTTTCAGGTTGTTGAAAAACTCCCTACTCATGAACATGATCAAAAAATGGACTGCATGATTACTGAGAGCAGAGTAATTTATCCATCTAAACAGAATCAATAAAGTTAATAAATCTCGAGGGTTATTGATAATGAGTGATCAGATGGACCTCAAAAGAACAATAAAATGCTCAAATTGCGGTAACGAATCAAGTATACAAATGACCAGCGATTTAGAGATGAAGGAAGTCTTAATAGCTGGAAAGTGTACGCGATGTGGTAGTGCCATGCAGATAAATTACACGCTCGTTGATTCTAGCAGTTCCAACACTCAACAAAATCCGTTATCCTATCTATCTACTCAACAAGAAGAATCTACAGTACCAGATCTTGAAGAAGCTCTTTTTACTCCACATGAAAATGATAGTGACATGCTCAAAGATCTAATGGAAGATTGAAATAATATCGACCACAGAACCAAACACATAGTCTGGCTCCTCTCCTTTTTTTATCTGTTCTTTTTTTGATACTCCTGTCAAAACAAGTGCTGTTTTCATTCCTGCTTTTTTCCCAAATGCAATGTCTGTTTCAAGTCTATCACCAACCATCAACACTTCATTTTTCTTGACATTGAAACGTTTTAGTATCATTTTCAAAACAAATGTGTTTGGTTTTCCAACAATTTTTGGTTCTTTTCCGCTTGCATATGCAATTGATGAAACAATTGCTCCTGCACCTGGTAGAAAACCATCTTCAATGGGGAATGTTGCATCAGTATTTGTTGCAATAAATTCTGCTCCTCTTACTATTGCGCGATAAGCATTAGACATTTTTTTGTAGGTGAAATCCGGATCCCAACCAACAACAACAATATCTGCTTTTTCTGCATTAACTACTGGTACTCCATGAAGTTTTAGTTCTTCTTCAACCCCACTTTGGCCGACATAATAAACTTTTCTTTTTGATTTTGGGTATTTTTCTAAAATGTAATGTGAAACAACATAGGACGTTGTAAACATTTCGTTTTCTTTTGCATTTACTCCAAGATCAGTCATCTTACAGACCCTACCTTTTCTCGATGTGCTACATGCATTGGTCAAATAAGCTGTTTTTATCCCGTGAGATTTAAGCCATTCTACTGTTTTATCTGCACCTTTGATAAGTGTGTCTCCACGATAGATGACACCATCTAAATCAAAAATCACTAGTTTTATCATGTTTTAAAGGTTAGCGATTAGAAAATAAAAACATGCGTGTATCTATTTCTAGCTGCAAGTAAAGTCTTTAATATCCAAACTAGGAGTAATGAAAATGGTTGAGAAACCGCTCTTGGAATTTGAAGGAGAAACATTCAGAAGATCTATTACATTGAAAGAAACAATTACTGGATTCATATCAGCTCCATTTCTCGTGCAATTATACCATATAGCTGAATTTGTTTTTTTATTTGGATTACTGTTTTTTGGGTTATTTTTGTTGGTCCTTGCATTTGTATTTCATATTTGTCTAATTTTCCCTGCATTTCTAGTTCTCTTCGTTTCACTTGGTAATATTACCTGGAAAATTATCAGTTATTTTATTGCTCTCCAGTCCAGACGTTCTGTTTCCAAGTACATCAAATACACTATTTTTAAAGAAAAAATCTGTTATAAACCCGTCTATGAATCAAGTGCATTTGGAAAGCTTGGTAAGTGGTTTAATACTAATTATCTTTCACATTTTGTTATATTCAGGTATGAAGTGGAATTTTCTGATGTCATCAAAACCAACATAGAAAAAATCGACGAGTGGACAACTACACTGACTTTAAAGCTCAGGCCAGGTGCACAATCACCAATGAAGGGATCTAAATTAGATCTAGTATCTATTTATCTCCCAAAAGAAAACATGGAGAAAATTATCAAGAAAATCCGTGATTTGGTTCTGAAGAATGGCGGAAAAATCTGATTGTACAATATTTTAAACGTTGCTAATAGAGATCAAAATATGCGAGTTGCAGTTCTATTTTCTGGTGGCAAAGACTCAACATATGTTGCAGGGTGGGCACTAGAACAAGGTTACAAACCGATTTTGATTACTGTCAAACCTCCCGAATATTCAATGATGTTTCATCATCCAAATGTCGAATGGACAAAGATGCAAGCAGAAGCCATGGAGTTGGAGCAAGTTTTTGTTGAAACCACTGAAGAAAACTGGCGGGATCAGTTAGTCAAAACTTTCAAAAAACTAAAAATCGATGCGATTGTGTCCGGTGCGGTTGCAAGTGAATACCAAAAATCCCGTCTGGATTCGATTGCAAGCGAACTAAAAATAAAAAGCTTTGCTCCTCTTTGGCATACTGGTCCGGAAACATTACAAAAAATGCTCGATTCGATGGAAATTTTTGTTACGGGGGTTTCTGCTGAAGGTTTAGATGAACGATTTTTGGGCGAACCACTTCGCAAACTAG
Source organism: Microcaldota archaeon (assembly GCA_043816005.1). GTDB lineage: Archaea > Micrarchaeota > Micrarchaeia > Anstonellales > Bilamarchaeaceae > Bilamarchaeum. Next base: position 4,176 of record JBDRIM010000069.1, read on the forward strand.
CAGAAGCAAAAGTGAAAAACGTTCATTCATTTTTAGAAGGTGGGGAAGGCGAAACTTTTGTTACTGATGCTCCTTTTTTTAGCAAAAAAATAAAAATTAAAAAATGGAACAAAAAATGGGATGGGGTTAGGGGTGTGGCTGAGATTGAAGAAGCTGAATTAGTGGGGAAATAAATCTACTATTGAAGATTTTGAAGTCTTTTTAGAATGTGCACAATAGTATTATTAGAAAGGAGTAAGGCCAAATTACCATTAGTTGTCCTTTCTTTTACTACTATTGCGGTAAATAGTTTAACAATTGTTTCTAGATCTACCTGCATCAGTAAAGATTCGTTGGTTAAGATTTTTTCAGCTTCGTTTCCCCAGAATACTGCGTCAAATGCATCTGGCTGAACGAACTTGCAGTCTTTTAGCGTCCTGACAAAGTCTAAGACTTTATCACTGTAAATATACGGTTGTGCGGATAGATTAAAATTCATTTTGTAAAATTTGTGGTTTTTCTTTTCAAAATACGGTAAATATTCTAGAACTCTGGCAACACACCCTGGTTTTATTTCTTTAAATTTCTGATCCAATGAACCACCTGTTTTTTATTGGAACTGATTATGCGTAGTTCAAACCATAATATGTCTGTTACTGTTGAAGTTTAATTGTTTCTTTTTTGCTAAGGCGATGTAATTCTATTGTTTGGGTTCCATCTCCTCCTCCAATATATCTCTCATAATGCTGGTATTGCCTACTGCATTTTGGGCATTCTAGTGCGATAGTCCCATTTCACAATTTATCTATTTCACCGTCGATCAGTATTAATTTGCGCATTTCATTTGGTAGTTTACCATCTACATTTGGTTCGCTCATGAAACTATAGTTGATTATTTGAGAACATTTTTTCGGTATATTATTGCAAATTTTACAAATGGCAATTGGAATCGGTTTTTTCTATGGGTTCGATTTTCCAACCATTCTCTCACAATGTTAAATCCATTTCTCTTTTTCCATCAACTAACCAAACTCCTTTTTTCTCTGTAATTCTACCAATTACACTTGCCTCAACACCATGTTTTTTGGCAATGTTCATTACAGTATCAGCTCTATCTTCTGGCAAAATAATCGTCATTCCAATTCCCATATTAAAAGTCTGATACATGCTTTTTCTACCTTCAACTTTTTCAGCAAGAGCTTCAAAAATGGGTTTTGGTTTTGGCATATCTGTTAGTTTGAAACCAATTTTTTGATTAAGTCGTGTTAACTTGGAAAACCCACCTCCTGTTATATGTGCAATTCCATGAACATCACAAGCATCAATAACCTCAAGAACAGTATTTGCATAAATTTTTGTTGGGACAAGCATTTCCTTTCCCCACTTTCCCATATCAAGAGCTTTTCTAGCTAAAGTATAACCATTTGAATGAAGGCCAGAACTTTCCAACCCGACAATCACATCCCCCTTTGCTATCTCACTCCCAAGAATAAGCTTCTTTACTCGCCCAACGACAGTAAATGTCAAATCAAAGGGTCGTTTACCTTCCTTAATTATATCTGGTACAATTGCAGTTTCTCCACCAATAATCGCACAGCTGCTTTCCTCAGCACCTTTTACAAGCCCATCCATTAATTCGTTAACTAATTCGTCATCTTCTTTTGCAAGTGCAATATAATCAACACCAACAAGTGGTTCAGCACCAACGCAAAGAATATCATTTACTGACATGGCAACAGCATCAATACCTACTGTATCATACACACCCATCTCCTGTGCTACAATGATTTTTGTTCCGACTCCGTCAGTGTGGATAACAAGCTGCTGATCACCGCATTTGAAAATTCCACCATAATGTCCGAAAACAGGTACTGGTTCACCGTATCCTTTTCTGAATGAGAATGATAACTTTATTTTATCCCAGATGCTTCGCTGGATTTTTTTAACGTGCCCTACGTCTATCTGATATTTCATAATCCTACTTAGGCTACTGAAGTTTAAAATCAATTCGTTTTTGTTTGTTTTGGAACACTTATCCCACGTCACAAACTCGCCTCGAGTTTCATCAACAAAAAACTAGCAATAGTTTATTAACTTTACCAACATTATCAATCTAATGCGCTTTATCGGTGGATTCTTTCAATTTGCTCGACGTGTAATCGATGCAGCAAAAAACGGTGGGCTTAGCGGCAAGGATGTTAAAAAACTAGATAATCTACTTTCAAGAACAGGAAAAAGAAACGCTATAATATCAAAAGGTATTCTTACTTCGTTAAGTGCTGGTGGCGCTAGTGATAATGATGTTAAGCGCTTTGGCGAGCTTCTACAATTTGCAGAAGAAAGAATTCAAACAGACAAAGACCCGTTTACGTCTTCAGATAAAACAGAATTAACAGACATATTCAAAAGGGCTTATATATCAGCTAAAACTGCACGCTGGTTTTCTGCTCAGGTTGATGAACTATTAGCAGAAGAGATAAATGAGTTCATTGCTGGTTCAAGAAGAGTCGAGGTTGGAATTCCGACTAAAAAAACAGTCAAATTCGAAACAGATGAACAAAAAGAACAGGGCCAGAAAAAAGTCAAAAGATAATCTATTTTGCGGAATTGGTTACATGAAGATCAAATTAAGCCCAGAACTATCATATATCATTGGCCTGTGGCGTAAATCACGTTCAAGCGATGGTCTTGGAGTTAGAGGAGAAAAAGACGTTTTAGAAATATTCTCAAAAGAAGTTCTGGAAAAACAGCTTACTACTTCTGATAAACTTCTTAGTGGTGAATATCAAGTATACTTTTATCATACTGCATACCGTAAATTTTTTCAACAAATAGAAATAGAACAACTTGAACGCTTCAAATATCTAAACGAATATGCTGCAAATTATCTTGCTGGAATGTTTGATGCTGCGGGAACTATAGACGAACGCGGAATCGTTTCACTTTATCCGGCAAATAAACAAGACGAAATGATGCTTCTACGTTTGGGATTCGTGGTAAGGCGTAGGTCAGACAGACTAATAATCGAAAGACCAACCATATTTTTGACTTTCATAAAGAACTATGTCAAAATTTTCAAGGATCACAAGGTTTTTGATTATATAAAATCCAAGTGATCATATCTCTGGTATATAACTTGTTTTGTGATGTTTGACTCTAGAATAATATTTATATTCTCTGATATCCTCTGGGTACGTTTCCCTAAATACATCCATCATTTCAATGAATTTGCTGAAATTTTCAACTTCTACATCAAATTCAAGATCGCTTGTGGCAAGAGTCTTTTCCGTGTATACCACATTCGGGTTCGATAAAATATTTTCTGCAGCTTTTTTTACATTATCAAATTTTTTGAACCAAATATCTACCTTATAATATTCTCTTTCAAGTGCCTGTAAATTAAAAATCGGTCTGAAACCGACTATTACTTTCTTATCGCACAATTTTTTCAGGTGATATCTTGCAGTCACTATGCTTATTCTTAGTTTTTTTGCAATATCAACTAATGACGCTCTGGCGTTGTTTGAAAGGTAGGCCAACAGGGCAAAATCAATAGCATCTAATTTCTCTTTTTCTGTTCTGGTTATTGTAATAAATTGAGTCTTATCCTCAGATCCGTTCAACAGATAAAGTCTAGAAAATTCAATATACTCGGTCATTATAGAAAGATGGTATTTTGCAAAATATTGTCCAAACTTTTCCTTAAATGAATTCCAAAATTCATCATACTCCCAGTTTGTCCTGGCCCATACCCCCAAAACAATATTATACTCTCCGTTTATACGATAAAAAACCGCGACATTTTTTGAGTTTATGAGGTAATTTTCTATCTCATGTTCAGTAATTGGTGAAGTATTTTGTAATCTCAGATAAAGCCTATGAAGTACAAATCCTAATTTAGAAAGATTGACTACTGTGTAAAATCCCTGCAAAATACCTTCATCCTGCAATCTTTTGACTCTATATTTTACTGTTTCTTTTGCCACTCTTATTCTCTTACCAAGTTCGCTATAGCTCGTTCTAGCATTTTTGTCTAATTCAGAAAGGATTTTTCTATCTGTAAGATCAAGAGTAAAAACCAATTAATTCCCCCCTGTAATTTCAAGATATTCATCAAACAGTTTTATCAGTTTTTTTAATTCTGGTGTTACTGAAGAAAATTTAAATTCATCAATTTGTCTTATTGGAATTATTTTTCCTGATGTGCTTGTTAGGAAAGCTCCGTCATAATTTTTCATATCAGTAAGTGCGATGTTTCTCTCACTTATAATAAATCCATTTTTCTTTGCAAGCATGAGCACATACTTTTTCGTAACACCTGGTAATGTACATTCATGAGGTGGCATCATAATCTCATTATTTTTTATCGCAAAAAAGTTTGTTCTACTACCCTCCACAATATTTCCATTATTATCTACAAATAATACGTCGTAACACTCTTTTTCATGTGCTTGTGAATAGTATATGTAACTTGGTAACATATTCAATGTTTTTGCCTGAGGAAACCATCTTTCATATTTTTTTGTCATGGTTTTCACTCCATCTCTGTAAATTTTCTTATCTGGGAATTTTGGTGCAAGCGGTAAAATGTAAATTGTTACCTCCTCCTTCTTTTTGGCACCAATAAGCATAATCTTGAGGTTTACTGTTGTTTTTTCTGGAAGCCTTTCCAACAGCATCTCAATATGTTTTTTTATCTCTGATTTTTTGAATTGATGATTCAGACTAATTGTTTCTGCTGACTTAAACAATCTTTCAATATGGTCATCTAAGAAATATGGAATCCCATTCCTAGCTCTCACATTTTCGTACACTCCAAATCCATAGGAATATTCAATATTGAAAAGCGATATGACTGCCTGCGAAACTGGGAGGACCTCTCCATTCTTAACAAAATATTCAAACACCATACTTACTATTTTTTATAAAAATATATAAAAAGCTTTCTTTTTCAGTAAATTTTTACTATTAATATTAATATATAATAAAGATACAGATACTATCAGAATTTAACACAATTAGAACTTTAATATGGTGGGAAAATGAAATTATTATATTTTCATGCTAAAGATCTGCAAATGAAAGTTGGTCTAAAACACCCACCTACCAAACAAAGAAAGATCGAAAACTATCTTCGTAGGAAGTTGGGTGATAATCTACCCACTCTTAATGATTCTAATCGTCTAACAGAATCAAGAAATGCGCTTCTTGTTTTTGTATGTGCAGAAAAAGGTGACGAAGCTATTGATCTAACGCCCGTAACCGAAGATATCATCCGAGCAAGAGCTCTTTTAGGTGTGGTGGATATTGTTATCGGTGCGTTCGGTCACCTAAGCAATCAAATTGCCGAGCCAGCACTTGCTAGGCAGATTATTGATAATCTTGCCTTTCAAGTACGCTCCATACATCCAAGCACCAAGCAATTTCCGTTTGGTTGGGACAAATCTATAGATCTCCATATTCCCTGTCATCATTTCAATACTTCTTTCAAATCGTATCCTGTTTGATGCCAAATTTAATTTAGTGACATTTTATTTGGTTATTGCTAATCATTTTAAATAACTAGACAACAATAGGTAAAGAATCAACGTCTGAATGGTGTAAAAATACAAAACGCATTTTTACTGAGTAACAATAAGAATTTTTACATGGTGAAACTATGAGAATACTAAAATTGCATTGCGACTATATCTACTACAAACCAAAAAAACTTGCAGTAAAACAAGGTGCCGATGAAGTTACGAAAGAAGACCTAGAAGGTAAACGTGTAGAAGAAGTGTTGGTTGTTTTCACTGCTGTTGAGACTGGTGATGGTAAAAAGGAAATATCTGAAGCAGTAGCCGAGATAAAA
>JBDRIM010000070.1:0-7068 GCA_043816005.1 Microcaldota archaeon
AAAAGCCCATTATCAGTCTTCAAAGAATTATTCCTAAGAAATAATAAAACAAGCCCACATTCGATTTCTTCTTGTTGGTATTTCTCAAGTAAAGAATCTAAATTGAGCTGCTGAAATATGATTGGTATTTTAAAATCAGTATATTTGGATGTTGAAGAGCATTCTCTTCTAACGGGGGTGTTTTTTTCATATGTGGCTATTCTCTGGTCAACTAATTGAAACTCATTTGTAATTGTACTTATAAAATTAGTAGGATGTTTCATTTCCCCACCTTCTCTCTTGAGTTTATCCCCCGAGTTCTGGGTTTATTCCAATAAGCACTTTTGCATTTAGGACAGACTGTTGGTTCCTCCTTATTTCTTGGGGGCCATTTATGGTTGCATCTTTCACAAACATATCCTTCAATGTTAGTTTTACCCATGTTTTAGAAAAACAGGTTAATATTTATAAACATAATAGGTATAGTATGTTACTATTGATAGCATACTAAAAAGTAAGAATTATAGGTGATTTCGCATGCCTGTCAAAAAACAACAAAATCATGACACAAAACCCAAGACCGAAGACCAACAATTCCACTTCGGCAAGACCCAAGACACACGACCCGAGACCCGTCCATTGAGTGACGTGCGGTCTGATACAATTAAAGTCTTGGGTCCGACAAAAACAGCAGTTTTTGTGGACCACAAATCGAAGCGTCGATTTGTCGGTCTAGGGTACCTAGTCTCGACGAAGATGGTAGCGAATTCAGAAAGGATTTGCCTTACTATTCTACTCAAGAATGTGTGCTAACTATTACGAGGCTACTTATTAGGCATACATTATTTATGTTAAATGTGTGATAACTTTAATAATATTTGCATACAAAATACATTTATGAGAATAAGAAAAAAACTTGTGAAAGGTCTGGAGTATAATTATTTGGAAGAAACAATCAGACTGGAAACACCAAAGGTTTATTCTATTTTCCTTGGTAGGAATGTGCCCGGCAAATCTGAACTCGAGCATGCACAGCAAAGGCTACTTGATAAAATTTATGCTGATCTTCTTGGCAATATTGAACATATCCACCTCACAAAAAAGCAACTTGTTGAAGCTGAAAAACATAGACGAAGATATGCCCAAAAAATAAAAAATTTAAGCAAAGCATGTCAAGAGGAAAAGGATGAAGTGGATACTGTGAATTTTGTTTATACCACCTTAACTACCGAGGGCGTACCGATAACAAAAGAAGATGCTGATCTCGCATATAAATTCAACCAAAAAAATGTAAAAAATATCAGAGATGAAAACCTTCAAGTGGCACTGGATATGATACTTGGATTACGATTCGTCAAAGAAAGTTCTAAAGGTATTACCAATAAATTCGTTCTCAAATTGCACAAAATAATCATGGCTGGGTACAATGATAGGAAACCAGGTGTATTCCGTAAAAAGCAGGCCTATATTTACTTAAAAAGTTATCAAAAAGTAGAGGAGATACGTTTTAGGCCTCCGGCTCACGATTGTATAAACCCCGTGCTTGATGAAATTGTTAATTGGTATAATACAAACATTGGAAAATTAAATACCCTTGAATTTGCTGCTTTGCTGCATCTTAAACTTTATAGGCTCCATCCGTTTGAGGATGGAAATAAACGAATATCCCGTTTGCTCATCAATAAGGCTCTGTTCGATACAGGATACCCCATGCTTAACATTTCGAAAGACACAAAAAATTATTTCGATGCATTGATAAAATCTGTTGAGAATAATGATGAAAAACCATTTGTACAGTTTGTTTTTGAACAATTTATCAAATATGTTTGAAATCAAGACACAAAACCAACAACTTCACTTCGTCAAGACACACGAGCAAGTGAACGTCGCAACGTTCACGGCTCCACAGAAGCTGCGCCTTCTGTTGGACCCAGGACTCACAACCACCGAAGGCAGTGACGTGCGGTCTGATACAATTAAAGTCTTGGGTCCGACAAAAACAGCAGTTTTTGTGGACCACAAATCGAAGCGTCGATTTGTCGGTCTAGAGTACCCAGTCTCGACGAAATTGGTAACGTGTTTTGAATTATAACCGAAATTAGGTGAACAAAGAAATCAGTGATAATTAGTTATCACCGAAAGGTATATATAGTTTATTTCAGTGATAACTACATGAGCCATATTACCACTCGCAAGGTTAAAGGAAAAACATATTACTATATTGAAGAATCGATAAAACAAGATGGTAAATGGATAAAGGAAAGCATATACCTTGGGGCAGCACTTCCGGACAATCAAGGATTAATTCAAATTTATAAAAAATTTGACCATAAATTAAGAAAGAAAGGAATTCTGGGGATATTTCCACCCTTTACAGAATTCATAACTAAAAATATTGCAAAAAAAATAGAAACAGCAACAAAAAACAAAACTAATTTTTTGAAATCCCTGAGCCCAACAAAAAGAATAGAATTTATGAAAAGAGAGAGAATAACATTTATTACTGAGTCAAATGCTATTGAGGGTTCTACTTTGGATTACTGGCTTACCGAAAGGGTAGTTGCAGACCAAAAACGAATTGAAATGTTGCAGAAGAAAGGAGCAATAATCATCAACATGGGGCGGGAGGAACAAGAAGCATTGAACCTTAATAAATGTCTTGATATGTACGAAAAATTACTTAAACATAAAAAAGAGATAAGTGCAGAAATGATATTAAGATTGCATTGCATTCTTCTCTCTAAAATAGATGGTTATGAAAAGTATTGTGGAATTTGGAGACCGGTTGATGTTCGAATACGTGGTTCAGAACATATTTTTCCCCATTACCCAGAAGTACCAAAATTAATGGAAGAACTAATTAAGTGGCACAATGAAAATAAAGAATTAATCCATCCCGTAGAACTTGCTGCAAAGTTCCATACAAAATTCACTACAATACATCCATTTGCTGATGGGAATGGAAGAATGGCAAGATTATTGATGAATTACATTCTCCAGTTAAATCAAATTCCATTTACAAATATCCCATTGAAAAAGAGGTCTAAATATATGAAAACCCAGGCTGCGGGACACATTGAAAACCATAAAATATTTGTACTATTTTTGGCAAATGAACTAATAAAACAAAATAAGAAATTATACAAAAAGAAGGATAAAAACAATAAATTGTAAGGTGATTTGAATACCTGTCAAAAAATAACAAAACCAGAATACATTTTGAGAATATTATTGCTCTTGCAAAACATTCAGCTCACGCAAAACATTCGCTGCTTCAGTCATACCGGATTGTTTACGCTCGTAACTTCTGAGCAATATCCTGAGTGCACGTACACGTATTGGCAGTGAATGCATGTCAGAATCAGCAATCACCATTGCAAGGCATCTTGCTGCTTCAGCTCTTTGAACTGGATTTTCGCCATTTAACATAGTCCCAAAATTACCAATGTATTTTTTATCTACAAGTTTTGTTGCAAAATCTTTCAGAACATCCAATTCATCAGAACAAATACCTGCGGATGATCTATATGGGGAAGAGCCAGTAGTGGACGGCAATAAAAGTTCATCATGACGACTTTTGACCAACAACTGATCTGCCTCCTTTAACGTCACCACACCCTGAGTTGGTTCAGCATCCATTAATTTCAGGAAAGCCTTTTCTTTTAGTTTAAACAATGCTGAAATAAAATTTGCAACAGCTTTTCCCAGTTCCAACCGAGAAAGTACCCCTATTCCAAATTCGTATTTTTCTTTTTCAGGATTATAAGCAAAATTGAGCAAACCCAGCTGCAATCCTTTTGAACCTTCTGTAGCTATATTTACCAATCCTATTTGCATGCCTCTCAATTCACTGCAACGATTGTAAATCGCAATTCCAATTCCAACTTGGTGGTCTACCTTATTTTCTACAGTAGATATCAAAAGACCGCGTGTGTTGGCATCTTCTGCAATGTTTGCTACACCTGCCATGAAAATTCCGCTTGCATTATTACCTCGAACAAAATTCAACAGACCTGAGAGGGCAATGGTTCTAGTACAATTACCATTTGTCCAATTAACTAACCCACCCATATCTAAAGACACCTGTGTATTACCATGAATCACATTTGCCAAACCGGCAACAACCGCACCTGCAGAATCACCAGAGTATTTATAATTCGGCTCATCATAGCTCCCACCATCACGTGTTTTTGTCCCTACAACATTTAACAACCCTGCAATCTTTAGTCCAATTCCAGATTTTTTTACCCGATTTAAAATTCCTGCAACAAGCACACTAGGCATATCTTCAATAACAATATTATCACAAATATTACATACTCCAGACAAAGCAAATGCATTCATTGTATCTTTGGAATAAATACACACTCCCGCAATGGTTATACCCTCAATATCGCTATTTGAAATATTTGCAATTCCAGCAAGTTGAACACCAACTGCACCTTCTCCAGATTCATTACTAGTTATATTTGACACTCCGGAGATCACAACACCTGTGCTGCAAGTTGAATGGTTTAGTATGGGAGTAATTGCCAGACCGCGAGTTGGTCCACTTATACTCACCAGGGACATGTTCACACCAACAATATTCCCGCTTACATTCGCCAAACCGATATTGGCACCGATTGTTTCTTCACTTCCAACATTCACAATAAAGAAGTTTGCTCCAATTACACGTCCGTGTATTCGGTTAACTGCACCCACAATGGCACCATTAACATCAGTAGTGGCCATATTTACCGGTGCTAGAAGCATGCCATTGGCAGCATGAATTTCATGTGATGCCAGTGCCAAAGAAACACCATTTAATATGTCACCATCACGAATTGTTCTTCCGGGTCCAAATCTGATAAATGGAATTGTTGACTTTATGATTTTAGCACTAGTATCCCGCACTTGAAGCTGATTTGGGGGGGGTTTAGATCGGCTTAGTGGTTTCCGCATATTTTCACCAATTTGAGTATTCAGCTAATTGTGTATATAAGCGTTTAAATGAGTTGTTATTTTTGGAATATCACACCATTGAAGTCAACGCGGAATTAATACTTGCAGTTCTTTAATGATTCGAAATATCGGCACAATATTTCAATATACTCCCATGGTGCAGCAAACAACAATAATTATCAATGGTAGTCACCTCATTTCTAATCCTGGTATTTATAGAAAGGTACTGTAACACCCTGGTCAATCAGATCAAGTTCATTGCTATTTACAGTATAGGGATACTGATTTACAGTTCCATAGATATCCTGGAAAATTAACTTGTTTCCACTCACCGAATATACACCCAGTGTGTACAAGTAACCATTACTGTACTCGTAGGTTCCATCTGCCTTTAACCATAATACCAATAGCAGATTATTGTTAACCCATACACCAACCAAAGATTGCTGGCTTGTTGTTGCCTGCGGACTTGGCTGACTTGATGATTGTGAACTCTGGCTGGTTTGCAGAACCGGCTCATTGGATGCGTTTATATCTGTGCCTGATTTTTTCAATGAAATTTCAACCAGATTTGAATCATAGAGAACCATTCTTTTCTTCCCATAGACGTAGGTAAACGTTGTCGAATAAGAAGAAGATGGAGATAATGCATTCAGATAAATATAATCGTTGTCTGCAGAGTATTTTCCGCTTATTGTGCTTTTTGAGATTTTCCACTCAAAACTCATATCGTTGTTTAGTTTTAGCTGCATGTTGGTTTTCTGATCTTCCCAGGTGCCTGCCAATCCACTGGTACCCGTCTGAATCTCATCTACATCTTTTGCCCCATCCCCCACTGACTGGTAAAGTTCTTTATAAAAACTGACAGATGGCTGTGATGAGCCGCGGGCTGCACAGATCACAGGATCAGTTCCGGCAAGTTCATACAACCAAATAGAACCAGTACCCCGTTTGGACACCACAAACTTGTAGGTTTCTCTTTTTTCCACATTGTGCAGGTATATATGGGGGTCTCCTTCCTGGGAGTAAAATACAGTGCAATTGTATGTACCAGTGCCATCCTGGAACAGACATAAATTATTTGCCAATGAAAGCGAAAGTATCTTATCTACCCTCAACCCGTTATTCAACACCCCGCAATTCCAGTCGGTTTTGAGTTCGGCTTCAGTTGGTGCAACTATGGGCGGTTGTTTTTCCACACTAAATTGTCCGGTTACCATTCCGGTTTTTCCTTCCAGATCAGTAGCCACATCCGCAACCAGATAAATTCCTGAGTCCAGCACATTCCAGCTCAGCTCAAATCCATTCGCATTAGTATATGTTATCTCAGTTCCCTGCTGTGGCACAAGCTTGTCTTGGCTTAGCGTATAAATGTATGGAACAAACTTGTCTCCATCTTCAACCAAAACAGGTGACAGGAACTGCTTGCCATTCTGACTAACCAGACCCAGTGCCTTGACAGCATAACCGTTTTCAGAAGAAAAGAAAATCTGCGCTTCGAACTGTTCGCCACTTTTCTTTTTTATAATCCCGTTTGCAACAAATGCATCTTCAGCAGGCCAACGCTGTTCAATGCTTGCCTTGACAGTTTTTGTACCGTCACTTATGCCGAATTCTACTGGAAGGCTCCTTCCGATTCCGTAGGAAGTCCCGTCTGAATATCCATAAACTTCGCTTCCATCAGGCAATTTTGTCACTGCCCGCTGTCCTATCAGCCTTGCAAGTTTCCAGGTATTGCCCTCTTGATAAAACTGGGCCCATTGGTTTTTCACAATGTTTGCGCCAGTCATCTGGTAACTGAATTTGACAGGTCTTGCAAGTGAGGCTTTGGCAGAAACACTGAAATCAGTTATATATGGTGGACTATCTGAAATGTTTTCCCTCTGGTAATACTCCTGCAGGAAAGATTTCCAGATGGGCCGTGAATATGCAGTAGTATTTGTGTAATCACTCTCATGATATTGTTGGTATAATTTTTTTGATGGCTGAAAATAGTAGGAAAGACCATAAGAATTCGGATGAAGTACGTGATGATAATTTGCAATCACAGAATTATTGATTGCATTGCGGAGTGCCTGACTTTTTTGTTGCAGATTGATATCATTAATTGAATATGCAGAGCTTATCCTGGCAAAATCAGAAAGA
>JBDRIM010000071.1:0-4798 GCA_043816005.1 Microcaldota archaeon
GATCAACATTCTTTTGGAATGCTGCTTGCATAATAACATGTGATTCTGGCGATATATCATGTGACACTCTAAAGACGTTCTTGATATCTTCGGGAACCTCATCCATATGTTGAATTGTTCCTTCTTCCATAATTTTTTGCATTAAATCTTGACTATACAAACCACGAACTTTCATAACATGCTCGAAAATTTCATCACAATAATAATATTGACCTGCACGAACTGTTTTCAAAAATGAAAGAGCGAATACTGGTTCAATTCCACTACTTGAATTTGAAATCATGGAAATGGTGCCAGTTGGTGCAATTGAGGTGCAGGTTGCGTTTCTCATTGCATCGTATTCTTGTGCAAGCGGACTGTTTTTGAAGTTCGGGAATGGACCTCTTGCTCTTCCGAGTTCATGACTCATTTTTCTGGCTTCGTCTTGGATAAACTTCATTATATGTTCGGCAATTTCATATCCAAGTTCAGAATCATAACGAACTCCCATTTTATAGAGCATTCTTGAGAACCCCATCACACCCAAACCAATTCTTCTATTTTTCATTGTTTGATCTTTTATTTGTGGAATCGGATATTTGTTTAGGTCTATGACATTATCCAAAAATTGGAATGCCACACGAGTAACATATCTAAGTCTATCCCAATTTATCTTCTTTTTCCAGTTTGTTTTGCTCCAATTTAATTCAACAAATTTAACTAAGTTAATACTGCCAAGATTGCAGGATTCATAATCAGGCATTGGAACTTCACCACAGTTGTGAATGATAAGACCATTGGCAGAAAATGAATGTGTTACTGGTTCTGTCAGGTCGTATACTGATTCTACACCACAGTGCTTTACTGAGTCTATGCTCGTATCTATATCATCAGCATACACTTCATTTGGTTTCAATTCTTCGAATTTTTTATTCTTGGCAGAAATTGCAAAACCTATTTTTTCCATGAACTTAAACATACTTGCTCTGCTAATCACAAGTTCATGCTGTGCATCGCATTGGTATTCTTTTGGTTCTTTATTTGTATCCGGGAGAATTTTCTTGTGTTCTTTCCTTCTTTCAAAATAAACTTTACATACAATGCCGAATTGAAGGAGAAGTACTTGAACTTGTTTCAATAGTTTGATGGAATTTGAAGCAAGCCCAATACTAATTCCCTTTTCCTTGCTACCTTGCACTGAACCATCAGCAGCAAAAAGTGCAGAAATAAATGTCGCCATAGATTTTTCGTTCAACTGAAATACAGATGTAGGAACTTCTTTATCAGCAGCAGTATGATGACAGACACCAAGATTATTGAATAGTTTGGCTATTTTGGATGAATATTTCAGCCGTGTTTCAGTTTTATCTTGGATTGGCATGACTTCTTTTCCGTTAAGCCTATCTAGATATGCCTTAAATAATGGAAGCAATTCATGCTTTTCTTCAGCACCAAAATAGAAAATGACATCTTGTGTCTCTTTTGACATATGGCCATCACCAATAAGCCAACCAAGCATCAATGCCATTTCACGATCAATTGAATTGATACCAAACTTTCCTTCTTTCTGAAGCACAAGACGGTCTTTTGGCGTAAGTTCCTTAACTTCCTTCCACCCATTTTCAGTCATAAACTTATGGTTATCGGTTGCCTTAAGTTCATAACCTGCCTTTGTTGTGACAAGATAAACATCTTTTTCACCTGTTTTTCCATGCCAAGTGATGCGGTGGTAGTCACCATCATCTCCCAGTACATGAAGTGGATTGTGTACTTTTTCCATTTTGATAAGACCTTCATTAGTTGTTACAATTGCATCTTTGGAAATACAAGGATTAGTTGCATGAATTGGATCGGTTGGTGTTGGATTCTTTCTGTTTATTTCATCTATAAAAAGAAGACCTGGTTCTGCAGATTTCCAAGCACTGTAAGCAATGAGTTTGAAAATGCTCCTTGCATTGACTTGCCTTATAGCTAAATTACTCCTTGGATTTATAAGGTCATAATCATTATTTGACCCAACTGATTCCATAAATTTATCGTCAACCATAACACTTACATTGAAATTTTCCATGACACCGGGAGTTTGTTTCATTGTTATAAATTCTTCAATATCAGGATGCCAAACATGCATAGTAGCCATATTTGCCCCACGTCTTTTCCCACCTTGTTTTATGACGTTTGTTGCATTGTCAAAAGCACTCATAAAAGAAATTGGTCCTGAAGCAACACCTGCAGTACTTTTTACGAAATCGCCTTTTGGTCGTATATATGAAAAACAAAAACCAGTTCCACCACCAGTTTTGTGTATGATTGCCTGGTGTTTAACTGATTCAAAAATTTGCTCGATATCATCTTTCACAGGTAGAATAAAACAAGCAGCAAGCTGACCAAGTCCAGTACCTGCATTCATTAAGGTCGGTGAATTTGGTAAAAATTCGAAATTCGTCATAATCTGATAGAATGCATCCTCGTATCTTTTTGCTGTTATTTCATCAGCCCCATAGTTTAGTTCATTTGAAGCTAGATGTTTTGCAACACGTCTAAAAAGTTGACTTGGAGTTTCTATAGTTTTACCAGTTTCGTCTTTTAGTAGATATCTTCTTTCCAGAACCTGAATAGAGTTTAGTGGAAGTTTAAGATCATCTTCAACACCTAAAACTTTTTTCATCTCACGCTCAATATTCTTTCTATGTCTGTAGATGATATAGGATTTAGCAGTTGCAGCATGTCCCGATTCAATAAGCGCCTTTTCAACAAGATCTTGAATTTCTTCAACTGTCGGAGTGTATGTTTCAGTAAATTTTTCATTGATATACTTTAACACTAAATTTGCCACTTCCTCTGCTTCAGCACGATTACTCCCACCAACTGATTGTGCTGCTTTGAAAATAGCATTGATTATTTTTTCTTTATTGAAATCAACAATAGATCCGTCACGTTTTCTTATTTTTGTCATTGCCATGTTCTCAACTCCCGCCAAGGAGGTAACTAAACCTGCTTAACTTATTCCATGCTAATTTCATGCGTAAATAATATAAAGGATGGTAATGCCACGTCGGCAAATAACGAATTTTTGAAAAAGGAAGTTACATCTTTCTTCTTAGTACTAACCAGCCACCTACACCACCAATTACAAAGTTCATAAGCGCACCTATAATGGCA
The DNA here is from genome assembly GCA_043816005.1 of Microcaldota archaeon. GTDB lineage: Archaea > Micrarchaeota > Micrarchaeia > Anstonellales > Bilamarchaeaceae > Bilamarchaeum. Next base: position 3,142 of record JBDRIM010000071.1, read on the forward strand.
ATACCAACGCCACATAGTGCTGAAATTCCGACCCCACCAAAATCAGACACCTCACTAAATAAGATTGATGAAAATACTGTTTCAATAGAACCAAATGCAAAATTACCAATTGGTTTTGCTAATACAATCAAACCAAGGAGTGTATTGACTATGATGCTTATAATTGTGACAATGAAATAGGAAAATGCAGCAACATAACCCGCACCGACTAGATCAAAACCATAATTCTTTGACGCACGTACACCACTCCAAAAATAAAGCAAAAAGAAAATTGGATATAATAAAAGTGAAAATACCATACTGATGAAACTTATTGTCGAATCAAGATCGTCAGGGACAACAGCAGGCAATACTTTTAGTATTGTGGAAAGGATGGTAAGCACGATACCAATCCCAATAATGACTAATGAAGCTAAAAGCAATTTTTTAAAATCGAATCCGGGTTTTGCCATAAAAATTTCATCTCCTTTTTTCTTATAAAAATTTTTATAAGTGACCGATAAATCGGTCAATGCCATCACTTGAATAATAAAAGAAAATTTATAAATTCAACATGCAGTGGATTTTAAGATAATTCTGAAAAACAAACAGGACATTTCATTGTGCCGAACGGTGGTGGATTGAAAACTATAAGCTTATCATTTTTCTTGGCCCACGATTGCATCGACTCGACTACTTTTTCTGAATCATTAGCACCTGATGAAATAGAATATTGAACAACTTCTTTTTTACATTTTGGACAGAATGGCATGGGATCAACAAGTGTAAATAAATGTTAATGATTTTTTTTCTTTTTTATCTAATCTACAAAAACCAAACCTCTCGAATTGCACTATATCTCCGATATTAAGTTCAGCGCAGTTTGATTCACAATAACCTTTTACAGATGTTAAACTGTCTTTATTGAATTCGCCTTTTTCATCGAGAAGATCATGAGGAACAAAAACCTCACAATCTAATTTATCATCACTGATCCATTGAACTTTTTTATCAACCATTTTATCATGCACCACATGACCGTGCAAAACTTCTCCCATCCTTATTAGCTTGATATTGCACAAATCCTTCAATCTAAAAATCTCTCCTTCTTTCAATTGTTCAAAATCTAATTGTGGGATGTATATTGATTTTGTTACGTTGATCGATCTTGTACCAAGATCTTTTTTTGGATGGCTTTTCAATTCAATTGTTTTTTCTTCTAAACCCTCAATTTTCAAATTTACAGGGTCTGGAACGAAAAAATAGTGGCGTGATTCTGGGTCTAGGAGTTTGCGATTTTCTGAGAGTAAACTTTCCCAACCAGGTTCACTTTCAACTTTTGAAATTCCGAATGATAATACAAATTCGCGAATTGCTGCTGGTAAAATGCCACGGCGATTTAAACCTGCAAGGGTTGGTAGTCTTGGATCGTCCCATCCCCAAAGTTTTTTACTTTCAACTAAAGGACGAAGTAAACGTTTGGATATTGGTGCATTTTTTATCGCAAGTCTTGAAATTGAAATCATTTGTGGAACTTTAAGACCAAGCTTTTTGAGCAAATAAACATAAAGTTCGTCTCTCAATTCATATTCTTTTGAACGTATTGGATGAGTAATATCAAGAATGGAATCCATCACCGAACCTTGAAAATCATAAGTTGGCCAAACCCTATATTTTG
>JBDRIM010000072.1:0-6078 GCA_043816005.1 Microcaldota archaeon
AAACAAGTAGGTACTTGGTGGAAGCCAACTGGCACCTGGAAGGAATGATTGGTGTATGTCGAACAAAAAAACAAGCAACGTGGAAAGAAATGAAGAAAGTATCACGAATATTAGATCTGCCCTAAGTTCATGTTTATTCATTGTGAGTCTGGCCATATAGAGTGAACGAAGGGAAGTAATAAAAACTTAAGGAAATCCAGGGTAGAAAAAATTGGAATGAAAAACTATTTGGAAGAATGGAAAGAATGCAGATGATTATATTGTAGTCAAAGTTGATTTTACAGCGGGGTATTTTGAATAGAAAATAATACTCACAACTCCACTTTTAGAAACATTTATAAAGTGTCTTTGATAAATGATTAAATATCATTTTTACTAGGTAAAATAAATGGCTATTATAAAAACAAAAATCCAGGATACATATAGATTCGGAGACAAAGTCAGACCGTTTTTCAGAGGATTAATTAAATTAAAACCATTTGCAGAAGTGGCTGGTGAAGGATTACGAAGAGGATGTTTAAGCGAAAAACAAGGAAGAGTATACCAAGCAAGAGTAGATAGAATAAAAAATATCCCAACTTGGAGCAGTACCTCAATAATAAGTCGTGTAATGGTTTTGGCAACGATTGGCATAACCCTTAGTTTTACATTACCATCATGCAGGCCAACTAAAGAAAGAGAAAAATTATCAATAAAAAGATCAGATGATTCACCATTGAAACATTTAACATCAAGATTACTGGATATAAATCATGGCATAAAAGATGGAAGTTATCACGTTGATTTGGATGTAGAGTTAATTAATGAAAGCACAAACCCACCACCAAAAGGATTACAATGGATGTATTCCGTTTGTTTTGACCCTCCAGGACAATGCATTATTGGTGGAATTGGAGAGAAGTTAGATGGATTGGCACAAGGAAGAAAACAACAAAAACAAATAAGGAAAGTATATGGTTATACAAGATTATGTAGCGATGGAAATGATCCAAACACTTGCATATCTATTCGTGGGAGCAAACCTAAATTTACAATAACTGTATCGAATCCTAAAAACTTAGAAGATCCATGGTACGAAGCTGAGTATGTTCTGCGACCTGCAGGATACTACAAATAACAATAATTATTAAATACTGAAATGGGAATACAGTTGTATGGGTCCTCCAAAACAACTACCAAAACAAGATACTGGATCAGACACTATATGGAAACCAATTATATCAGTTGAAGATAATGATAGATATATAAAAGGCAGAATAGGAGGAACTTTACGAACACTTACAGAATTTGCACATTTGTATGTTAAGAAGCACCTCCCACAGCAAAAAGATCAAAAACAGGTTACTATTCTTTATCCTGGAAGCGGCTTTGACTTGACACCATTAGAAATCGGTCTTCAGATACTGCACAATAGCAAAGTGGATGAAGTCAATTATATTTACACAGAAATAGGCGATCTTACTGATTTTAGTAATAAAACGTGGCATGAAGGATTTCAAGACTTGATATCGAAAATTGATGAAAAATTACAACCATTAGTCAAACAAAATCTCATTATAAAAGAAGCTGTAAGTCAAAAAAAACTATCTAGATTTTATGTAGATACAACAAAGGGAAAAATAGAGATAACAAAAAGGGAATATGAATACACTTTCGGCGTTAAAGTAGGTAAAAAACTGAAAAAAATAAGACTGCTTATTACATACAATAGCTTCGAACAACGAGGAGAGATTACGACCAACGAAAAGAAGGAAATTAGTGGAAAAATTGTTTATAGTGCCAGAAAAAAAGATTGGCCAAGTAATCCCAAAAAAGAACAGGTATACCCAACATATTTTCGCCAGGAACAATTTGACAAATGTGATATAATGCTTTCTAAATTATGTGGCGATTTTGGATTGTTGATGCTTGATTATGTTCGGGCATTAAGAAAAACAAATATTAGAAAACAAAGAGTCATACTAACCGAACATGCAGAAAGATTACAAAAAAGAAATATAGAACCTGTGGTAACTCAACAAGATATATCAACAAGTATCGGAACGAAATATGGTGTGAGTGTTGATCTTCTAAAAAACAATATTTATGGTTATTGCGCAGCTTTTAGTGAAACTTGCAGAGTTGGAGCATTGGTAATAGAACCAAAAAAACGTATTTTCGAAAAATAATCTCCAGGTCTATTCATTCCAAAATCCATGGAACAAGACTGAAAACTCGAAACACAGAACAGGAAACAGAGAACTGAAAACTTACGACTTTTGGGCCCTACCGGAATCGGACCGGTGATCTTTACCACTTAAAGCCAAATTAACCAGAGTATTTCTCAGGGTTTTTTCCCAGGGGTTTTTGCCCTTAGAAGAACATTGGTCAAAAAGGCCTGTCAAGGTAACGTCTTACCATTCGACTAAGAGCCCAATAAAAGTAAGGAATAACAATATTTGATAGGAATTAAAAACTATTTGCTCTGGTTGAGAGATTGCTGAATTAGATTAATACGTACGAAAACACTTTGATAGGATTTGAACGTGCGGCTTACAATCACACCTTCAACAGATCTAAGATCATTAAAATCAGATAAATCAGGAACATTAAGTACCAACACTAATCCTTTTGGATTCTGAACTTTAAATCGCTTAAGCAAATTGATTATAACTTTGGTTGGAAGTTTTCCTTTGGCAAATGAACTAGGAGGTAAATTAAGTAAAAGAATATCAAAGTTATTAAGAGTTAAGGAAAGACATTCACGCAGAGTAAACACATCTACAGCAATATCATCCGATTCCCTGATTCTGGATAAACTACCAACTACCTCACCAAGTTGACGGCTATGGGAAGGATCTGGAACAATCACTGCAATTTTTTTATTTAAAAGATACGGAAGATGAATGGCTGGACTTTCAACTGCGGGTTCGCGTCTACCCCCAAGAAGAGAGGATGTGGGAGTGGAGTTAACTTGAGGAGCACCAGTTACACTGAATTGTCTTTCGGTTATTTTTTGTCGTCTTGCAGCGCACATGTGAATTAATATGGAAGTAAATGTTTATAAATCAAATACGTTAATTTTATTCATTAACCACACTGCCATCAGGAGCAAACGTGCGTGGTTCTGCACCTTTAAAAGCTAATTTGGCTGTTTTGATATCACCATTAGGATCAATGTTATATATGGACTTTGTTGCATCTCCAGTTGCACCAGTAGTATATGCCTGAGTTATCTTAGCTGCCTTATGTGCAAACCCACGAACTGATGCTGCAGTATCACAACCATCAATAAACAAACGACGATTTGATTCATCTGCTGGAAATAGGGATTTTAATATGGCTAAATCTTCTGGATAGATATAATTTTCAGCACTAACCCCATAACCTGCTTTTACGGCTTTAATCGAACCATGCCCCATGAGAACAACTGCTGGCGTGCGTCCAATGATTTTAGAACCGAATTTGGTTTTGAGATTTCTAACTTTATTTTTGAAATCAGAACCACCAGAATGTTCAACAATCAAAAGATTGTGATTCTTCAAAAATGCTTCCATAGCTAAACCTGATTTATAGAATGTCCCAAAACCGCGCGCATCTGTAGTGTAAACTGATCCAAGCCCATCATCATATCCTGCAAAACCAATAACAAATTCTTTTTTTGGATCAGGATGGGTATAAGTTGAATAGATACGCTCAAGCATTTGTTTTGAATATCTTAAGAAATAAGTGATGCCAAGTTTATCATATAGGAATTTTGTTTTTTCTTTTCCAATAGTTCCTATTGAGTATGCAACATTCACATATATTGGAAAACTGACAGGTTCGATATATAGTTTCTGCACCAATTCTTTTGCACTGGCATAATTTTCCTTGATTAACCCAACATCCAATTCTCTTGGATCGTGTGCTAATCCTGCAAAGTGTTTTCTTATTTGATTTTCAGTAAGTGAATCCTTTTTGCTTCCAAGATCATCTTTGGCAAAGGCATACAACTCTTCTATTCTTCTGTCATTAACAGTATTTGAGTATAACGATGTTAAAATACCCAACGCACCGATAACCGAAGCAGCAGCCGCACCTTTAACAAATTTAGAACCAATTAAATTTCTAATATGATTGTACCTTGCTGAACCAAGACCAAGATCCACACGATACCAATCTGTATCCCTGGATGTTCTGGGTCTTTGAATTGGAATAACATCTGCTTGTGCTGTTCCTTGTGCGGTTTCCCTTGCTCTTCCGGCAACTTCTGGTTCCGGTCTTGTTCTCCTAGTTGAACTTGGAACTTCCACCTCAGGTCCTGTTGCACGAGCTCGTCTGGAAACTTCAGGCTCTCTCCGGGTTGTTGCAGGAATACCTTCAACTTCTACACTCGGTCTTTTTTGTCTTGGCGAAACAGTATGCTCTGGCTTGGGAGTAGGCACTTCTACTTCACCTTTAATTTGACTGTGGGCTGCAGATCTATGATGAATACCCGTCATTTCTGAAGGTGGCCGGGTAACTTTTGTCGTTTCACCCCTTGCTGACGCATGATAATCTATTGGTGCGGTTGTTTGTGGTTGAGGTTTTGGTGGTGTTTGTTGTCTAGGTTGACTAACAGGTATGTCTTGACTTGTAGGAATACCCGGTTCTTGAACTGGCTTAAGTGGAACTGTATCTCTAGGTTGTTTTGCTGTTGGAGTTGGTTTTACATCTGCAGGAATTTGTGAACTTGGTTCTTGAGAACCTGGCTGTATTTTAGCTTCTGGTTTTCTTGTTCCAGGTGACGGAGCATAATCACCTTGACCCCGCAACGTAGATTCTAAAGGATCGAAAGTTGGCTCAGTGGGTTTTTTTCTTGCTGCCGGTGTTGCTACAGGATTAGCTTCGTCTGGTTTAAATCCAACTGGTTCTTCAACTACAGATTGTGAGGTCCTGGGCTCAACAGGTTTTGCAACATGTTTGGACGGTGGGAGGGGCGGTGGTCTAGCACGTGTAACATCATGTTGCGGATTTAATTTTTGTACGTCCTCAGAAATATCACCAAGTCGCTCATGCATTCTTTTTGCTTTGTAGTGCTCCAACTTCAGTGTTTTATGCAAATCAGTGCCACGGGGCACACCACTTAAAGCAGTTTCTAGTTGTCTGGCGCGTGCACCATACTTTTCAACAAATCCCTGGACAATGAATGTATCAAATGATATGGGTGTAATTCCATCAGCATGGGCTTTTCTTAGATAATCCGCATAGGAAACAAAATATGAATCCTTACTATGCATTGTAAGTACATCCTCGAAATTATATTCTCTAAAACGACTTTTTAGATTATCAAATAGACTATCATATCTACTTAACGGCCCAACGGGAATTCCATCTTTAGCAAGTTGTGCATGCTGATAACCTATCAAGTGTGTTTTTTTGATTTCATTAACCATGGTTGGTAATCCACCACCAACAGTTTGTGTAGATGAAAGTGGTGGTGGCCTTGTAGGTGCATTAGCAAAATAATCATCAACAGCATCTTTTGCACTTCCGGATTTGGAAGCAGGTTGGACAACTGGTTCGGATTTTGGTTGAAGAGTGGGTTTTTGATTTGGTGCTAATCTTAATCTGTCAAATCTTTCTTTGTTTTTACCTGCCACCAATACATCTCTAAACCCAACACCCTCCTTAAGAGGAGTAGTAAGATAACGACGATATAACAGGATAAAATCATCGTAAGAGATTTTCCCGACAATGGTTCCTGGCATTGTTTTAAAATAATATTCATAAAGTCCCAATGTGGTTTTAGTATCTAAATTCAGATTGAAAGCAGTGACAAAAGGACTTTCGTTGGAAGAAGCAAAATTCCTCATAATCTCGGCCTTTGCCCGTTTTTCAATTACAGTAACGGCCGTATCAGTTAGGGCACGTTGGGAAGCTGCTTCAACAGTACGACCTGACCTTAATGTGGCTGAGGGTAATGTGGAAGTATTAAAAGTATCAAGAAGTTTATCTGGAGAAACAAACTCTGTTTTTCCTGGATAATTACGTGCATCCATATTTTGTAAATTAGTATTTGCACTACGATAATCAGCAAGAGCATCACGATAATTATTCAACCTTTCTTGAGAAACA
>JBDRIM010000073.1:0-49113 GCA_043816005.1 Microcaldota archaeon
TTATGTTTGAATGTTATACTGTCTGCACCATCCCGTGCAGCTATTCTATATAGATCTTCAAATTTTTCACTATCTCTGAATGTTATTCGTTTAATCAACACCATTTCTGATTTTGTTGGTCTCCAACTGTGACTGAGAGTAATACTATTCTGTTTTTCATCCTTTTTTGTAGCGACTGGTACTTCTTTAGTGAAATCCGGAAGGGTGTAGTCATCATGTTTTTCAGTGCTTAGGCTGTGTAGTCTGTCATCGGAACTATGCACAAACGAATACTCAACCTTTTTCATACTAACTCCCTCGCTTCGCTACTACGTTTATATATTTTATGCCACCAACCATTTTTAAATCTGTGTTACAGTTATTCGAGAGGTGCCCCTTATATCACAGGAGTCAATCTAGTCGGTTTCTATTCGTGGCGCAAGGTAGTATGTCACTTTGGCTCCATCTAATTCATATTCTAGTTTAAGTGGCCTATCAGTTTCAAGGTTTATGGTAACTATAGAGCTTGCAGTTGTTGCTTTAACCATATCCTCTAGATATTGCAGTGGAAATGTTGCCCTTGCAGCAGCCCCTGCACTTAATTCAATAACCTCAGTACTTCCTTTATCAAATTCAGCTCTAACGTCGCCATTTTCCCCTCTAACATCAACGATAAACTGTTCTGGAGTGAGTTGTAATCTCACATGTGAACTAATTAGTTTCGCATCCTTCAATGTTTCCTTTATTGCATCTGCCCTTATCTTAGCAATGTTCTGAAACTCTATTTTGGGTTCTCTTTGAACCCTATCACCAGTTTCGATTAGTGGAATTTTGAATGTTTTTTTATGTTTATCTCCAAAGAATTTTATTACTAGTCTTCCTTCTTCGACTGAAAGTTCAGCTTTTTCACCTTTCTTACCTCGTGCCAAAACACTTGATAATTGGCTAATATCAACCCCCAGCTTTCTTTCCTCTGGAAGATGATATTCCACAAATGCTGCTTTTGGCATTACAAAGGAAACCATAGAAATCTGGGATGGGTCCATGGCTTTGAGGTAAAGTCCATCGTTTTTTACTTCAAACTGACCTTCTTCAACTAAACAAACAATTGAATCTATTGCTGATTTCAAAGCTGGAGCATCTTGCACAACTAGTTTCATATTAATACCTCCCTATCTGATTCCCTTCCTCTCAGTATAAATACGGTGATAAGAAATAAAAGCATAGGTTTTTTGTTTTTTTATTTAATGAAAATGCGTCCAACGCGTTTTGTGGGGGTTCGAAGAGACACCAATCCATTAAATAAAAAGAAACTTAGTGCGGGGGTTCGGGGGTCTCCCCCGAATTCAACTAAAAAGCAACTCAAAAGCTACTCTTCCGGTCATCGCTTTCGCTCTCACTGGGACGGTGATATCATCGTTGCCAAAGATAATTTGAACAGGAGCCATTAAATTTTACACTGTCTCACAATAACCCCCGCTTCTTTCAATAATTTGAGTGGTGCTTCACCAAGTGGATATTCTACATTGTAAATGACTTCTGAAATACCAGCATTCAAAATCATTTTTGTGCAGATTAAACATGGTGAAAACGTAGTGTAAATTATTGTTCCTTTAATTGATATTCCATGATAGGATGCCTGTACAATTGCATTTTCTTCACCATGAGAACAATAACACTCTTCTAAATTTTTACCGCTCTCGGCAAATGAATTGCATCTCGGACAACCACCTTCATTACAATTTCTTACTCCTCGTGGTGTCCCATTATATCCAGTTGAAATAATTCGTTTATCCTTGACAATTACAGCAGCCACTTTTCGTTTAATACAATTGCTTCTTGATGCAACAACCTTAGCAATCCTCATAAAATATTCATCCCAACTCGGACGTTCAAATCTGAATTTTTCTGATATCTCACCAAGCGTCTGATCCACTACATCATAAAGATGCTGTAAATCTCCGTCGTTTGTTATTTTTTTATCTGCTTTACCTACTGCGTCCATTATGGATTGGTGGGTTGCCTTATCGCTTTTCTTTTCAATATCTTCTATTCTGACAAACGCTTCAAATGTTACTGGATCTCCCTCGCGTTTTCGTACTTTCATTCTTCTGAAACGAACATCCGGAGATGCAGTAATATAAAATAAAAAGAAACCTGGCTGTGATTTTAATTCATCAACCTCAGCAGCATTTCTTATAGAATCTACGACGTAATTTTTGTCATTTTCTGCTTTCAGAAGGATTTTCTTTGCCAAGATGCTAGGACCGAACTGTTCTCGCATCTTATTGCCTTTTTTAATAAGTGTTTCACGTGTGATTTCGATTCCTTCGCCACTTAATTCCTCTCTAATTACATCAGAAAGAGAAAGATAATAAAATCCTTTTTTTCTCAAATACTCGCAAATAGTACTTTTTCCAGCGCAATTCTCACCAGTTAATCCAATAATCATATTTATTGTTTATGTGGAAAGTTATTTAGCTATAACTAGAAGACTCGTGTGTACGTCCAAAACAAAAATCCCTTATCGGCAGTAATTGCTGTCCTTTTTGCGATTCTCCAAATCCATATCTCGCATAATAATCCCTAAGTCTTTTATCATCAGGCATGATCTTAACTACGGAAATATTCCTATCTAGCGCCAATGCAACAGTTTCAGATAATACTACACCAAAAAAACCACGTCCTGTTGTTTTGGGATGAGGTGCATCATAGAATCCCGGAGCTCCATTTGTAATGCGTGTAATTTTTGCACATTTTCTTCCTAATCTTATCTGCGCAATTATGTGTAATCTTACAACTATCTCATCTTCGCTTATTGCACAAGCGACTACGACGCTGGTTGTTCCTCGTTGTTCATGAACAAAAGAGACAAACAACTCTCCTCTGTCATTTCCCCATCTATTTTCTCCTTTTACTATCAATCCCTCTGGATTCATAAGTCTTAACTGAAGTTGTTGTTTTGTAGATCTAACTCTAGTTAGTTGCAACACATCTTCTCTTGGTAAAATTATTCGTTCCACATACCTATACTATGTGGTAATAAATAAAAATATACGTTTAGAAATATCTTCTCAACATTTTCTTAATCTCTTCAAAAAGAACTTTTTCATGGTCATTTAACATTGAAATTTGTGCATCCCATTTTTTTATTTCATCTTCGTTCATATAACTATAAAGTATTTCTCCTGCAAATACATTTTTTCCAATGGTTATCCCATCACATGATATAGCAAGTTGATCTCCAACTCCGGCCTCGTCAACTTTTTCTTTTTCCTTTTGTATCTCCCTAATTTCACCAACTAAGTCACCATTTTTATTCATAACCCGGTAATTTTTCTTTACTCTTCCTGCCAGAACTTCAACACCAAAAATAGCTGGTTTTGATGCACGGAAAATGTAGCCATCCAAAACCTTAATCTTACCTGGCCAAACTACTTTTTCAAGTGCATATTTCTTTATCTCATCCTTTTCATTCTTTACCCATTCAGTATATTGATCTATCAATCGATAAATAATATTGCTATAAATTATTTTTATTTTGCTGTTTTGTGCTTCTTCGTTTGCCTCATCAAGTATTTTGACATTAAAACCTAGGACAACACCGAGAAAAGGTTCATTCAGTGCAACTGCTGATGCGGCAAGCACATCCTTCCTAGTTATATTTCCAACTGCGGCATCACGCACATTTATCCCAACGTCTCTGAGTAATCTTAGGAGTGCTTCAACGGATCCAAGGCTATCAGCCCTTAATATTACGCCATCTTCCCCAGTTTTTTGAAAAATTACACTTTTGAACTGTGCTTCTATTGCTTTTTTATCTCTCTCAAAATCCTCAACAACTTCTATTGGTGAACCCGGTATTGCTCCTTCTAAATCAGATGCATAAATTTTTACCCCTGCCGCAGCTACGACATCATCAACAAAAACAAATTTGTCTTTACCGCCCAAATTAGGTTCAAGCAATCCACGCACTTTGGTTCGTGCGATTCCATTTGAACTCATAAAAATAATGTCGTCGTTTTTTCTTAATATCCCCTCATAAATAATAACATCTATTGTCGTTCCAAGCCCTTTCTCTTCCTTAACTTCAATTATACTTCCCTTTCCTCTTCCATTCTCATCTATAAGGAGTTCATCACCAAGGAATTTTTGGCTTAATCCACCTATAAGAACAAGAAGTTCGCTTAATCCTTCTTTTGTTTTAGCGCTTATCGGAAGAATGGCAATGTGTTTTGTAAAATCATTTATTCTGTCAAATCTGTCACTATCAAAACCATATTCTGAAATTTTCCCCATAATATCGTATAATTTTTCGTCCAATCTTGTTTGGATATGTTCTGGTTGCCTTGCTAAAGCTTCGAGAAATGATGTTGTTTTTACTGTTTTCCAACCATTTATGGCATCAATCTTATTTGCTGCAATAACAAATGGTGTTTTGTATTGTTTAAGTATTTTTATACTTTCAATTGTTTGAGGTTGAAATCCACTATTTACATCAATAACTAGAATCACTAAATCAGCTAAACTCCCCCCTCTATCTCTTAAGTTTGTAAATGCCTCGTGACCTGGTGTATCTATAAACAAAAGACCTGGTATTGTTAAATTCACCTTCATCTTTTGTGCCAGATCAGTTGCAATTTTGTCTATGTCCTCTTTTGATACATAACTAGCTCCTATCATCTGCGTTATTCCGCCTGCTTCTTTTTTTGCAACTACAGTACCGCGAACCGAATCAAGGAGAGTTGTTTTGCCGTGGTCTACATGGCCTAAAATACATATTATTGGTGAGCGTTTGAATTTCATCTAAAACACCTAGAAGTTGTGATGGTTACTACTTTTGGTCCCTAGTATTCAAATTCCTTTCTCATCCATATATACTCCCTGATTTACCATAAACACACACATTTATAAACACTTTTAACCATAATAAATTTGGTGATATTGATTACTGCCCAGCAGCAAATAAGGCCACCGACCATGAGAGAACATGTAAAAGCATGTGGTGGTTTTGGTAGCTATCTAAAAGAAAGCCGAGCAATCTCAAGGTTAGAAGATATGCTGCGCTATCCAACTACCCACCCAGGCCAAGAGGGCCAAGAAGTTTTTAGAGAAGGAATGCGTCTTTTTTCTGGTCTTACACCTGTTGGTAAAGAAAAAGTTATGTTAGAACTGGCACATGACCTCAAGTCCATCCGTTCTTATCCATTTGATTCACCAGAAGCAACAAGAAAACTAACTACGCTGGCGAATTTTTTTACTGAGGCTACAGAATTACTTCCAAAAGATGAACAAGGTGATATATGTAATGGGCCACACATTCCTGCCATCACATCAATAAAAGATCTTTTTGAAGCAGATTCATTTTACGATCATACCAATCCTGAACACGTTGCTGCCAAAGAAGCCTGTCTTAAAGCACTTTGGAATCTTGGTTATGGTTATATTGGTTTTTGGGAGCCGATTCTATTAGCTAATGATACTGTTTCAAAACAATGCACTGTTGATATGTGGCTTAATGAACCAATAAAAAATGAAGTGCCATTTGAGGAACATCCATGGTCTCTTCTAAGAAAACATTTTGATTCAATTAGTCAAGAGCTTTTACAATCCAAGTCACCAAAGAAATTTGAATTTTTCCAAAGAATGCTTTTTGATGAAGACCAATCCGTAGTTAAAAAAACACTCCAACTACTTGTATATTCAACTGATTTACCAGAACATTTCTTTAGGCTTGCCCAGGATATTTCAAGAACATATCCAGATTTGGCACCACAAGGAAATTTACTTCACGCTATAATTGAGTGTAGGAACAAATTATCTGAAGTAGGTGATGGACAATATTCAGCTGCACTCCAATTACTTGCATTTTATCAACGCGGATTATCCTATCTTGGGCCAATGCTTCAAGAAGCAGGAGCAGAAATGCTTTCAAATTATCATGAACCAAACTCCACAGTTTCAGATGATCCTGCTGAAAGAATATCCACATTAGCTATGGTGGGTATTAAAATCCCAGGTTCAAGGCTATCTTCAGTACCAGTTGAATCACAGCCAGATTTAGAAGCACATAGAGGTGCAGATGTTGAAGAGTTATGGCAATTGAGCATTCAAGAATTAAATATACTAAGTCGTATGATTTGGGCAGGTCGTAACACAGTATCAGCAGATGAAGAACAAGAACTTGAAGCAATAGGTGCAGTTGCATTAGTAAAAATAAAACAAATAGAAGAACAAAGAAAAGCATTGAATGTTCTTGTACAAATTACGCAAGCTGGTATTTCGATAGATGGATTTAGATTGAATATTGTTACACCTGGAGGGACTCAAGAACAGAATAGTGAAAATCCGCTATATGCATATATCGGTGCATCTGCTGATGTATTACAAACTCTTAATTTTGCTCAATTAAAAGAACTTAATGAAATTGTTTGTTCTATCAAGCCCAGAAGTGAAGACGAGCTTATTGAATTGGATAAAATCGCATCAGTTGCAACCAGAAAACTCGAACAATCTGGAATATTTAATGGTCTTCGTACAAGGTCGGGTCCAATAGATTCACCACCAGCATGGCTTATGGAAGGTACAAGAGGTTCACCACTTAGATTCTCGAGATATCTTTTTGCTGATGGAAACAAGGTTATTTCCGGTGAATTTTCTTTCACATCTAAGTTTTTACGTGTTCCTTGGATGGAAGACTCAAAATCATGGCTAACTGATTATTTATATCAAATACACTCACATCGTCTTCGCCAAGTTGGTGTTCTACTGAGGCAAATCGAAGAACCATTTCAATTATTGGCAGATCTTGACCATGAAGAATTAGTTACATTAAGAGAATTTGTTTCTGGAAACCTTCCAGTCGGAACTCTCCCAGAATCAGAACAATTGTCTATGGGTAAACTCATATCGGCTACAATGCTGAAACTTTACCAAAGATTCTCATAAAGTGATCTTATGAATGATACAATTGCATTTTTGATAAAAAAACTTTCTAGTAAAAGTGTTATGGAAAGGAAGGAAGCAATAAAAGAACTTAAGCACCATGTCCAGAGTTCAGGAAATCACCTGGCAAGATTATCATTAGATTATATCTCAGAACATGATCCTTCTTATACAGTAAGAAATCTGGCAAAACAGGCACTATCCTCTCAAATAAAACAACCTGTATGGGAACGTACTCATCTCTTCTGACTAAAAGATATTATATAAAATCTATTGGAACATCATTCTGCTACTATGGGCTCGTAGTCGATTCCGACTTTTTGGAAAAAAGTCGGCCAAAAACTTTTTGGTTAAACGACAATGGTAAGACGCCTGCTTGACATTTTCACCGTTTAGAAAACAACAATGTCGTGATACGACATTGTGCCCATAAAAACGAAAAATCGTTTTTATAGAGGGGTGAAACCAAAACGGTCTGTAAATGGCCGATCAAAAACATTTGGAAAGAGAGTTTTGATGCACATAATTGTTCGATCTCTCGAACAATTTGCGTCTTGAACGATTCATCGTTCAAGTACGACTTTTTCCAAAAGTTGCAATGCAGGAGATACGCGGTCCGATTCCGCGCGGGCCCAAATCTTTTTTTATTTTATAAATACTCAAATCCTCCCCTTCTAAATCCACTCTCAATAATTCCCATGAGCATTTTATCACTAAAAGTTGCATCTCCATAGTGTGGAAGATGATCCTTTCTCAAAGGAATTCTTCTTGCTCCTTCTCCTTCCAGGTATACTGCTGTTAAGGCAGGTATTGAAGGCGGAAATACTGATACTGGTACTGTGATTGTACTAAGTGGTCTTCCTAAACCTTCACGGTTAACATCTTGCACTGCTTCTTTCCATTCTTGTTGAGAAAACCCAGCCAAAAGTGAATGCATAAAATCTTCATCATTTGCTGGTATTCCAGTTGGGCTTAATTTTACAATACGCTCTGCAAGTTCTCTTGTTGGTGGTCGTACAAAATCAACAAGCAAAACTGCACCGCTTGGTGAAACATGCCATAGCATATTCATAAGTAATCTTCTCAATGCTTCTGGATCCTGAAGGTGGTGTGCTAAAAATAATGAAATACTCGCTGCATTTTTGTTTGCTGTAGATAACTTTACAATTGTAGCATCACCATGAACGATAGTTATCATACTGTCTCTATGTGCATCTACAATGTTTTTTCGTGCTTTTGCAATCATTTCTGGTCCTAGTTCTATTGCCGTGATATCTAAATTTCCCATTGTTCGTGATAACATAATATCTAAATTAGCCGGACCACAACCAAAGTCAGCTACAAACCCTCCACCATCCTTTGGCAGGAGAGCCGAAAGCATGCGTATAAAAGTCCAATATGTTCTTCTAATAGTTCTGCGTCCTGCTTCGTCAAAAGCATCTACACTTGTAGTACTTCTCATAACTGGTTCTGGTTCAATAATACGTCTGAATTCCTTACAGTCGCGTACTGCTGTTTTGTAAGCATGTGCTAATCTAATAGCTTGAATCGGATTTGTCATATACCCACCCAATACTATTAATTATCACATATATTTAAATCACTAGTGGCGGGTATGTACTCATTTCTTAGTTACTTTTTCTTCCCTAAGAACAATTTTTACTATTAAGAAAACCACACCTGCTATTATCACAAAATTAACTACGGCACCGATAAAAAGTCCTAATTGTATACTGCTTTGTTCAGTTAGTGTAATCACTATCTCTTCATATTTTATTCCTGGTGTCAAAACTGCTACAATTGGCATTATTATATAGTCTACAAGTGCTTTGACAAGGGTTGTTGCAGCAGCTCCCATTATGAATGCAATTGCAAGCCCGGCCACTTTATATTCCATTAAAAAATCTTTAAATTCAATTAGAAACGTCATATAGTGTTATCGCACATGTATTTTTCTTATTTTTGGTTTACTTATATTGTGTGATATTATGACTGATAATAAAATGCGGCCAGGCGGAACATATTTTATGAACACAAATGATTCAACAATACAAAATCCAATTCAATAATGTCTCTGGTGGGAGTAGAGCGAGTTTTGATGATTCATCCGTAAAAATTTTCAGGTTGACTGAGTTTGGAGGACAAAAGGAAGCTAGTTTATTATCTCTTATCCCACAAGAGGTCGAGATCATCAGACGTGCGCTTCAACAATCTGTTCTTGCGAATCCTAGTGGAACAAAACTATCCAAACCAGAGATGGCTGCTGCTTTGTCATCATTTGATAGGCAATTACAATCATCAAAACCACAACAAAATAAAGAAGCCGGATTGCTCAGATAAGTTTATTTCCTACTTTTTCTTTTATTGCCTTCATAAATTCAACAAAAATTGGTGCAGGTTCTTCAAGCCTACTTTTTAGTTCGATGTGCGCCTGTGTTGCAACTCCAAAACTATCTTTCCATTCTGTTATTTCTACAATATTATTTTTTTGATGAACTGCTGAAATAATTAGTCCATTTTCTGTAAGTTGTTTTACATATTCTGGATTTACTTCGTACCTATGTCTATGTCTCTCATCAATCTTATCTTTTTTATACGCATTATAAGCAACAGTTCCCTTGGTTATTGCACATTCATATGCTCCAAGTCTCATGGTCCCTCCCATTCTTGAAATTTGTTGTTGCTCTGGTAGCATATCAATGACTGGATATCTTGTTTTTTTGTCAAATTCAGTTGAATTAGCACCATTCATTCCACAGACATTTCGTGCATATTCAACTACCATCAATTGAAGGCCAAGACACAAACCAATATAGGGCACTTTATTTTCCCGTGCATATTTTATGGCTTTTATTTTTCCTTCAATACCTCTACTTCCAAATCCACCTGGTACTAATATTCCATCGTATTTTTTCAGAACTGATGCTATATCCTCGGTTTTTTCAAGATCACTTGCTTCTAACCAACTTATTTCCAGTCCATAATTTACTGCTGCCGCTCCATGAACTAATGCTTCCTTGACACTAACATAAGCATCCTTAACTGCAGTATATTTTCCAATAATAGCGACCTTCAATGGTCTGCCTTTTGGTTCTATAATGTGCTCCACTTTTTTATGCCATTCTTTCAAATCTGGTTCCTTAGTTGGATCAAGATCGAGTTGTTTTGCAAGTTGTTTGTAGAAATTTTGTTTTTCAAGAACTAATGGAAGTTCATAAACAGTACTTACAAGAGGATCATCAAAAACACTTTCTTCAGGTACATTACAGTAGAGGCTTATTTTTTTCCGTGATTCTTCAGTAAGTTTTTCCTGTTCACGTGTGATTATCATGTTTGGTTGAATCCCCAAACTTTGTAGGAGTCGTGTTGCTTGTTGTGTTGGTTTCGTTTTTGGTTCATTTGGACTCAAACTTGGGACATAAGTAAGTTGTATAAATATCATATTATCTCTTTCAAAATTAAGTTGCCTCATGGCCTCTATGAAATAACTATTCTCCATATCTCCAATCGTTCCGCCTACCTCAACAAGTACTATATCTGCAGCATTCTCCTTTCCAACATTCTGCACCCATTTTTTTATCTCATCAGTCAAATGTGGAACAAATTGTACGTCGCGTCCAAGATACTCGCCTCTTCGCTCCTTTTCAATAATCCTTTGGAATAATTTCCCTCCTGTAATGGAACACATTCCAGGTAGCGACTTATTGAGAAATCTTTCGTATGTTCCAAAATCCATATCAACTTCTGTCCCATCATCAAGAACAAAAACTTCGCCATGCCTAAATGGATTCATTGTTCCACAATCAACATTCAAGTAGCCGTCAAATTTTATTGGCACTACTTTGTATCCCCGTGCTTCAAGTAATTTAGCTATAGAAGAAGTTACTATTCCCTTTCCTAATCCGGACATAATCGATCCGGCAATCACAATAAACTTGGTTTTTTTCTCTGGCATAGGAAACCTGTATTTAGAACTATTTTTAAATTTAACAAAAACAAAATGAACATTAAATTCTATTTAATGCATCTTTCATCTTTTCTATTGTCATATTCGTTGCAATCATGGGGATGCGTTCACGTTCTGATATTTTTATTGCAAGTTTGTCTACTTTACCAGAATCTAAATTGTGCAAAACAACTGCCGATGGTTTTGAAGAGCTTACTCTTATGACTACAAATGGGCTCCTACCAGTACTAACACCTGTGAAAATGAACACTCTCTCATTCACATTTCCATACAAATTCTGAAAATATGAAAATGGCATATCCAAGATGACCTTTATACTATCAATCAACGTATACCCATAAATTTTCTTAGTTTCAACAAGATCTCCGTTAGTCAAAACCCTACCATCAATTAATTTTACAAAATCCTTAAGTAAAATCGATCTTGCAAACTCGTGGACTTCGAAATATTCACTCACTGGTTTTTCTTTTTCTCTAAACTTCTGAGCAATTCCACCGCCTTTTATTCTATCTATATCAAAAAGTGCATTGACGAAACGTTTTACTACTCCTGTTCCTGGTGATTTTCTTCTGTTTCCTTCGTAATCACTGATAGTTGATACTGTAATATCAAGATGTTTTGCAAGTTCAACCTGTGAGATGTTGAATATTTCACGCCATTTCCTCATGGTTGCTCCTGGGTCTTCTGATAGTGAAATTTCGCCTGCTATTTCCATTTTTATTTTTTCCAATTAATCTCCTCAAAATGGAAAGTAGTGAACGCAGTTCACGTTAATTTCCATTTTTATTTTTTCCAATTAATCTCCTCAAAATGGAAAGATGCGAACTTGTTCGCAAAGATTTCCATTTTTATTTTTTCTATTTACATCACCATAAAACTAAAAAAAATCTAATATCTAATGCAACTATCAGCTAAACTATTTATATTCATTTCGACTATTGTCCATTATGACTTCGGCAATTTTGTTCGTGCTAATTTTTAAATTTTGATTGTAAAATAGGTTCATGCCATTAAATCTATTAGGAGATTTTTTTTCAATCCTTAAACCATCGTTATTTACCTCATCGTCAGCCATTCTAATTATATGTTTTATAATTTGGGAACTTCCACGTACACTCAAAATCATGGATGAGGAATATACAAAAGACTTATACCCAGAAAATAGTAGGATACCCGATTTTTTCTTTTTATTTTGGGGATTAATTGGTATTCTATATCTGTTCCCTCTCAATAACACGGATAATGTTCTTGCGTTTCTCAAAACACCTGGGATAACTTCATTTTACATTGTAATCATGATCACAATACCTTTCATTGTCTTAATGGGGTATTTCAAACGGTTCTTTGAAAGAATGCACAAACACGATTCACTTACTATTTTCACAGTCCAGTCATTTATGGATCTTATGCACACGTTGTTTTTCATTTCAGTTTCAATATTGATGGTACCAATACTTGGCTATCTAATTGGTCCATTGAAATAAATCAGTAATCTTTCATGAATTCAACAGCATTTTTGAAAATCCTTAACCCATAAGCTTCTTTCACTACGCCTTTTATCCAATATGGACAATTTTCTGGGATATTGAAAGCTTCTGGATGCGGCATCATTCCAAATATTTTTCCACTTTTATCACAAATCCCGGCAATATTATCCACTGCTCCATTTGGGTTATATGGATAGCCAGCAAGATTATTATTCTCATCCACATACTGGAAAACAATCTGATTATTCTCTTTCAATTCTTTCATTACTGTTTCATCCTTTGGAATAAATTTACCCTCACCATGTCGAACTGGAACAAGCAAATGCTCGAGCCCTTTAGTGTAGATACAAGGAGACTTAGTATTGGTTTTCAATATCACCCACCTATCTTCAAAATGACCCGAATCATTTCCAACCAAACTCACCCGTTGTTGGAAATCTGGTGTTGGTAGCAATCCCATTTTTACGAGTGCTTGAAAACCATTACAAATACCGCAAACTAATTTACCTGCTTTTACAAATCCCTCCAATTGATCTTTTATTTTAAATTTCATTTTATTTCCAAAGACCTTCCCAGAGCCAAGATCATCTCCAAATGCAAAACCACCTGGGATAAAAAACATATTATAATCTTCGAGTATCTTTGGTGTTTCAAGAATTTTATTCACATGGACTATTTCGGCTACCCCACCGCTTTTTTCAATACAAAATTTGCTCTCATTTTCGCAGTTTATCCCATAACCAGTTACTACCAATGCTTTGAGCGTCATAATATCCCTTTATACTAAACTTTTCTTAATCCTTTTATTCCATCAAATTTTCCTGTTGATCCTGTTGATCTTGTAAATAAAAATGCATTGTTTGCCATACATATAGCTGCTGTCAAAATACTGTCCGTCATTCTAAATCCGTCGCTGCGATCCTTCATATCATTCAAAAGTTTTGATGCAATTTGTGCAGCTTTTTTGTCAAATGGTAAAACTGTAACATTAGCCGAAAAAGATGAAACCACTTCTGGTTTATTAATTACTTCGAGAAGATGCATCATTGTTAAACTTGTTATACAAATTTCTTCATGATCCGCATAATACCTCATCTTATCAATAATTGCCGGTTCGCCTCGGAGAAAGTCTAATGCAGCTTCAAAGTCTAAGCATATTTTTTCCATTTAAATCCCTCATCATCTGTTATATGCTTGATCTCGTTTTATCCTATCTACCTCACGGTGATTAATGTCCATTTCATCAATACTTCCAGCAAGACTAATAATATTACTACCTTCTCTCTTTTCTTTTAACAAAAACCGTAAAATCTCACTAAAGCTCATTGCCTTAGATTTCTTTAACTGGTAGAGTTCCGCATATACATCATCCATTATCGTTATTACTTTCACCATTTTTTTCACCTGAAAGCAGCAGAGCCGCGTTAGCCGTTCATTCCAACAAATGGACGTTTCATCCCCTCAAAAAATGGGCCAAACCCATTTTCATTAAAGAAATACGTCCATTGTAGATCGCATGTGCTACAATTGTACCGCACATGGTAAATACATTTAGTCAATGTATTTATACTTTTCCCTCGAGAATGTGCCATTTGTTCTTTTTTTAGTCATTTTATGTCCTCATTTTTTCGTCGTAAAACATCAAGTATTTAAATCATCGAAGGTGCCATTACTTACTCTCGTAATTGTTTCGTTAATTTTTTCGCATTGCGAAAAAATGAGAAACTGGGAGAAAGCGACCAAAATGATAAAAAGGTGAAACTATGGAAGATTTGGTAAGATCGGTTGTTGGAGAAAATACGCCGCAAGCTGACAAACAGTCCTCTGATGCATTGAGTTCAGAGTGCATTAAAATCGTTACTGTCGGTGTGGGTGGTGCTGGTAATAACACCATTAACAGACTTATAAAGTCCGGAGTTAAAGGTACCGAGTTGGTTGCAGTTAACACTGACAAACAACACCTTAACATTGTTCATGAAAGAGCAAAGAAGGTCTTAATAGGTAAATCAGTTACCAAAGGTTTGGGTGCTGGTGGTTATCCTGACATAGGTGCAAAGTCGTGTGAAGTTGACAGGCCACTTGTTGAAAGAGAACTTGAAGGCGCTCATCTTGTATTTGTTTGTGCAGGTATGGGTGGTGGTACTGGCGGTGGTGCAGCTCCAATTATTGCACAAATTGCAAAAGAGCAAGGAGCAATCGTAGTTGCCATGGTTACCTATCCATTTGCTTTGGAAAGAGCAAGAAAAAAAAGAGCAGAAGATGGTATTAAACTCTTGAAAAAGAGCTGTGACTCAGTTATTATTCTTGATAATAATAGATTGGTTCAGTTAGTTCCAAATTTGCCAATGGCAGAAGCATTTGCTGTTGCTGATGAGATTCTTTCAAGGGCAATTAGCGGTCTTGTATGGACCATCACACAACCATCTTTGATTAATATCGACTTCGCAGATGTCCGTGCAATCATGGAAGGCGGAGGAGTTGGATTCATTGCAGTTGGTGAAGGTAAAGGAAATGACAAAGTCAAAGCAGCCGCAGAGGGTGTTATAAAGAACCGACTGTTGGATGTTGACTTCGAAGGTGCGAAAGGTGCACTTATTCACATTACTGGTGGTAGTGACCTCACATTGGGAGATGCTATCAAAGCTGGTGAATGGGTAACCGAAAAGATGGATGCCGAAGCAAATGTCAAATGGGGCGCTAGAATTATGCAGAATTACGAAGGCAAATTAGAAATTGTTGCCATCGTAACTGGTGTAAAAGGTGCGTCAGTTGCAGGCTCATCGATGATTGAAGAAGAATC
The DNA here is from genome assembly GCA_043816005.1 of Microcaldota archaeon. Lineage (GTDB taxonomy): Archaea > Micrarchaeota > Micrarchaeia > Anstonellales > Bilamarchaeaceae > Bilamarchaeum. The sequence continues at coordinate 15,179 of JBDRIM010000073.1, forward strand.
TGTTATGCCAACATACTCTTCTGACCTTGAAGTTTTAGGTTAAAAACTTGAGGACCATAGAACGATTCGTCGTTCTATTGGACCTTGAAGTTTTAGGTTAATTTTTTTTCTTTTCTATTTTTCTTTTCATCTGGATATAGAAATTTAAATACACATTACTAATCTTCTTTATGAAGAAAATTATAGTTGTTCTTGTATTCGCCATTCTTTTTCTTTTGGTAATCAACATCTTTTTTCTATACAGCATAGCTACTATTCGTGATGAACTAACAAGTCAAAAATCAGATTTTGAAAGTGAAAAATCCATCTTAGCTGCCCAAATAATTGATATAAACGATACTGTAAACCAGAAAGACCAGGAGATCATCGAATTAAATTCACAAATCGAGGCCGATAAACTAAAGATAGACCAAACAACCAATCTTCTAACTTATACTCAACAACAACTCAATCTCACAAAATCCGAATTGTCAAACACTTCGTTATCACTTGAGGAAGCACAATCAGAGTTTAGTATTATTAAATCTGAAATTGACGATATTGCATTCTCTATCAATGAATCAATCCAATGGTTCAACTCGAATTCCCATCTTGGTCCATCAACCGAGTTTTTTTCAGATTATGTTTATGATAAATGTGTGCATTCAGATACTCTTAATCTTCCCTGTATAGAATTTTTCATGGAGAAACGATTGGATTTTTTTTATGAAGAAGAATCCCCAGACAAACTCTATTCAATAGATGAAATGATCTCTAGGGGTGGTGGAGATTGCGAAGATTATTCACTTTTTCTTAAGGCAGTTTTGAATGATCTTAAATTATCCGATCCTGATTTGCAAGTTATGGGGTGGACAAAAGGAGATAATAACTTTATGGTCTATGAAGGTTCTAGTAGTTCGTGGTTCTTTAAGAATGCACAGCCAGTTTATTTTGGTTCCCTTAGCGATCGTTATCCAGTTGTTTTTTGTTATGTAACATCCTACACTGATGAGGAATTACGTGGTCATTGTATAGTGGCATTATCAAAAGAAAAAATTGAAACAAAAGCAGATCTCTACAAACTTAATGGGGCTGCTACATTTGAACCACAAGATGGCGAATACAAAGGCACCATCAGCAACGATTATTTCTTGTGCGGCGGAGAGGATTGTGGTAAAAGTACACACGATATAATTTTAATAATCACTGATGATGATTTTTACAAAATGGTTGGTGGAGAATGGCAAAGTCTTGCATTCTATCTGAACGAAATTACTCAATTCAAAGCTAAGTTAGGATAAAGCAGGCTTTATTTTTCTTTTCCTTCATCTTCATTCCTATGAAAATAAAGATAATCGCAAATCCTAAGAAAACATGGGCAAAAAAAGTTGCCCGAGAACTTAGGACATTTCTTTCACCAAAACATTCTATTGTTCGTAATGGTGCTGAAGCTACGATTTGTATTGGTGGGGATGGTACAATCCTTTATGCAGTTCATAAAAATCAGATTAACGGTCCAATCATTGGCGTAGGTGGGGATAAAAGCTACATTTGCCAACTTGACAAACACAATTGGAGGGAAAAACTACTTACCCTGATTGATAATCCGGCAAGAGAAAAAATTATGACATTGATTTGTAAGTCTGAAGGTAACACATACTGTGCGTTGAACGATGTTGTTGTACATGCGACACACTATCGAGTTGTAGAAATGGATGTTACTCTTGATGGAAGAACAACGTCATTTGAAGGAGATGGTATGATTGTTTCATCTTCAATTGGTTCTGCTGCATATGCATTTTCAGCAGGAGGAAAGAAATTCAAACCAACGGAACGGAAAATTGTTGTTGTTCCTATTTGTGCCTATAAACGCGCCTTTAGTCCATTAGTATTGGGCGAAGGTGGCAAAACTTCAATAAAGGTAGGTGCTGATTGTGCATTTATAATCGACGGTATATTTATTAGAAATTTGAAAAGTGAAGAGATAGTATATGTAGAAAAAGGTTCTGATATGTTATTCTTTAGTGGGGTAGGGCGATATGACTGACAAAGATGAAATAATTAAACGCGGTTTTGTTGATGTAAAAGTTTTTGTGGCTGGGTTAAGACAAAGCCATAGGCTAGAGGTTGTAGAACAGGAGACACCAAATGGGCCTGTTTTGTTTTTAGTGTGCAAACATTACATCCCAGCTATAGAAATGGTTCGTCTTGCAGAAGCGCTCAAATTTCCAATAAAACATAAAGATACAGTTGTGTTCCCTCGTGGAACTATGCCGAGTACATTTACCAAAAAATCAACAATGGTATCAATTGAACCGGATGTTATTGAAGCTGAAGTTGAGTGAATGGAATTTGTAAATAAGAAAATTACAATTCCAATTTCTTCAAAAAAGTTTGAAGGTGTAATGACAATACCTTCAAAATCAAAAGCAATCATTGTATTCGTTCATGGTGGTGGGGGCGCAGTAAAAAGTCCAAGGAATAATGCAATTGCAAGAGTTCTAAATAAAAATAATTTTGGCACTTTACTTTTCGAATTACTCACAGATAAAGAGGACCTATCCAATAAAAATAATCTCAACATAGATCTTCTCTCAACAAGATTATTGGCAGCAACAAAATGGTTGATAAAACAACCTATGGCACAAGGGTTGAAAATAGGTTATTTCTCGGTTAGTAGTGGTACTGCAGCAGCAATACGCGCATCTTCTAAATTACGCAAAATTTTTGCTATAGTATCAAAAAGTGGCAGACCTGATCTTTCTATGTCATATCTTAGTATAGTTAAAGCACCAATTTTATTTATCGTTGGTGAGGATGATGAGGTAATTACTACTTTGAATGAACAGGCATTTATCAACTTGTCTGGCGAAAAAAGTATGGTGATAATTCCAAATGCTGGGCATTTTTTTGATGAACCTGGTACTTCGAAAGAAGTAGCAAAGTTTACTTTGAACTGGTTCAAAAAATATTCAAGAAAATAATCCTGCAAGAATAAATGCTATGGCTGCACCAGCTAAAAATACAAGAGATCCAACTCCTCGTTGTTTTTCTTTAAATACATCTGGCATTATCTCTACGAAGACAACATACATCATTGCACCAGCTGAAAATGCAAGTGCAAATGGTACTAGTGCAATAATTTTGGTTAAAAATACATACCCAATTATAGCTGCAAAACCTTCGACAATCCCAGATAAAATTCCAAAACCAACTGCTTTTTTCTTTTCTAAACCATAACAGATAAGTGGTGCGGATATCAGTGCACCTTCTGGAGCATCTTGTATTGCCATAGATAAAGCAGTAAACCAACCAAGAGGGGTGGAACCAGCAAATGCTGCTGCTATGGCAAATCCTTCAGGTATATTATGAATCGCAATCGTACCAACAATCAATGCTGTTTTTTTCTTTGATGTTGGCAGCTCTGTTTTTTTTATGTGATGGTGAACATGAGGCAATGTTTTTTCGAAGATAAATATGAATAACAATCCAATTACAAATCCAAATAACACATCTATATATCCAATTATTTGCTGGGCTTGATTAATCATTTCTACAGCCGTGAAAGCCATCACACCAGCTGAAAATGCAAGTAATAATGTATATCTAATTTTGCATAGATCACTAATGAAAACAGTACTGATTGCACCTATTCCTGTTGCAATTGTAACTAATATTGCCCCTCCGAGGAGATCTATGAACATTACTTCAACTCTGTTTTCAATATCGCGACAAGTTCCTTACCTATCCTTATTTGTGCTTCTTTGGTGCTTGCACCAAGGTGTGGGGTAAAACAAACATTTTCAAGTTCAAGTAGTTTTCCAGTATATGGTTCTGTTTTGTAGACATCAAGAGCAGCACCAGCTATTTTTCCACTTTTACATCCGTCATAAAGTGCATCTTCATCTACTATTTCGCCTCTTGAGGTATTGATAATGTACACACCTTCTTTCATTTTTGCAATATTTTCTTTGTTAATCATATCTTTTGTTTCATTTGTTGCAGGAACATGAAGCGAGATTATGTCTGCTTTGGCAAAAAACTCATCTAGATCATTTACATACAAATTTTCAACAGGCGGTCTTGGTGGTGGGCTGTATGCAATCACATGCATACCTAGTGCATTAGCCCTTGTACCTAGTAAGGAACCTATTCTTCCATAACCAACAATTCCAAGTGTTTTTCCTGCAATTTCAGTACCAGTCAAGTTTTTCTTATCCCAATTGCCTTCTTTCATCTGATGATGTGCTTTCTGCACATTCCTTAGCATTGCTAGCATAAGTCCAAGTACTAATTCTACAACTGCATTGCTTGATGCGCCTGGGGTATTCAAAACCTTAATTTTTCTTTCCATACATGCATTTTGATCAACATTATCAAGTCCAACCCCTGCTCTAACAACTATCTTCAGTTTTTTTGCACAATCTAACAGTTCTTTTGTTACCTTCGTAGCACTACGTACTATCAAAACATCGGTATCTACTATGGCTTTTTTTATGTCAAATGGCTTAAATTCGACCTCACCAAGTTTTCTTATTTCTTCCACCACTTCTTCTTCCATCTGGTCAGCAATAACAATTCGCATAATAGTCTATTGTAAAACATGAATTTATTAGTTTGTTTTCCATTAAGTTTATACTGCGTATGGGCACAGTTTGTAACAAAAACGTGGGTTTTTTTACATAAAATCCAATCATAATGTAATATTTTTTACATAAAATTCTCCGATATATATTAATATATCCTTATTTATATAATTAATTGGTGGAGGGGACAGTTATGTTTGTCAAAAATCGAAAACACAGAATAAAAGCTAAAAAAATTATGGGACTTGCGTCCTCGCTTGATGACTCAATAAGCGTTTTGAATAGTATAATCGAATTGCGTTCTTTGCTAGGTACAGAAAGTATAGAACTAACAATACCAGAAAAGCTGCATATTGTAAAATCAATGGCCAGAGCAAAGGTACGCGCATTCAAATCTGGGCACACTGATAATTATAAAACATTCAAAGAGATTGATCTGATCGGCACTGATTTGGTTAATCTATTGTAGGTGATAAATTATGAAATCCGTAACTGTAGTTTCAGATGATAAGGTTGGTTTGTTAGCTGATATCTCTTATATTCTTGGCAAATCCAATGTGAATATTGATGGATTATTTGTTGATGTAATCGGTGGGAAGGCCGTGATATCTATCGAAGTAAAAGATCCTAAAAAAGCATCAGAGATCCTCTCATTAAATGGTTTTAGTCTTACTGCTCCAGACGCAATTGTTGTAAAAGTCTCAAACAACTCTATGGAAAAATTAACTGAAATGCTAGAAGTGGAAGATATTACAGTAACTGGGCTTTCTATGCTTTCATCCGATCGATCTGATGGGGTATTTGCTATTAATGTTGATAAACCAAGGAAAGCTCACAGAATGCTCAGTCCTTTTTTATTGGGCAATACGGATGAACTTTATTAAGTGGTAATAAGGTCCATTTTTCCTTTTTGTTTTGCTTCTTTAATTTCCATAGCTATTCGTCTACCAAAACTTATGCTTTCGCGGTGTAGATACTCAGAATACGGTGTAAACCTTGTTCCTGGCGAACCTGGCATTCTTAGTGAAACATCAAAACAAATGAATTTCTCTCCGTCTTCCTCAACAAACGCTCCCTGAAGAGCAAACGGACCTATCAATCCATTTTTGTACTCCTTTTGGACACCATGAACAAACCGTTCCCCAATCTCATATACCTGTTCTAAAAGGGATTCACGCAAAGTACAGGCAATATGTCCGACCTCAATTGTTGATGGCTGGCGCATTTTCAAAAGATCAAGCTGTGCATCGGCAGGCATTCTAAGATAACCATCTAAATTTGTTTGCCTTCTTGTATCAACACCTAAAAGTTCGAGTTCTTCATAAATCGGTGAATAGAAAAAATTCAAATTGAATTGTGCACCTACTATATACTCTTCAATTTTTGCCGCTTTCAGTTGTTCTCTAGTTGTTTTACCACTCTTGATCAGTGCTTCGCTTCGTTCAACATATTCGTCATAGTTACTAGCAAGAAAGAAAGCCCGTTCATAAGTTCTCTTTGCTTCGCTTACTTTGACAATGGATAGTTTGTTGATATCTTTTGGTGAGTTAAACTGCGTAGGTGTTCGTACGCCTGATTTTTCCATTAAGTGATACTGATTTTTTGGCGCATCTCTTTCTTCTGCTCTAAGTAAATATTTATTACCAAAAACAGGTATGTCAAATTCTTTCTCTATCCCATCATACCCAACATAAACTGCAAATGACCTATTCGGGACAAAAATACAATTTCTTTTTTTCATAAACTCCAAGTTTGCAGGTTTTAGTATATCCTTGAATTTATCCAGAAGAAGAAGTTCATCAACTACTCCTATTTCTTTTTTTCCATGCTTTCTTGTTTTATATGGTCCGAGATATGTTTTTTCACGTCCTTTTTGTGCAACAACTAAGGTTTTGAATCCTTCTTTTTTTGCGCCTTCAGAAACATCCAATGCTGAATGGCTTCCTAATGTAGAAATAGTAAAATCCATATTAGTATTTTGCCGGTTTTGTTTTTATTGCTTGCTACTTCCAAACTCAATAGTCCTGGCATATAAGCCAGTTTGCTTTCTTCTACGCATATTTATATAGATTATCCGAGAGATAAATTTCATGAGAAAAGTGCTTTTCCTTCTATTGTTAATACCACTTCTTTATGCAGAATTTGCAATCGAGAGGGTGGATGTTACTATTAGTGATATTCAGAGCGATGGAAGTGCCAAAGTACATGAAAGCATAAAATTCATCATATATACTGATTACTCCAATTCTGTTTATGATAGTGGCATTGCAAGTGATCAGCTCTCGTTTTGGTCCGCAAATATTGGTCTTAAGGATGTAAAGTTCCATGTCAACCCGTCTGTAGGTGATATTAGAGATCTTCGTGTAAGTCCACAGCCACGTACACAATGCAACCCAATACAAAAAACATGTCACGGAGAATTGATTCTTGATTATCTTGCATATCCATCGGCAAGTTCAAACCAAACAATATTATATACGGGGTTGTTTACTGTTGATAAATACAAACCAAGAACAACTAGGTATACAATAAATCCTACTGCACTTTCATTCACTACTACTCCGGAAGAAAACATAATCCTTGATAAAAATGTTTATTTATCCATAAACATGCCACGTGATAGTATGATATTCGATACAAATCCCCAACCAACCAATTCAGCAATTTCTCTTCCATCATCTGTTGAAACACTTTCTTGGACTGATATAGTTCTAGTGAAATTTTCACTTATTTTTGATGTTGAGGATAGTATAGATAAGGAAGTTTCAGATTTTTTTGGCAATATACTACGCGGTCTCATCGATACTGTCAAAAGCCCCCATGGCGGTGCTTTGATAATTCTACTTGTGATCCTAGTCGGATCATACACTTACATAGTAATGTCCAAGAGGAGGAACGATGAATAATGTACAAAGGCTCGGATATTATTCTAGACTTACTAACTAAAAAGAAGATGACTCTAGAGGAACTTGCAAAAGTTTCATCATTAAATGAAGATAGTATTAGGAGGATTATAGAATCTCTCAAAGCAGAAGGTTATGTTACGGTTGAGATTAAAGAAACACCAACAGGGTCGCCAACAGAAGAACTTTTGGAATATTGTAAAAATGAATTTCCTGAAGTTTCAGTTTTTCGAAAGTCATTATCTAGAGCAACGATTTCCTCTCTTTCACCAATAGAAAAATCAATAGGTATACGGTGGGCTAAGGTAAAGGGGTTTGTAACTATCGAAGATGGGAAATTAACCCCTATAAAATCTCCCGAAGAAGTTGACAAGATTACAAAAAAACTTGTTAGCTCTGTTGATTCTTTATTATCTAATAACAATACATCTGAGCCAGAATTGATGGAAGAACTTTTTGAACGTCATCTTCTGGTTAAAAAAATTACAAAGCAAATCTCTGTATCATATACTGGTAAAACAATTGACCAAACGAAATTTTCAGAAACGTTTGATCCGAATATTCCCGGACCTAATGCATCTGTTGGGAAAAATCATCCAATCACAATAATTACTAAGAAAATCAAAACTATTATGACTGAGTTGGGTTTTGAAGAGATGGAAGGGGATTTAGTTGAGAGTTCCTTTTGGAACTTTGATGCGCTTTTTCAACCTCAAGACCACCCAGCAAGAGAGCTTGCAGATACGTTTTATATTAATGGTGAGATGCCACTTCCATCTGATAAAAAGCTTGTTGAAAGAGTAAAAAAAGCACATGAAGAAGGTTGGAAGTATAACTGGGATCCAAAAGAAGCATCGAAGGCAGTGTTGCGTACTCATACAACTTGTTTATCAGCACGTTATCTTGCTGCACTCAAAGACAAGAAACCAAAAAAATACTTTTCTATCGGTCGTGTTTTTAGGAACGAGGCAACTGATTACAAACATCTGGCTGAATTTCATCAAGTAGAGGGCATTATCGCGTGGGAAAATGCAACATTTACCGATCTCCTCGGGTTTCTTAAGGAATTTTATCGGAAACTTGGTTTTGAGAATATTCGTTTCAGACCAAGTTTTTTTCCATATACTGAACCTAGCCTTGAGATAGAGGTTTATTTTGAAAAGAAAAAACAATGGTTAGAATTGGGTGGTGCAGGGATATTTAGGCCAGAAGTTAGTATTCCTTTAGCGGGAGTATACCCTGTTCTTGCATGGGGTCTTAGTTTGGAGCGGCCGCTTATGCTTTTACTTGAACTCGAAGATATCAGGACATTCTATAAGAATGATGTTGATTTCCTCACATCATCAAGGTTAGATATATGAAAATTATGAATGTTATTATCGGCATCATCGCAATTCTCATTCTTATACTTGGTGGAATAATAGTTATACTGCTTCTTTCTGGTCAATCATTACAACCAAACACATTGCCACAATCCTCATTTACAATACTTGAAACTGGAACTGCAGGTGATTATGGCTATGCAGTTTACAATTATCGTGGTAATGGAAATTTGACAATTTTAAGCTATAATTCACAACCAAAACGCAATATTACAATTATAAACGATAGTCAAGCCATACAATCCTCACGGCTTCCAGAACTGGTCTCACAACTTAAAACACTTGAAAAGTATGGTTATGAAATTACTGTGTCCAACGAGCCAAAAATAGGAACTGGTATTACCATTATTCCAAGTGGCGCACTCCCATCTTATGCATTATTTAATCTACAACAACCAACTTCTCAAGGAACAATTGTGTATATTGGCGCCAAAAATTTGATCTTAAGTACTGGAATAAAAGAAGTTGAATGGTTTAATATGCTGTCAACTGAACAGCAACAAAGGATTATCATCTACGATGGTACTCTCGATGAAATTCTTGAGACTCAAATTTCATTTGCTGATGAGGTACTTTATAACAAATGGATGTTACAATCAAATGACAGTGTTGTGCTTTCTAGCAGCGGCGCAAAGAGTTCAACAATTCCCATGGGACCTACTGGGTATCTTCGACTCGTTTATGATTTTGATGATCTCCACGGTATTTATGATTCTCCATATTTGAAAAAATCACCACAAATTCTTGTTCTTTCTCCACAATCAATTTATCCATGGGAGAAATCATCTCTTCAATTTGAACTAAACAAGACTGAAGGTGCTGCAGTTTTAATTGTTAAGAGGAATGGTGATATAATCCAATCAGAAGAATTGCGTACTGTGACCGATCAAAACGTATTCATAAAAAAATTAGAGTACGATAATCCTGGAGAATATACTATTTTTGTTGATGATGATTCAGGAAATTTGGCTAGTGGACTTCTTCATATTAAGGACATGCAAGTTTCATTACTTCAAAAGCGTGGCGTATCCTATGTATTTTTGGTAACTGTTGATGACAAGCCACTTACTAATACGGAAACTACTATTTGGCTTGGAAATTCGTCAATAACAAAAAAATACTATGTGACAAACGGAGAGGTTGTAGTTAATGCCAATCTAAATCAGGGTGAAAATATTTTTAATTTTGAAATCAATGGCCGTACTATGCAAGTTGTTGTTAATAACAAACAAGAAAACCTATTTGATTTCTATACTAAATATGGTCTTCTTGCGTTTATTATAATCATCGTAGTCTATTTTGGAGCAAGAATGACAAGGCGCCCGACATACAGACTTCGTTTTGGTGATAGTTCAACATACATTCGTCAAGAAATAAAATTGCCTCTTGATCGTGCACTCGAGTGTTTTAAAAAAATACGGCATGATATGCATCTTGGTATGTCCCCCATTACTACTCATGAATTTACTGTTTCTTTAAAACGTTACCTCACTAACGGTGCAGACATTACCGAGGGTAATGTCGAAGAAATATTAGATAAATTAGTTAAATCTAATTATCTTAAGACCCATCGCGATTATTATCAGCTTGAAGGGGAAGGGGATGTTAAGCGCAATGTGTTACGTAGGATCATTAGAGAGAAACTTATCGAAAGCGGCACTGTTTTCAAAGAACATGGAGGTAAATTCGTTCTTAAAGATCGTGAAATTGGTTTCTTTGGAGAACGTTTTTCAAAAAAAGCAATTATTATTGTTGATGATGAGTCGGAGATAAAACAGATATTATCTTCACTTAAAGAACGTGATCGTGCAAGCATAAAAATCGCACAAACAAATGATATTCTGTCTTTTGTTACTATAGACAAACTAAGCGGGTTATTATGAGGGCAGTTTTTTTTCTCTTACTTCTTCCTCTTGTTTTTTCACAATCACCACCAATTACCGAAGTTGAAGGACACAATTTGGCGATGGCTGATTTTTTGGAAAACAATTTCAACAGTTCTGTCTCAGAAACAGGCTCAGTAAGTGTGTCTCTTGGCTCTTATTCCCAACAATTCAGTCTTTTTACGAGTATTGATATCGCAGGTATGTCACTGGTAATTGAAAACCTAACATATCCCAGTGAAAGTCTTTCTGTTCTTGTTGCTAGAGGGTATCATATTGATCATCTTGTTTCTTTATCTGGTAATGAAAGCAACATTGTATGTAATTCAAGTTATCACCCAACATCATATTGTGATTTTGATGGTGATGGGTGCCCTGAATTTGAAACAAATTCTTCCGTAGTTTATCAAATGTACCTAACGTTTTCATTTCGGAATATTTCGTCGACAATTCCGTTTTCTTCGACTATTGTTCCAGTACCCAAGGAAATTCTATCTGAAATGTCATCCTCTTCTGGTCTTGATCAACTCAATATAAGCATCACAGGTGATACATTTGTTTTATATCAGATAAACAATCAACAATTTGACAGTCAGTGTACGGATAATATATTAAATATTTCAACCACCATCCCAATTTCGACCAATCGTTTATTTGCGGTAGCAGGCAAAAACAAACTATTCTTCCTAAGTTCTCCTATTCTTAGCGAACAGCTCGCAAGCAATAATCATTTTGATGTTATCGTACTATCTCAGAGTCCATTATATTATGGTGAAATCGATTTTGATGGTAATCAATCAAAGAATTTTACGTTCAAAAATTTTTCAATAATTAGTGGCCGTTACGGTATTGAGGAAATAATTTCAAATAAGACTGAAATCTTAAATTTTGCAGAATATGGTCCAAATTTAACGACGCCAACCCTCTTAGAAAAGGAAAATCATTCTTTTGCTTATGTATACGCGTTCAATTCAACTTACAAGGCCATTGGTGAACACAATCTTTCTCTTTTGGTTGTAGATGTTTTCCTTGGTACTGAAAAACATACCGAAACAATAACAAGTCGTATGCTCTCTTATGGCGGTATATGGGCTGAAAATGGTTCTATTATTTCACCTGAAACAACACGGCCAAGTATGAGCCCGACTCAAAACAATTTGAATCCAGTCACTATTAGTCTTGGTCTTGTGGTATTGGCAGTTCTCCTTGCCTTTGTAAATTTTTGGATTAAAAAATAGTCAGTCGCTTGGTCCACTTTTTGTTCCTTCAACTTTCATTTCGCGTTCTTCTTCTGTTTATTTGATAGAAGAAAGTTTTTCGGCAGTAGCAAATGTTCGTTTTACACTTATTATTCTAACATTACATTGTTCGCCTTTTGTTGCTCCTTTGACAAAAATAACAAAACCATCAATCTTTGCTATACCATCACCTTGGCCTCCCTGGCTCTCTATTTTAACGACTATTTTATCACCCTCAGAAACGGGTTTCGGTATGCCAAATTTACTATTTTCTTCCATATTCCTCACTTTTCTAATGGTCCTCTAGAAACTACTATGCTTTCTATCTCATGAGCAGTAGTTAACGATAATTCGTGTTCTTCCATAGATAAGTTTCCAATCTTATAATTAAAAACCTATTTTTTCTCTCAAAATTACAATTCCTCATATCCAACATTAAATTTTTCTGCTAATTTCCTTATTTTCTTTTTTTGATCTAAATTTGTCTCGTCTTTCAGAACAACAACTTTGGAAATTTTTTCAACATTCTTTTCAATTGCTTGTTTGAACATTTCCTCATCAAGTTCTTCGATAGCATACTTCGGTGCCATATGTCCGACTGCCAATTTCCCATCTACAACTATTTTAGTAAAATTTTTCTGGTAATGCCCCCCGCCAAAACCAATAACGGTTTCACATTCTTTAACCGGTCCTATGCTCGCAACAACTGCATTTGCCACTGCTTCCACAGCACTATCATCTCCCCATTGCTCTTCTCCATTTCCTATCTCTACAAAAATGATTGGTATCTTTATCGTAGGTCCATGGTGGTCTGCTTCAAGGTAAAATGGCCATCCTATTTTTTTGGCCTCGTTATTCATCTCAATTGCAATTTTTTTCAGTATTGTACCTGGTGCTATATTGAGTGTTCTCTCTTTTCCACCCATCCCCGCATTTCCCCAGTTTCCAGGGATATGTGCAGTGAGCATTTTTCCAGCCATCTTACTTTTGTGCGTACTAAGCATGATGATATAATCAGTTTCTAAATTTTCAGGTACATCAAGAACTGTTGGTAATTTTGTATCAATTAGTTTCACGCCCTCTCTTTCCCATGCACTATCTCCCGTTTTTCTGAACCCATGCCCTGTGATAAGTTTCTCGGCAATTTTTTTACTGGCCACATTCTCTGATGTAAAAAGTATTATCAGAAAATCACCAGAAATGCAGTTGCAATTATTGGTATCATCAAATTATCATCTATAAGTGGCAATGTTTCAATAATTGCACCAAGAATCACTAGAGGTATTGCTAATGGTCCTATGAAAAAATATGCTGGCATTGCAGCAATAACAAAAGCAATACTTCCTTCAAGAGTTTTTTTATTATTATGGGGCAATCTTATCTTTCCATGCCTTCCAATCAATGTGGAAAATCCATCTCCAAGTGCTAAAAGCATTATTATTGCCATTATCTCGTTCTGATCTACCAAAATAGTTATGGCAATCAAAATCCCAGTTGCATAACAAGCAGAACCCCATCCTGGTAATGGTGCACCGTTCCGTTCAAAATTGTTTTCAAACCACGCAACTACTTTCATTAATGAATTCCGTTTTCCGAGAAGTCTTGTATTCATGATAGCAAGTCCAATAATTATCGTGAAAAAAACCATTCCCATGGCCATACCCCTACCCAAGTATGAAATCACCATCATTACAACTAACCCAATTAGAATATGGAATAGTTGTCTTTTGTTCTCACGTTCCACGTTTATCCCTCTTTATTTTCTTCCAAAAAACATCTGTTATGTAGTATGATATCAAAGCTACTGGAAGTGCACCTGCTATATCCTGGAAAACATGCACCCCCAAATTTAATCTTGTAAACGCAATCAACAATGCAAAAAACATAAAAAAAGAAAAACTTTTTTTATTTAAAAATCCACACATAAGAGTAAACGCAATTGTTGCATGGAGGCTCGGAAAAGAGTAATCATTAGGACACTCTAACTGGCCAATACATGGTCGTTCGTGAGCAAGCATAACTTTTACTGTAGTGGCAATAAGAAAAGCTACAACAAGTGATAGTACTATTTTGCGTCTTTTATCATTTCTCTTCTCGCTAATGACTATGAGTGTTAATATTATCGCAATATACACAATGGCGCTGTCAAAGAAAAGATCCACAGCCCTAAGCAGCGGATGCTCTATCGAAAGTGCTAGTATACTTATTGCATCCATAAACTTTGTTCACTTTATAAATTTATAAAATAGAACGAAACCAGACTAATTATGGCCAGTCCAATTGAATAAAAACCAATTGCTGATTTCTTACCCTCACTATCTGCTATAGCAATTGCAACGATTGTCGTATATATAACTAAATAAGGTGGCACCAACACATTGCAGTTTATTAGAATAGTGTCTATACCTTCTTTTCCGATTGCTTCACTAACCGTTGCCATAAGGTTAAGTGCAATTTTAGCAATCATGGGTACAAGAACTGCACCAGCCATCAATGTATATTTTTGTGTTGCCAAAAGCTGGCTTCTCTCCCTCTTTATCTGAATATTTCTTATCATATCATCAGCAAGATTACTCATTAAATTAAGTGAATTAGTTTCAACCATCTGTTTCATCATGACACATGCACGTCCAAGCATTTTTGATTTATTTCGTCCAGCAAGATCATCCAAAACAGTTGTTATCCCAATATTCATATTCAATTGTTTCCTTGATTTTGCAGTTTCTTCAGATAATGCTCCAAACTGGGCGTCTTCAATTGCATGAAAAATCCTATCAAATCTTACTGATTTTGGCATACTACTTACTGTGAAAAGTGCATCTGGCAATTTTTCTTCTATGTCTTCAATGTTCTTTTCTTTTTTGTAATTTTCCACTGTCAAATACAATCCCATAATGGTACCAATGCAAAAAAATATCAACATAAATTCTGGTAGAAAGACTCCCACTATAATCAATATCGGTGGTAATAATAATCTCACGTCAAACCAACTTTCATTTATGAACATCGATCTTGGCATAACCATTTTTGATATCATCAACAGAACGATGCTTATAGCTGGGAATATTATTAGAAGTGCTATAGTTAATTGTTCTTTAGTAATATCATTTCCAAATCCCATTCTTCCAGTTATCGCATAAACCATGAAGAAAGTTGGCAAAACTGAACTTGCCATCACAAATAATAAACCAAACATTGAACTTTTGGCGGCATACTCCTTCAGCTTATGTTGTTCCAATGAAATAAGTTCATCACCCATCTTTCTTAGGTCTTTTCCAGATCCACCGCTTTCGTAGAGGGTTATCAATTGGGATAAGGCACGTTTTATTCCGACTGAATCAAATGAAATAGCCAATCCAGCCAATGCTTTTTGCATTGACATCCCACCTTCCACCTGTTTAATTACAATTTTTATCTCTTTTTCTAGAGCACAATGTCCATCAATAGAAAGAAACATTGCTTTTTGGAAATCTATCCCCATATCAATTAACATTCCAAAATTTCTTAGGAAAAAAGGAAATGCCATTTCAATTTCTGATTTTTTCGTATTCATTTCCATAACCGGAAGAATAAAGAAAAAAACTGTGGTGAGTACAAATGTCAATAAACTAAAAATTATTTCTTCAATGAAAATAAAAACAACAACAGAGAATACAACTGCGCTAATAATGGCCATGGCATTGTACTGCGCAGGATCTATCTCAGGGTTAAGAAATTTCAATTTTTTATTATGGCTTAATTTGATATTTACTCGCGGGAATTGTTTTGTCATGTAACAAAAAAAATCAAACACTAGACTCACCACCATAAAGTTTCGTCTGTATTTCGTTGAAAAAATCAAGATGATCTACACTTGCATCTGAAATCATTGTTTTACGTTTTTTTATTTCATCAAGGATTTGGTCTCTTTTCAATCCAAAATTTTCAGCTATTTTATCCATTAAACCACATTTTTCTATTTCGAACTTCCCATTCGCATAGAATACATTCGCCTGTTTTTCACCCCCTACAAATTCGGCTATTTCAGTAATTTTTCTTACCTCTTTACATTCTCTTTTTTTACTATTATACTCCATCATTCTTCTCTGTACTATAATACAATCAATAGATCCAAGATCATCGTTTCTTATTCCAAATCCACATAATCGTGAAAGCGCTTCGTTAGCACTCTGTGCATGAAATGTCGCATAGCTACCTCTTGCCTGGCCCGCCAACAAAACATCAAATAATGCCTCACTTTCTTCTTTGTTTCTTACTTCTCCAACTATCATTCTATCAGGACGCATTCGCAGTGAGTCATAAACCAAGTCTTTAAGTCCAATTCCAAGTTCTTTATTTGCAACCAATCTCAACTGGTGTTTGTGTGGTATGTTTATTTCTGGAGTCTCTTCTGTTATGATGATTCTTTCGGTTGCTGGGACAAATGAGAAAAGTGCATTCATCGTAGTGGTTTTCCCACTTGCAGTGTTTCCTGCTACCAGTAAGGAAAAATCACACTGCATAATCATGGACAAGAGTGCCATTACTTCTGTTGTGAGTAAATTCGAACAGAGTTCTTTTGGCGAAAACGGTCGTTGACGAAATTTTCTTATTGTTATTTCTCCATCTGATATTGGTGGGAGAGATGCATGGAGTCTAGACCCATTTGGTAAAATGGCATCCAGTCGTGGATTTTGCATGGTTATATGACGGCCAAGTACTCTTGCCATCTTATTGATCAGTTCCCCTATTGCAGCGTCTGTTTCAAAAGTAGCATTTACTTTTTTCCAACCTGTTTTTCTTATATAAACATAAGCTGGTTTATTTGGACCAACAATGCTTATCTCTTCAATTTCGTTATCATTGATTAACGGTTCAAGAAAACCAAAACCATAAATATGCATGAACGCTATTTTGCATAAGTACTCAATCTGCGTATTATTCAGATAAAACCCATTCTGACTTGCGCAATATTTTACTGCATCACTTATAATTTTTCTACATTCTTCTTCTGTTTCTGCACTACTCACTCTTGCAATTTCCTTAATTCTCTCCTGCACAGATAAAATCAGTTCTTTTTCACCAACACTAAGTTCTGGTATATCAAGTTTATGTTCTCCTTGGCTTAGAATTCGCCAGCCTAGCATATTCATCCCCCACTTTCTTTCGCAGGAGGTTTTTATAATGTTTTCCGAATAACTTTTTGCTATGACTGTTTCTGTTTTACTTCCAACATTAAATGAAGAAACAAATATTATCCATACAATAAAAGAAGTACGTCAGGTACTACCAAATGCGGAAATAGTCGTTATAGATGGTCTTAGCACTGACAAGACAGTTGAGCTTGCCAAATCTATGGGCGTAAAAATTTTACTTGAAAAAAGAAATGGTAAAGGTTTCGCTATCAAAAAAGCATTTGAAGAAGTCGAATCTGACCATATACTTATGATAGATGCAGATCTAACCTACCCTGTAAAAGACATGCCAAAATTCCTCAAAGCACTTGAAAAATATGATGTGGTAATGGGCTCACGTTTTAAAGGTCATTTCGAAGACGGTTCAATGCCTCTTGTAAATGGTTTTGGCAACCGTGTTATTTGTGTAGTTGCATCTGTTCTTTATCTTAAACCAGTAAGTGATGTTTGTACTGGGATGTGGGGGTTCAGGAAAAAAGCATATAAAAGTATGAAAATATCTGCTCACACTTTTGAATTAGAATGTAATATGTTTGCTCAGGCGGTTAAAAAAGGTTTTAATATATCCGAAATACCAATAACCTATTCAAGACGAGGTGGGGAATCAAAAGTTCGACTTATAGATGGTGTAAAAGACTGTGTCCTTCTTTTGCGGGAACGTTTTACAGACTGATTTTTAAACATAAAATCCCTAATAAACTACGATGAATTATCTTGTTTTATTAGATCGTGATGGAACGATAAATACGCATGTTGGTTTAGTTACAAAACCAGAACAATTAGTTTTGTTGCCAAATGCTGCCAAGGCGATCAAACTTCTCAATGATCACAATATTTTTGTGGCAATCATAACCAACCAATCAATAGTTGCACGAAATCTATGTACTGAAGCAGAAGCAGAAGCGATTAATCAACACCTCGTGGATATGCTTGCAAAATATGGTGCAAAAATCGATGCAATCTATTACTGTCCTCATCATCCAGAAAAAAACCATCCAGAAGCCAACAGTTCGTTTTATCGGATAAATTGTGATTGTAGAAAACCAAAGCCAGGTATGCTTGTAAAAGCTGCAAAACATTTTCGTATTGCACCAGAAAACTGCTTTATGGTGGGTGATAGTACGAGGGATATGCTTGCAGGTAAAAATTTTGGTTGCAAAACAATTCTTCTAAGAACTGGAGAAGGTGGTAAGGATGGCAAATATCATGTTCTGCCTGATTACACTTCTGATAACCTCTACGAAGCTGCTAAGCTTATTGTGAATTTAATTAAGTGATCGTATGAAATGTGTTATTCTTGTGGGTGGGTTAGGCAAGCGCCTTGGTGAAATTTCCAACATCATCCCAAAACCCATGGTTGAGATTGATGGAAAACCGTTACTCGAAAGAACTATTCTTCATCTAAAACAGTTCGGTATTTTAAAATTCATTCTCTGTGCCGGCCATCTTGCAAATAGCATACAATCTCATTTTGGTGACGGTAGTACATTCGGAGTTAATATCTCCTATGCCATTGAAAAAGATCTTCTTGGTACTGGTGGTGCATTGAAAAATGCAGAAAAATTAGTGGGAAAGGAGCCGTTTATCCTTCTATATGGTGATCTTGTCATTAATATGGATCTTCGTAAATTTATTCAGTTTCATGAAAAAAAAGGCGGGATGGGTACTTTAGTCGTTCATCCAAGTGAACATCCATACGATTCAGATATGCTTGAAATCAATAACAATCAACAAATAATTAAATTTCTTGGAAAACCAACTCCTGGACAAAAATTTAAGAACATTGGTAATGCGGGTGTTTATTGCTTCGAACCGTCTATTTTTAATTATCTTTCTGATGGTAAATCTATGCTTGACAAAGAAGTAATTCCGATGGTTATAACTAAAGGTGAAAGGCTTTACGCTTATGTTACCAATGAACAAGTTTTTGACATCGGAACTCCAGGCAGGCTTGGAAAAGCCAGAACCAAAAAGGGGTCATTATGATTAAATCTTATTGTTCTAATCTCAAACTTGCAATTGATTTGATTGAAGAATCGGATGTCGTCCGGTTAGCAGATCTTCTCATCAAAGCAAGAGATGAAGGTCATTTCGTATATGTCTTTGGTAATGGCGATAGCGCTAATAATGCAACTCATTTCGCAGCAGATCTTTCCAAAGGTATTATCCTTCCAGGAAAAAAACATCTCAAAATTTTCTCTTTAAATTTAAATGTCCCACTCATGACTGCATGGGCAAATGATATATCTTATGAAAATATCTTCAAAGAACAACTGGTTGATTTACTTAAACCAGGGGACATAGTAATTGCACTAAGCGGCAGTGGTAATTCACCAAATGTGCTTTCTGCTATTGAATATGCAAATGGTGTCGGGGCAATAACTGTTGGAATTTCAGCCATGGGTGGCGGAAAACTAACTAAACTAACTAAACATTCTATTATCGCAAAAACAGATAATATGGAAATCGCAGAAGACATACATTGGATCATCGGTCATTTAGTTAAGATTTCGATTCTAAGTAAAAAGTGATTCTATGCTTACATCCAAAAGCCCGTTACGTATTTCATTTTTCGGTGGCGGAACTGATTTTCACGATTACTACAAATATGATTATGGTTGTGTTTTGTCAACTACTATTGACAAATATGTCTACATCATGGTTAATAGAAAATTCGACGAGCGTATTCAACTTAATTATCGACTTACGGAAATTGTTGATACTGTTGATGAAATCCTTCATCCAACTATTCGTGAATCTATGCGTTTTACTGGAGTTACAAAAGCAATAGAATTAAGTGTACAAGCAGATTTTCCTTCTCATGGGACTGGCCTTGGTTCATCAAGCTCTTTTCTCGTTGGCCTGATTAATGCACTTTCTACTCTGAATGGAAAAAAACCAACCTCAGAAGAACTTGCTAAGGCTGCATGTCAAATCGAAATTGAAATCCTTAAGGAGCCAATAGGTAAACAGGACCAATATATCTCTGCATATGGTGGGTTTAATTTCATTAAATTTAACAAAGATGACAGTGTTACTGTGGAACCAGTAAAAGCCAAACCAGAAACTTTGATTTCACTAAACAAAAAACTCCTTTTCTTTTACACTGGTATCGGAAGAAGCGCCAGTAGAGTTCTCAAGGAACAAAAAGAAACCATTGAAAAGAAAATCGAGTATTTTAATCGTCTAAGAGACTTGGCAGTTAGTGCGAAATCCAAACTCGAAAAAGGAGATCTTGATTCATTCGGTGAAATGCTTGACGAATCCTGGCAAATAAAAAAGACATTTGCTTCAGGTATCTCAAGCGATACACTCGACAATTATTACAAACTTGCAATGGCTGCAGGTGCAAAAGGCGGCAAAATTCTCGGTGCTGGTGGGGGAGGATTCTTTATGTTCTTTTGCGATGAACACAAACAAGATGCAGTACGTAAAGCACTAACTCCTATGCGTGAAGTTAAGTTTAGTTTCCCAAGCGAAGGTTCCAAGATAGTTTTCAATGATCGTGATAGTTATGTTTAAAGATAAAAATGTCTTAGTCACTGGCGGTGCAGGTTTTATCGGTTCTCACGTGGTAGATGAACTACTTTCACAAGGTGCATTTGTAACTGTTGTAGATAATATGAGTACTGGCCAACCCCAAATAGTTCAGCTTCACAGCAAAAATAAAAATTACAATTTCTTGGAAATCGATCTTCTTAATCGTAAACAACTTATCGAATCAACTAAAGGTGTGGATTTTGTGTTTCATCTTGCTGCCAATGCAGATATCCGTGGTGGAGTAAAAAATAGCAGCATAGATCTTGAACAAAATGTGATAGCCACTCACAATGTTTTGGAAGCAATGCGGATAAATGAAGTAAAAGGTCTTGCTTTTAGTTCATCTGCCGCAGTCTATGGTACACAGAACACATTTCCAACATTGGAAGATGCCCCGAAGATCCAAACCTCTCTTTATGGTGCGTCTAAATTATCTTGTGAGGCGTTTATAGAAGCATATTCCTTGTACTATGGAATTACAAGTTCGATTTATCGATTTGTATCAGTTGTTGGTGAGCGATATCCACATGGAGTGGTAATAGATTTCTACCGTAAGCTTAAGAAAAATCCACACGAATTGGAAATTTTAGGTGATGGGAAGCAGAAAAAATCATTCATGTATGTGAAAGATTGCGTCGCTGGTATAATGGCGGGAATTAAAGGAACAAATTCAGGTTCAGATGTTTTTAATCTTGGTCAAAATTACACAATAACAGTAAATGAAGTGGCTGATATTATAACCAAAGAGATGAAACTTGAAAATGTCAAATATTGCTATACTGGGGGTAATGTGGGATGGCTTGGCGATCAGCCGGTTGTTCTTTTATCTACTAATAAGATTGTATCTAAATCTTGGAAACCAATCATATCTATTGAAGATGGATTGAAAAAAACAATAAATTACTTACTTCATTCTAATATATCTTAAAAACCAAAAACGCATTATTTGAAAGCTGTTGTTGGAATTCAAATCCGTTATTTTCTTCCATTTTATCTAGCTTTGTAATTACAAATTCATTAGTTGTATATTCAAGACAACTTCCATCGATCACTGCATAACTATAATTGTATTTTTTCAAAAACATGTAATTTTCTTCTACACTATCATTAATGCTGATTTTCTTATAGTCAGTTACTTCTTTGATCCATGGGTACCCATACAAATCAAATCCATTTACAAAATCCTCATTTCCACAAAAATTAAATACTTTAGTATGTTTTGGTAATACTTTGTTTAGATTAACATATCCGGCTAATTGTTCCTGGGTAACCCAGGACACCCCCGGTGGCCACATGGAAGTTTCAACTGTAAGTTTTGCATCTGCTGAGTATAGAGCAACTGTACCAACAATAAATATCATCGTAAGATAAACCAGACTTTTTCCTCTTTTTACTGCATATTCCAGAAGCTTACTTGCTCCAAAACCAGCGGCTATTGCTACTGTAACTGCAAGGAAAACCCAAAACCTATGTGGCACCAATTTCACTGGAAGTGCATTTCCTTCAGTTCCAATAAAACCATAAACCACCCATAAAATTATTAAAATAGATAATTCCTTATGTTTCTCATTTTTTAATGATATTAAAGCAAAAATAATTCCAATCACTAGCAATACTGATATTCCTATACCTAAACCAACTGGCTGATCCATTTTTGATGTTTTTGGAGCGTCGATAAAATCCATCAATCCATAAATTAATCCCCCACCAGTATCCCCGTATTTATCAGTAATCATTGCCTGACTAAAACTATTTTGCTCCAGTACTTTATCAGTAGGGTACATGATAAACATCGGTCCCCAGAATTCAACTATTGCTAATAAAAGTGCCAATCCGCCAATAATAACTGTTTCTTTTGTAATTTTTATTTCGAATTTTTTTGTTTCTAAGAAACTAGCAACTATCTGGGCAAGTACATATACGCCCAAAAATCCACCAAACATTACTGCAGTTGATGGTTGTGTAACAAGAACCCCGGCAGTTGCAAATACACCAAGAATCATAGTTTCCTTTTGTTTATTTTGTCTGTATTTATCGATGAAGTAGAGGGACGGGAATACTAAAATCATAGCTAGAGTCTGTGCCCATATAAAATGACTCATAAAACAAGGGATGGCAGTAAGTATGAACGCAGCCCAGATTGCAACACTTCCCCCGAATTTTTCTTTTGCCCATAAATAAAAAAATGGTATTGCCAGACTTACTAATAGTGCATTGAAGAATTTTAATACAAATTGTACTGAATTTCCATCTGCTTGGAATATCGTCCCCATAATCATATCATACGAGGGCGGGTATGGTGCAAGATAATGGATTGGAAGATGGTCTGGTTGAATGAACGTTCCAGTTTCAGCAATATATCTAACTGCTGTTGCATGAGCCCAAGGGTCATCATCTTCAAGCCAAGGATAGATAAATGCCCCCTGCAGGTAAACTGCAAAATGAATAAAGAACAAAACAAAAACAATTGCCCATCTTCTATCTACTTTTGGCATTACTATCTTTATCTTATTTCTTGTAATCACTATTACTAGAAGAATACACGTTATCACTAAATAAATCAACCAATTTGATAGGTGGAAAAAACCCAAAACAAGAGAAAGCTGTATAAACGACACAAGACCAACTGCGATATACATAAAAAATTTGGTTATGTCATCTTTTTCTTCTAACTTAAATAGTTTCCACACTGAGAACCCAAGTCCAAGCATTACAAAAAGAAAATACAATATTCCCTCAATCATATTTTTACTTCTAACTAGTTCCGTTTAAAATTCATTAAGTTCTAATAGATTTGGTCCTATGAATCAAAAAACAAAGTTATTTCTTAATCTTATACTGTCATTTGTTGTGTTTTTCATCATAATCTACGTGACAGGTATAGATAAAATCCTTGAAGTGCTTGCCACTGTCAAACTCGAATTCGTCCTACTTGCTTTGTTAGTATATGTGTTAGTGAACTTACTCATGTCTACGAGAATAAAAATCGTTTTGGATAGTTTTGGTGATAAACTCACATCAAGTCAAATTTTTCCTTCAAACCTTGCAGGTATGCTTGCATCAGATTTTACTCCTGCACGTATTGGCTATTTTTTTACTGCATTTTCTTTATCTTCTAGATTCAAACTCCCACTAGAAAAGACAATGATTGCGATTTTTGGACCCCAGCTTTTTGATTTTTTGATAAAAGTTACCTCTGCATCAATCTTGTTCGTATTTTTAGTTGATAAGCTTGGCGCCGGAAATATCTTAGTTAATATTGTTGTTTTGTTATTTGTTCTAATTGGCGTTATCGGAGCTGGTTTGGCAGTGTTCTATCCCCCATTTTTGAATTATTTTAAATTTTTCGAGAAATTTCCTTTTGTGCCAACTATATTTGCGTTTCTTAGGAAGATGCATCTTCACTCAGAAAAGGTTTTATCTGTAAAATGGCCAGTCATCGGAGTAACCTTCCTTTCCTGGTTTTTTAAGAGCTTGGAATGGTTTATTCTTGCTAAAGCTCTCAGCATCTCTATATTCGATGATCTCCTACTAGATCTTGGCTTTATGATGATTTTCCAAGCTGCAATAACAATAATTCATTTTCTTCCAATCCCAACCTTGGCTGGAGCCGGAGCAAGCGAGGCAGGATTTGCAGCAATATTAGTTGTTTTCGGTATACCACTAGCTACTAGCATCACATTTGGTTTCCTTACACGATTTATTATGATTGCAGTCGACATATTCTCATTACCCGTACTAACTGGTTATCTACAAACACACAATTTGGAAAAATCACTCGGCACACTAACAAAATTCAAGCACTGATATTGTTGTTATTTCTCTTAAAAACCATTCAATTCCACAAACGACTATTTTTTATTCTAATCTCCACCATTTTATTCTATGAACTTAGTAGTCACTGGCGGTGCAGGTTTTATCGGTTCACATATTGTTGACCAATTGATTAGTGATGGACACACTGTTACTGTTATTGATAATCTTAGTGCTGGAAAACAGGAAAATATTAATGAAAAAGCAAATTTTGTGAAAAAAGATATCAGACAGGACCTTGTCAATGAGTTTAAGGATGTTGAAGCAGTTTTTCATTTTGCAGCAGATCCAGAAGTCAAATCAAGTGCAGTTAATCCCACAAAAAGTTTTGATTCAAACGTCGTAGGTACTTTGAATATACTCGAATGTTGCAGAAAAGCCGATGTGAAAAATGTAATTTTAGCATCAACATCAACAGTTTATGGCGATGCAAAAGAAATCCCCACTCCTGAAGATCACATAACATTCCCAATAAGTAATTATGGTGCCAGTAAACTTGCATGCGAAGCCTATCTTTCATCTTATTCTGGTTCATATGGCATAAAAGGAACTTCACTTCGATATGCTAATATATTCGGTGAAAGAAGCAACCATGGCGTTATGTTTGATTTCTATAACAAACTCAAAGAGAACCAAAATGAACTGGAGATTTTAGGTGATGGAAAACAAGACAAATCCTATCTTTATGTTTCTGATTGCGTAGCTGGTAGTTTGATGGCATGGAAAAAGCAAAAAAAATCTTATGATGTTTTTAATGTCGGTAGTATGGATAAAATTACTGTTAATCATCTTGCAAAACTGGTTTGTAAAAATATTGGTACCGACCCTCTTTTCAAGTATACTGGGACAAAAAGAGGTTGGACTGGTGACGTACCAATAATGCTTCTTGATATTTCCAAACTTGAAAAATTAGGGTGGAAAACAAAAACTAGTTTTGAAGACGGGGTTAAACACTATATTGAATGGTTAAAAAAATAAATAACAAAAAACCATCTCGAGGTGGTTCGGTTGTGAGATGTCTAGAATCAGTATTCCTTAGTGAACTGTTATTCTTTTGTCCAGATCTCTCACATTCCAAATCTGATTTTTTGTTGATCGATTATTTTTGTTTGTTCGATTTTGTGAGTGTTTGATTGTGGGTTTGTTTTGTAATTTGTTGTTTTACCATCTAAAAAAATAAAAAATTAATCGCCTAATCCTTTTGGAGTTACGCGAAATACTGCTTCACCTTCAGGCAGGTTTGGAGAATCAACCAATCTTGCAATCCTCTTGTCTTCCTTGCTTTTTCTGACGTACAATCTGTAAGTAGACATATGCGCAAGCACATGCCCACCAATTGGAGTTGTAGGATCACCAAACAAGATACCTGGATTGTCCATAACCTGATTTGTTACATAAATTGCAAGATTATACTTTTCAGATAATTTTTGCAAAGTATGAACATGTTTATTCAGTTTTTGCTGTCGTTCACTCAAAGCCCCACGTCCGATGTAATCAGATCTAAATTGAGAGGTTAAAGAATCAACAACAATCAGTCGTATATTATTCTTTTCTATGACTTCCTCTGCCTTTTCAAGAAGAATTATCTGATGATCACTGTTCTCAGCTCTTGCAATATGGATATTTTTCAAAACTTCTTTTGAATCCATACCTTGCGATTCAGCCATCTGTACTATCCTGTCTGGTCTAAATGTGGCTTCAGAATCTACAAATAACACAGCACCTCCCAATCCTCCTTCGTCTACTGGTCTTTGAACATTCACGGCAAGTTGGAACCCAAGCTGACTTTTTCCACTTGAGAATTTTCCATACATTTCTGTGATGGCCATTGTTTCTACTCCCCCACCTAGTAATTCATCAAGCGCCTCTGAACTTGTTTTTATCTTACCTATATTCTTTCTTCTTTCAAAGATTACATCTGCGGTTTCAAAACCAATTTCCACCATGGTTTTTGCTGCTTCAATTGCTTTTTTTGCAGATTCAACTCCCATACCGCCAACTTCAGCAAGTTCATGCGGATTGGTTGTTGCAATTGCAGAAAATTCACCATAACCTCCTGCTCGAAGTTTTTCTGCAGTTACCTCTCCTATTCCTGGTAAATCTTCCAGATCCTTGTAATATTTTTTCTTTTTTTCTTTTTCTTCTGCCATAAAAAAATCACCATTTTTTTATTATTGTTGAGAATACTCTGTATTCTCGACTGTCATGGAGCATAGCTCCATAACATGAACGGCACGCCGTTCAATGCCATATTCGTCGCCTCTACTTCTTATCATTTGGGAATACAAGCAATTTCAATTGCCCGATTCTTAACGTATAAAATGTTTTTCCGTTCTTAGAAATGTTTTTCCACATTCCACCCACGTTACTGTAAACAACATTTCCTTCCCTATCCTTATCAGTCTGGACTATCCTGAAATCTGGTCTGTTACCAGCACCAGTGCTTGGCCCACTATCTGGAGGTTTTGATTCAACTTCTTCAAAACCTTCCTCATCTAATTTTTCTTCAACTGTTTTCATTTTTATCCCCCATATGTATATACTTATATTATATGTATATACTAATGAGATTTTATTTTCTTTATTTAAATAGTTTCTGGGGGGTCATTTCCGCGCGCGCTTTTTAGTAAAACAATCGTGAACGCATGCGTTCACGGTGCGTCTGGAACGAAACATCGTTTCAAACGAAGCGCGGCAAAACGTGTTGATTAAAGTGAAAAAAAGCTGCGCAAAAACGTGTTTGCTAGGTGGAAAAAGTTGGACCAAAAATAGTTTTGCTAATAACTACGAGCGAATGCATCTGACCAAAAAAATTATGTTGGTTTAAGTAATCCAGAAGAAGTTGATTGAATTATTACTGCAGCACCTGCAACAGCCGCGACTATCAATCCGCCTACAAACATACTTATGGCTGCAGTTTGCCATTTACCTCTAACTTCTGCCGGTTGTGTTTGTGCCAGTCCGTAGGTAATACCACCAAGTACTATTAGTATAATTGAGATTATTGGTGCTATTGTAGTAAGAAATTCTGATATTCCAGCAGCAACTATCTCTGCGCCTATTGCCATTGAAAATCTATGGCATGTTAAGGATTAAAAAGCCACTGTCATTTTGCGGTTATATTATTATCCATTTTTAAATACTTGTTACAACATTCTTTTTCATATGAATCGAGCTAACCTTACTCTCAGTAAACCACCTCTGGCAAAACAAAATCCAGATGTGATTCCACATACGAGAGATAATTTATTTCGTATGCTCCAACCTACTTATGATTTCATAACTACTGGTGTAAGCTCTCCTGATACTCTAGGCCATAGATTTCATATGAGAATTGTTCGTTGTTCTTCTTATGTCCGTGATGAGGCATCATATCCATTTGAGAGATATGCACTTCCTTATCCATCTCTACGGTTATGGGGTGCACAGACCCATAAAGAAACTTACTACTCCACCGATGGCATCCCACGTTTTGTTTCTTTTGATTATTCTGATACTCCTAGAGTTAGAACTAAAGTTTCGATTAACATTGATCTTCGTGGTCATGGTCATGCATCCTGGATAACTACAACTGATAGTAAAATCGTTGCCATAAGCAGCGCTAGATTATCCGATAGTGATGTACAAAAACTCATTGGGGCTGAAAGGGCCTACCTACAGGATTTCTACAAATTATCAGTTGATCTTCATGGGGGTACTGAATGGGATTTGCATGAGTGTGATCATGATTGGAGAGATATTATGTTCACTCTTCTAGATGCAACTCGTGGTAATTTTAGAGAAAAATTCCAAAGAACAGTTGCGCAAACAAATGAATTATTCCCAACACCAATGTTAGTTCCACCATCTTATCCATTTTCAGTTCCAATATCCTTTACAAATGGCTGTGATCGTGTACAACGGTGTGGTATGTGCACTCTGGATGATGTTGGTGGAAAACCTCCAACTCTTGATGAAGTTAAACGTCATATTGATGGATGGGCTCGGACACTTGGTCATCTTACAACATCTACTCAATCAGTATTTTTAGGTAGAAATAATATTCTTGGATTGCCATTTGATTTTCTAATGAAGTGTTTAGCCCACTTAAAATCTCCTAGAACTGTGGATGTAATTACAAAAAATATGCGACCAGAACTCAAAGAGCATGTTCATGAAAAAGTAGAACATTGGGGTAATATTGGAAGATTGTCAGCATTTGCATCAGTTAAACATGTTCTTGGTCTAAGTCAAGATGAACTTCGTAAATTGCGAGCAAATGGTCTTTCAGTTGTGTTTTTATCATTGGAAACTGGAAGTGATAGAATTCGTTCAACATTACTTGGGAAAAATTATTCTACTTCAGAAGTTATTGAGGCCACAAGAAGATTGTTGGATGCAGGTATTGCTGTAAATGTTATTACTATGTTTGGTATGGCTAAAAATTCAAGTGAAGAACACGTTGCTGAAACAATCAAGGCATTTGAATTATTGTCTGACCTAATCCAGGGGGATCAAAATCCAAGTAGATTTAATTTACATTTTCTTTTCTCTCCATTTGATAGACAATTTTTACCACCAAGGTTAAGAGGTCATACTGATCCAAATTCGGTCTTATATGAATTAAATCAACTCGGGGTTCTTAGAACTGCTATTGGCCATGTAGCAGTAAAATTTGATTCTCATTCCGGATTGGT
This sequence comes from Microcaldota archaeon, assembly GCA_043816005.1. Lineage (GTDB taxonomy): Archaea > Micrarchaeota > Micrarchaeia > Anstonellales > Bilamarchaeaceae > Bilamarchaeum. Next base: position 44,353 of record JBDRIM010000073.1, read on the forward strand.
AATGGAACTTCCAAATAGTAATGAGATACATACATTTCCTTACCATTATCATTCTTTATTTGTCTAAATTTGTTTGAGCCGCTTTACAAAATCAACAAGCCTATTCGAATAGCCAAATTCGTTATCATACCATGCAGATATTTTTATCAACTTTCCTTGTACTTTTGTTAATTTCGAATCTACAATCGCAGAATATGTTGTTCCAATAATGTCGACAGAAACAATTGGTTCATCCGTATAACTAAGAATACCTTTCAACTCTTCATTTGATGCTCTTTTCAATTCTGCATTTATCTCATCTTTTGTTGCAGGTTCTTTCAGCAACAAACTCATATCATTCATCGATCCATTAGGAACAGGCACACGGAATGCAACACCATCCATCTTCCCATTCATTTGCGGTAAAACCTCACCAATAGCCTTTGCAGCACCTGTGCTCGTAGGTATAATGCTCACTGCTCCAGCCCTTGCTCTTCTCAGATCTTTGTGACTTCCATCAAGTATATTTTGATCATTTGTATATGCATGAATCGTACTCAAAAACCCATTTTCAATTCCAAATTTCTCATCAATTACTTTTACTATTGGTGCAAGGCAATTAGTAGTGCAAGACGCCAGAGATAAAACAACCATTTCCTTAGTTAATATGTGGTCATTTACTCCAGGTACTATTGTTGCATCAACATTTTCTCCTGGTGCAGAGATAAGAACTTTTTTTGCACCTGCTTTGATATGTTTTTCACTATCATCTCTTCCTCTGAAAGTTCCACTACTCTCAAGAACAACATCAACTTCAAGTTCTTTCCATGGAAGTTTTAACGGGTCAGTTTCATTTATCCATTTTATCTTGTAACCGTTTACTACTAAGTGTCCATCACTTGCTTTGACTTCACCATCAAATCTACCATAAACAGAATCATATTTGAAAAGATGAACATGCTGTTCAACTGGGCTTTTTGTGTTTATCGCAACTATATCAAATTCCTTTCCCAAGACGCCCTGTTTTATTGCAGCCTTCAAAAACGATTTACCTATTCTACCAAATCCACTAATAGCAACTTTCATCCTCTCACCCGTAATTAGTTTGAATAACTATTCAGCTTTAATCTATTAAATTTTTCGTTTATTGGTTAACTGTAGCAGTTATCAGTTTTTGCAGTTCACTTAAAACATCTTTTACGAATGCTGGTCTCACTGAAATTGCACCTGCTTTCGGGTGACCACCACCACCCTTTATGAAATCGCCCATAGTTTTTTTCATATTCTCAGCTAGAATATTTGCATTCAATCCTTTCGTGACGCCAGCATCATTTATCCTCATTATAATCGAATATTCTGTATACCCTATGCACATAAGTGGTAATTCAGTTCGTAATTTATCAAATACTCTTGTAGTAATCTTGCTTGATGATGGCCATTCTCCTTTCCTAACAATATTTTCAAGTGGAAATACGCAAATTTCAACACCATTTTCATTTATTCTTTTTGCGCCTGCTAATGCCTTTCCAGCTGCTTCTTCAATCGAATCATTTGCCTGTTGCACAATTGAAGTGAAAAGCTCCTGATTATCCATTACTTTTTTATAAAAATCAAGGTTATTTCCAAAAGAAACATGGTTGGTAAGGAAATCAAGTACCATTGCTTTTTTCGCATCATTTTCATCACTCTGCAGAATATCACTTTTATCTCCAGAACAAGCAATTTTCGCAAGCCCGCGTGCCTTTTCAACACTAAAACCACACGCAATCGCGATCTCACATGCAAGATAACCTGCAGTATATTTTGAGACATTTTCTCCGAATGCAAACGGATTTACTATTTTTTTATTTCCTTGGTTCTGGTATGGGTGGTGATCCACCACGATATATTCTATTCCAGCAGCCGTAATAAGTTCTAGTGCCTCTTTACATCCGTCACTTGAACCAAAATCCAGCAAAATTATCAGTGGTTTATTCTCTTGTCCGATTGTTGAAATATCTCTGAAAGCATCTTTCACGCCATACATAGCAGAATTTTGTTGGAATGCCTTACAGTAAATTATATTTGTAATTGCAAAAGCACCACATACACCATCTGCATCACCGTGAAACCGTAACAAAACAGAACGGCCTAATTTTGTTGCAATATTAAGTTCAATTGCAATTTCTCTTAACTGTGGCCAGATTTTTTTTGTTATTTCGTCATTTACGAGTGTTGGGATGTTACTAATATTCAAAGTAGCTGTTACGTTATCCCTAATCTTTCCATAGATGGCTGTTGTTTTTTCTTCGTTTAAAACATGTACTTTCTTTGCAATTATCGTTCCATTATTGTCCAACTCACCTTCGATTTTTACGCATGCACCATGGGTAAGTGGTTCATCACTTTTGACAAATTGTTCTATTTTACCATCAGTAATTGTATATTCTTTTTTCCCATAATTATATCTCATCTTACTAACTATCCCTTCTATCTCAATCAGAATATCACCTTAATCTTATTCCCATCCTTTTTTTTCAATGATTTTTTTAAGTCGAATTGGCTGACAATTTCAATTATTTTTGGTCCATGGTGGGTTCTTATCGGAACTATCAGTATACATTCTATTCCTTCGATTTTACATTTATAAGCAAAAAGATCTCCATATGTTCTAGTTTTATCTTTAAACCCTAAAATAACTGTTGGTTCCATCCTCAGGACATGTTGTTTTTTCCACATTTCCTCTTCATCAAGTTCGATATTAAGTGTGCCTGGAAATGGTACAAATCCAAACTTCTCTTTTATTTGTTTTTTATATCCATCAAGAGAAAGATAATATTTCCCCTCACCAAGTCCTTTTGTTATTCTTCCACTTACATCTAATTTTTCATCTTCGAGAGCTGCTCGCAAATCCGCATAAACTGCTATAATCTCTTCTTTTGCTTTTTTTGTGAGTTCCAAACAATCATGTTTACGTTCAATTATACCATCTTTTTCAAGCTGACAAAGTCTATGTGAAGCATTTTGCTGTGACATTCTAAGCATTTTTCCAAGTTCGGTAGTTGTTATTTTAATTGGCCTGACATAAGCTCCATGCTTTAGTAAGACCAAAATTAGCTCATCCATACCTACAAATTAGTTGGTAAGGTTTTTAATTGCCGGATTAGAATATACTTCAATGAAATTTGCTGGACTTGATCTAATTATCTGCCCATCTGTTTACGAACCAGCAGAGGATTCTTTTTTACTAGCAAATGCAGCAATGAAACTAAAAGGAAAGATTCTGGAAGTTGGTTGTGGTAGTGGTATTGTTTCGTTGATATGTGCTAGAGCAGGAAATGATGTAATAGGTGTTGATGTTAATTCTGCTGCAATAAAATGTGCAAAAGAAAATGCAAAAAGAAACAAAATCAAATCTGTGAGGTTTATCAAGAGCGATCTTTTTTCAAAAGTTCCAAAAGAAAAATTTGATGCAATTCTATTCAATCCACCCTATCTTCCAACATCTAAAGAAGAGATTATCTCTGGAGCACTCAATCTGGCATTTGATGGTGGACCTGATGGGATGGACGTTATAAAGAATTTTTTGAATCATGTCAATGACTATCTGAAACACGGTGGTTCTTTATTTCTTGTGCAAAGTTCATTGAGCGACGAGAAATTCATAGTCAACAGGCTCCATGAAATGGGTTACAAAATAGAGTTTATTGCAGAGGAAAAGTTCTTTTTCGAGAAACTTTATCTTACCAGAGCAACAAGGCTCTAGGTTTATATCTTCTTGTTATCCTATCATATGTGGGATGATGAGCTGAACAACCTCTGATTTGTGATGAAGTCAACAGCGTCTGACCACTTTATACCTTTTTTTTATATGACCCCATAAAATAAACCTTTTTATAACTTTTCAAACATAATTACTTTATGGTTCTAAAGTTTAGTGCGTTACCACCAGAGCGAAAACAAGAAATGCTACGGTTAGTTGAAAGATGGCACGGTATAAGTCACGAACCAAAAAATCGACCAGAATCTCGTATTTTAATTGATTCTTTAAAATTATTAGCTACTGCTGGTGCTCGTCATGCATTTCTTCGAAGAGCATCGCATGATACACAAGATGAAAAGGATATACTTCAAATAGCATTTCTCACTGGTGAAAATTATCAAGGAAAAGGCGCACTTGGTATTGACGATGCACAAATGCTTTTAGACCTAGTTCGTGAAGTAACTCGTCTAGTTCCAATCCCACCAAATCTTACTAACACTGCAATCATGCGTGCTGCCCAAGCTTTTTTACATCAAATTCCTACTCATGAAGAAAGAGATTATTTGTGGGATCAACTAATGCCTGCTCTAATGAATTTAGATCCTGCTGTATTCCAAGGTAGTTTATTCTGAAGTTATTTAAACTTTCTTGGCCAACAACTATTTATGTCTGACAGGTCTGGAGAAATAATTACAGAACTCAAATCAATTGGAGTTACTGAGTATGATGCACTTGTTATAGCTGATTGCATCGTAACTCGTAAATCCTGTTCCTGGATTAATACGGACCATGTCGATGATAAGGTTCTTATGAATATTACTAATTTAGTAAAAAAGAACAACTATGGAATCAGTATAAAAGTCGATGCGATTCCAACACGAAGTAAATTTATGTGGGAAGTAAAGGTCATTAAATCCTGAATATATATCATTCGTCAGAAAATGCTTTTTTAATTGCTAAACCTTCATCATATCTTCCAACGAAAATTGGCAGGAGATGGTTGCAAGCTTCTACTACTTCTTCTATCTCATGATCGGTTG
>JBDRIM010000074.1:0-3580 GCA_043816005.1 Microcaldota archaeon
GTTCCTCCAATAAAAATCAAATCTGGAAATTTCTGAAAAATCAATTTAGCAGTTTCAATCACAAACTGATGTTTTCTTTCCAGTTCTTTCATAAAAAGGATAAATGGTTAAAGTATTTAAATCATTGCTTCCAGGTGTTAGAAAATTGCACTGGGAAGAAATGTTAAAACTACGGAAATTGAGAGATTTAGAAGGATAGATAATAAAAAAATAGGGGAAGAATTTCTGGTTGAGGCTGAGGTTTAGAATTACTTAGATGATAAAGTAAATCTTGAAGCAACCAGCTGACTTGCCACGGAATACATGATAGTGGTGTCAGCAACAGAGACAAAATCAGAACCTCTTTCAGTTACAAACCCTTCATTCATGGTTGCGAAGCCAGTATTTACTTGGCCTGCATACTGGCAGGTTACCTTGTCTCTTTTGAAACCAATTAAAAAAATAATAAAACGAAAATCTAACTAGAAACCGTAGTTCCAACAGTAATATTCCCAGTAGTCAGATTCTTGTAGGTCGAACCCAGATTATCCAATGTTCTGAATACAAACCAACCATCAGATTCAATGGTATTTCCGGATTCTGTCCAAAGGCTCCCTAAATTGGCATAGAGTTTGGTCTCTTCAGAAAACAAGAAGGTGGGTACTGCAGTTATATTGTACTTGGCAACCAACAGTTTACCATTTGTACTATTTATATCATATGTGGTGGTATTGGCAAACTGAAGATAGAAATTTGTTGCTAGTGATTCGAGGTAACTTGTTACATTGTAACAACTGCTACAGGTTCCATCAACAAGCTTGACCACATTAATCAGACCACGAGTTTGATTTGTAGTTAAATCAAGGTAGGGTGGAAGAACATTCCGATAAATCAACCAACCATCTTTTTCAAAAGTACCTGAAGTATTCCAACTTGTATTTATGATTGGATAGTAGGTTGCATCAGGACTCAATAGAACAGTTGGTAGTTTAGTGATATTGTATTTGGAAATAAGTTCTTGTGCCTTTGATGAATTTTGAGAAAGAACGGTTTCAGAATTAATCAACATGAGAACCTGATCAGATGTAAGGAACTGAATGAATTCGGTGGTATTGGTACAGTTTGTACAGCTGGTTGGAACAATATGGTAAACATTGACATAACCAACAGCTTTTCCAAGAGAGGAATCATAGTATGGTGGGTAGACACTTCGATAAACATACATTCCGTCACTTTCTTTTGTTCCTAACCTACCAAGCCAGGCACTCTCAAACTGCGAACTGTTGGCAGCTGAAGAAGACACCAGCATAACTGGTAATTTCGTAATCTTATATTTAGAAATAAGACTTTGTGCTTCAGATGAAGTGCTTACAAGGACTTTTTTTGTTACATTGAAACTAAATTGGGATTCTGCACTTATGAAAGAATCCAAAAGATATCCAGATGCACTACAGTTATTACAATTGGCTTGAGTTATTAGATAAGCAGTAACTGGAGTTAAAGTTGAAACTGGTTGTGATGGTAGTGGAGTTACATTAGTATTATTTGAATTTGATACAATTGGCGACGGTGCAGTCAAAAAAACAAAATAAATCCCAAGACCAATTATTATACCAAGAACTGCCCAGACACCCAATGTAATAAGATAATTATCTTTAGTTTGCTCAGTAGACATATAGATACCCTGGCAAATAGTCATCAAGAACATTTTTAAATCCTTTATTTCTATAAAAGAACGCTAGATGCTTATTCTTATTCAGCGGTTGATATAATGGAAGATGTAGATGACGTTGGGAAACAGATTGAAGGACTCGAAACAAAGAAAAACGAGTTGATCGAAAGGATCAAACAGCTTAATCGCCGTATTAGATATAAAAAATATGAACGCGAAGCTTTGAAACCCTTTTTGGACCAGACCAAAGATGTCAAGACTTATCCTTTGAGAAAAAGAAAGAAGGCAATAGAATTCAAGATAGCGACGGCAGCATACACCCCAAAACTAGAGCGTGAATGGCTCAAGATGGTGCGGGAAATTGATGGCCAATTAAAGAAATATGAGGAAGTAGAACGCGCCAGAAGAAAAAAGAAATATGTCGAACAGGACATAGAAGAAGGAGAAAAGGAGATTGTAACCATAGAGGAGCAGTTAAAAGAAATAAGAACACAATTGAAAATTTTCTATGAAGATGCAAAAAGCGCGCGCATGACAGCAAAGCGAACCGCACAGGCCGCAGCCCAGGCAGAAGAAGACATGGTTGCATTGGGAGATCTTGCTGACTTGGAAAAAGAAAATTAATATTTTTTTATCTTTTTAATTCGAATATAGCGTCAGCTAGAAGTTTATTTATGTTTTTTTATCACATAAAATATTATGATAGTAACTGCAGTATAATAACGACCAATGCAACAAACCAGCAATAGTATGCAAAAATACTGAAATGGCCTTTTCGAATTATATCAAGCAAGAATCCTATTGAAAGGTAACCAATAACTGCAGCAACACATGCACCGAAAAGAGATGGACCTAAAAGATCAATTGTCAATGGTTTTCCGATGAACTCCACCAATCCAGCTCCAACCAGTGCCGGGATTGAAATGAGAAATGAAAAACGTGCGGCAGTTTCCCGATTCAAACCTGCAAACAAACCAGAGGATATGGTTACACCACTTCTTGAAATACCAGGGGCAACTGCAAATCCCTGGGCAATTCCAATAATAAACGCAATTGGAAAATTTAGTTTTGATTTTTCATTGATTTTGGAATTTTGAAACCTGGTTGAATAAAGAATTATTCCGGTAATAATCAAGGCAATGGCAACGAAAAACAGGTTAGAAAACATATCTGCGAAAAAATCATGGAATAGAAAACCGATTATTGCGGTCGGGATTGATGCGACTACAATAAAAATACAATATTGGAACTGTTGATTTTTTGGATTAAACGTAAGAAACCCGGAAAACAGTGCAAAAAGATCATTTCTAAAATAGATTAACACGGCGAACAGAGTCCCACCATGAAGCAAAATATCGAAAATAACTGGCGGGGAGATACCAAGCAATTGCTGGGTAATGGCAAGATGGGCGGAACTTGAAACCGGCAGCCATTCAGTGATTCCCTGGATGATTGCGAGAAGAAACGCCTGAAGATAGGAAACCATAAATGAGTATTACTAAGAAAATTTAAATAACCAAAAGCAACGCAAAAAAAATTCTAGTAGTGATAGAATAAATAAATTGAGCACGAACAAACGCAGGATAGGAATAAACAAATATTATTACTGTCGTAACTTAACTTCCCAAATATATTTGCCACGTGTGGGGATGGTTTTTATTGAAAGCGCGAATTTATGATTATTTTTTTCCATATAATCAAGCAATTTACGCACTGAATCATGGCTTACATCATCAGTATTTACCCAGGAGCAGGATTTGCCAGAAATAAAACAATCCGCAAGCACAACGGCATCAGATTGGGAGATTCCAATTCCAGTTATTTCATTAACGACACTTTGGGAGGACATGTTGGAATATTGCAGTTAGGATTTTTAAATCTGTAGTTAGAAAAAGAGAAAGAGAAGTGATCAGACGCTGTTGACCTCAT
>JBDRIM010000075.1:0-18916 GCA_043816005.1 Microcaldota archaeon
GCATAATGAATGGAATTGATGCAGTAGTATTGGCAACCGGAAATGATTGGAGATCTGTAGAAGCTGGCGCCCACCCATATGCTGCACTCGGAGGATATCATTCACTTACGCATTATTATAAAAATGAGAATGGAGACCTCGTTGGAAGTATAGAATTGCCATTAGCAGTAGCAACCGTAGGTCCGGCAATAAATAGCAGCCCAACTGCAAAAACTGCACTTAAGATAATGGGCATTAAAACATCAAAGGAACTCGCAATGGCAATGGCCTCTGTTGGCCTTGCTAATAATTTTGCTGCATTAATGGCACTAAGTACGGTTGGAATACAAAAGGGTCATATGAAACTTCATGCAAGAAATGTTGCACTTTATGCAGGTGCAACCGCAGAAGAAAGTGAAAAGGTTGCTGATATTTTGAGTAAACAAAAGAATTTTGATATTGAGAATGCAAAGAAAGTAATCAAAGAGGTAAGGGGTGAAAAATGATCCTGTACTATTTTGGATTTGCTCTGATTTCATTTTTTGTTTCTTTCATGCTGACAAAGGCATTAGTACCACGCCTTAAAAGATTTGGAATAACTGGTCGGGATGAAAACAAGGCGAATGCACCAGAAGTATCTGAAATGGGTGGTATTGCTATAGTTGCAGGTTTTAGTGCTGGAATTCTACTTGCCATTTTTATGAACTCATTTTTCGGATTTCAATTTAATCTTCTTCATGTTCTTGCTGCGCTAATAACAATACACTCAATTGCATTCATCGGGATGACAGATGATCTTCTTTATCTTCCACAGTGGTTAAAGGCTATATTACCATTATTCGCAGCAATTCCACTGGTTGCTATACAAGCAACTGCAAGTACGATGATGACCATACCATTTATTGGAGCAGTAGATTTTGGCATACTTTACTTGTTTGTTCTGGTACCAATAGGAGTAGCTGTTGCTTCGAACTTAACTAATATGCTTGCTGGTTTCAATGGAATGGAAACTGGGATGGGTGCGGTAATGTTTGCTACCCTCGCGATAGTCGGACTTGTAAATGGTTCAACTGAGGTTGTGATTCTTTCCACATCCATGTTTGCAGCAATGTTGGCATTTTTAGCATTCAACATTTACCCTGCAAAAATATTTCCAGGAGATGTTGGAAACTTAACAATAGGAGTTGTCCTTGCCAGTACCGTTATAATCGGCAATATGGAAACCGCAGGAGCAATATTAGTAATACCATATGTGATTGACTTTTTTATAAAAGCAAAGAATGGTTTCCCTCACACCCACCAAGTAGTAAAAGGAGGAAACAAACTTTATCCAAAAGATGGAAGAGTAAAAGGTTTTGTTCACTTGGTAATGAAGATGTTTGGAGGTATAAGCGAGCGTAAATTAGTATTGGTTTTCGTTGGGATCGAAGCATTTTTTGCATTGATTGTAATTCTACTCTATGTTCGATTTTAATTTTTTCCAGGATTTAATAACTTCGAAATTTCTTTCCCGTCTTTCAATTTTTCATATTCTTCAACACGTCCAATGTCTACCCATACGCCTTTCTCAATTTTATATGCACAAATCTTTTTGCCTTTTGACAATAGCCGAGGAAAAACATCTTTAGCAAAATCTTCCTTATCATTGATAAAATCGAATATTTCAGGTGATAGAACATACGCACCGATATTGATATAGTGTTCAAGTTCAGGCTTTTCCTGAAATGCAATTATTTCCCCATCTTTTGTTTGTGCCACCCCGTAGGGGATCTTTGTCGTGTGTTTCAGAAGTGCAACAGTAGCAATGGCACCACTTTTTTTATGTACATCAATCATTGCTTTTAGATCTATGTTCATTATTGCATCGCCCATGATCACAAAGAATGGTTCTTTTGGACGTTCGGTTGTAAGTATAGAACCTGCAGTTCCAAGAGCCTCTTTTTCTATAGTATACGCTATTTTCATACCAAATTTTTGCCCATTTGAAAAATATTCAGATATTTTTTCATGTAGATAGCCAACAGTTAGCACAACATCATTGATTCCATTTACTTTCAAGTGGTCCAATACGTAATGCAATATAGGTTTTCCACCAACAAGAAGCATGGGTTTTGGAGTAGTATATGTATGTGGTCTGAGCCGTGTTCCTTCGCCGCCAGCTATAATAAATGCCTTCATATCAAAACCTTAAGTTTATTATCTTATAAAATAGTACCCAATAAGCGCCCCAACCAAAGAACAAATGAAATTGGTAGTCCCTTTTGTTCCTATTCCGCGTTCTTCTAAAATACCAAACAACGTATCAAATATTGCTCCAATCATACCTGCAATTGAGACAAGTAACGCACTGGTAGGATCAAGATTGAAGAGGAATATTGAAAAAAAACCTATAGAACTTGCACCCGCAAAAGAACCAATAGTACCTACAACACTCATTGCCCCGCTTGTTCCTGGTTTAACATGCTTGAAATTGAATAAAGAAATCGGATCATTTGGATCAAGCACTCCGATTTCAGAACCGAATTTATCTGCCATAACAGCAGCCAATGATGAAATAAATGGAAGTGGTCCTATAATTGGACTTAATAATGCTAGAACAGAAGGTAGAAAACCATTTGATAAGACATTCTCCCAGCCACGCTCATGTTCATAAAGTCCAAGATCTCGCTTTAATTCATATTCGTATTTTGTAACAATCACTGCAAGAACAAAAAAGATTAACATAAGTGCTAGGTAATTGGAACCACCAAAAACAAAAAGAATAAAACCAAAAAAAATGGCGAGTAAAACGCCTTTGGCATCGAGTATTTTCATAATACCGCTATTTCTGTAGTTTTATCTCAATGGACGACACTTTATTCATTGATCCGTCTTCTGATGCAAGTTCTTCAGTTGAGATTATAATATCTTGGATTTTTGCATTCGGCATAAATCTATGACGAACAATCTCAACAACATCCACTGCTCTTGATATCAGTTTTCCACGAGCCTTTACACAAACATCAGTTGCGCCGTTGTTAAATTGTGTAACAACAGCAAGTACATATCCCATAGTTCCTTTTTTTCCTACGTATACTGTATTGTCGTCTCTTCGTTTTTCATGTTGGACCGGTACTTCAGTAGTTTGAACCGGTACTTCTGTATGTTCTTCCATGCTTTCACCTCTGAATGTCTAATAAACTTAAGATAGAAAGACCCGACAAACAATATAAATGTTTGCAATATACGACGCCAATGGGTGTTTTACGTCATATTAATTGCAGAAAGAATCGCGAATTACAACATATATTATAAACAGTTACTACTATCTAAAGTAACAAAATTGAATAGCTAGGTGAATTACCATCAAAAGATTAGAACAAGATAACTATCTTAGAAAGCTTGCCGAACTTAGACCAAGAGTAAGAGCAAACAGTGCAATATTAGATGGTAGAGAACAATCACTAAAAGACACATGGCCAAGAGTTTTAGCTGCAGCAGTTGCTGTTGAAGGAAGGATGCCGAATGGACTTCCACTAAGACGATTTGATTCTGGAAATTTTCCGAGATATTTCCCAGGGGTTGTTGTTCCTGAGGTAAGAGATGCTATGCTTGAATCATTAAGATATACACCTGATTGCGATGATGCAGTAAGCGGAGAGTATTTAAAAGATTTGCAAACTCAACGAGAGAGGATAGCACAATATTATAGAGTAACTGATCCAGGCCATATTTTTTTCACTGCTGGAATAAGTGGAGCGATACAAACAATCCAACAATTACTTTTACTCAATACAGGAATGCACGTGGCAATTCCTAATTTAACATATCCAACTCATCTTGCAGTAGCAACAATGCTAGTAGGAAGAGGTGGAATTGATCCAATTGAACGCAACCCTAAAACTGGACTGCCAGATGTTGATAGATATGATGAACGAAATAATCCATTTAGATTGGCAGGATTAGCCACCGTAGTAACTCATGAAAATCCATTGCCAATAGTTCACACACCAGAAGTTTATAGAAATGATAGAATGACCGGATTATTTGATTTGGCCGAACAGGCCACATTAAGAGATGGAATATTAAGGCCATTTGTAGTTGACGTCATTTATATGTCTATGTCATGGCCAGAGAGACAATTAACCATAGACAATCTGATAAAACTTGCTGATGAAAAACACATATTAATATTTACGAATAGCGCCTCTAAAGTTATGCTTGAGCCTGGGAAACGGGCAGGGGTTATTGCAGTCTATGTCCCAACAAAATTAAGAGGATATGCTGCTGGTGGATTGATAAGAGGACTTGAATCGATGTTCGATCTTGGATTGAATCCACAGTCATACACGTCAGTTGAGGGTCTTGTTGCAGCTCATGATATTTTTATTGCAGAACGAAATGGAACAGCCCACCCCACACTTAATTACATACGAAATGAAGCACGACGAAGATTTATCGGGGATGATGGGTATTGGGGGTAATCAGAAGTTCATGGTTGAACTATCCCCTCATTTAAGAGCACTATACCCAGAAATAGCAATTGAAAGCAGTGGGTATAACACATTTGTAGTTCGTGGTGAAAATTTACCATGGCTTAAAACTACATATAAAGAACTGATATTGAGTAGAGTTAGAGCTATGATGGAGCGAGTAGGTAATCATGAAGCAGTATCTGCATATGATGATTACGTAACTCGAGTTCCTCCAGCAAGAATGGGTGCCTCAGATATTTTATGTGCTGATTTGCTTATGGAAACGGGAGTACTATTTCCTCCAATAGATAGATTCTATGTTCTCGGAACAGAACCAGTAGGATTGGTTGGGTTTAGACCAGTTATGATAGCAACTCCAAATGAATTCAGGGAAATTGGCGAATTGATAAAGGAATTCTTTGAGTTAAGACTTGATAGAAGAGTGATGTAGTTTTAACTATTTTTATGAAAATAATGGCATAAATCACATAAACCTATCGAAAATCAATTAAAAAATAATAGTTGATTTCATTTTATTTGTAAAATTTTACATGAAAATCCGGAAACTATATAAATCTTTAATAATAAATATGGATTACAGAAAATGAAGTTTCATTTTCAGAGGGAGGTGTTGACACTTGATAAATGTAGAAATATTATCAATTGGACCACTATTTCGAGAGTTGGATTATCGGTGGGTATGGCAGTACACAAAGCACCCTCCATTTTCAAAACATAGCCCTTTGCTCTCTTAACCATTATTTTAATGGTTTTGAAGCAATAACCAGGATATGGTTTGGGTAAATTTTCTAGCACCGATAGATGAATACACTAATGTACCATTTCGAATTTTGTGTCAAAAATACGGCGCAGAAGCAACCTGCATACCATTAGTAAATTCAACTGCAGTTGCAAGAGGAAAATTTTTGTTTGATGTTAATGAGGATGAAAAAAATCTCGGAGTGCAATTGGTTGGAGATGATCCGGTTGATATTGGTAAAAGCACACAAATTCTAAATAAAATTTCATCTTTTAAATGGTTTAATCTTAATTGCGGTTGTCCATCTTTACGCACTAGAGAAAGCGGAGGAGGAAGCGCATTGCTCGATCGCCCTGAGATTATCGTCGAATCAATAAAAGAGATGAAAAAGAATACAGACAAATTTGTTAGCGTTAAGATAAGATTAACAGGTACCGCTCAAGAGACAATTGAACTTTGTAAAAAGATCCAGACTGCAAATGTTGATTTCATAATCATTCATGGAAGAACGGCAAAACAAGGTTATTCTGGAAAATGCAACTGGGATACAATAAAGAAAATCAAGGAACATATTGATGTTCCAGTTGTAGGCAATGGAGACATTAATTCAATAGAAGATGGAAATAAACTGGTAAAAAATAAATATTGTGATTCGTTTATGATTGGCAGGGCTGCTATGACCAACCCACTTATTTTCGCTGGAAAACAACACTGTGATTATGATAGTAAAATATTATTACTTCAAGAATACTTAGAATTGTACCAAAGATACGTTGGAAACCCAGAAATATCAGATCTGAAACTCAAAGCAGTGAATTTTATTAGTGGTGTACCAAACGCATCGCAATTAAGGAACAGAATTTGTAGGGCAAAGACAACAAATGAAATTTCAAGCATATTGGACTTGAAGTGACTAAACCCTTCTCAAAAACTTGATTGCAGTCTGCATATGAACAAACGGCATTCTCTGATCTGATTTATCAAAATGACCATAAACAACAGGTCCAAACGCAAATGAAGGACAAAGTTTATCATAAACCATTGCTTCATCATGACCATGAAAATCTCTCAACGCAACTTTCTGATTCCTAAAACGTTTTACAAATTGTAATCCAAGTCTCCTAGAAACTGGTCTTGAAAATCCATCAACATAGCAATGGGTTTCATCGGACAAATCAAAAAGTTCATTATAATTATCATTCCAATTTAACTGATTTTGAGGACGTAAAAGTCCTGGATAGGTCACATCTATTGAAACACAGTAATCTGGTTTTAGTTTTCTTCTTTTAAGTTCTTTGACAATTTCTCTTGCACTTCTGGCAAACAATCTTGGATGATTTCTTTTGATTTCTTCAGACGCAGTAAAAATATAGATTGATTTACCTTTTTTCGGTCCTTTTTGTGCAAGTAAAAGATTGATGTAACAACCAACTGCATTGTCAAGTACGCCAACAATAACTTTACGATCATTTTCAGTGACATATCTAAAAACAAGATTGCGAATTCTTGGATCAACATCAAGATGTGATGAAAACACCCTGAATGGTTTTCCCCTACCTTTCTCTACCCAGATGTTACCGTAACGGTCTACTTTTGGTCTGCATCCCCGTTTTTTTAGTTCAGTTATCAGATATTTATGACGTGAACCAATTCTTGTGTCGCCATTGAATGGACGTCGGGCGATGCCTTTTATTCCGCCCACCATAACTATAAACTACTTCCTCGGTCTATAAAAACCTATTTTTTTAAATCTGGACCAACTATAAACAATTATGGCAACACAACTCCAAGTTCATCCTGAAACACTTAAAGCAGCAAAAGAAGCCATTTTAGCTACAATCCCTCCAGATGCAGTTCAACATTTTGATAGATTTATGAGAAATGTAGTTATTGAACAAATAAAAGCTAGAGGTGGAACTTCTTCTCCTGACCTGGTAAATGCATATATGCATAAACTTCTTGGAGATAGTGCTATAGTTAAAGCTTATTTTAGAAACGAATTAGAAAAACCCTCTGTTTTTCAGCAGATTGCCCAAAAAGCATTTACAAAAGATGATGATGGATATATTACTTTGAATTCTGGGGCACTTGATAGAGAAATAGGGGAGTGGATAAAAACCACAGTACCACCTGGAGCAAATACCACAGACATGCGATCTATTTTGTATTCTGAATATATGGGACGTTTTGAAACTAGTAGACCCAAACTTGCAATGATACCAACTAAGATCGAACAAAAAAAGGATGCATATGCATTACTTAAAGAACAAGGAATAATAGTAAACGTTACTCAAACAGATGTTGAAGATAGCGACGGTTATCGCAATATGGTTGTAAGGATACAAGGAACTAATGATAGATCTAGCATATTATTCTTATCAGAAGGTGGGTTGAAAAATAATGAACCACTTTCCAGGCGTTTTGAAGATCAACTTACAGAACATATTCGACAGAAAGGGTATACGGGACCGGATTTAGATAGTCGGCAAATTGCACTTGTTGCAGCTTATTGCACAGAAGAATTCAACTGGCATGCTAGGATGATGGCTGAAGCACAAAAACACGAAGAGAATTGATAGGATAACCTCAATCTAAATAAATGTTTACCTCGAAATAGGCACATGAACGGTAATGGTGCACCAAAAAAACTACTTAAAGTACTATTTGTTTCTATAGATGCGCTCATAGGAGACATGGCATGGACAATAAAAAAAGAAGGACATGAGGCAAAATATTACATTCAGGATAAAGATCAAAAAGATGTTTGTGATGGTTTGGTTGATAAAGTAGATAATTGGAAAGAACACGTTGACTGGGCAGATCTAGTTGTTTTTGATGATTTTGGATTTGGAGAAGACGCAGAAAAATTACGAAAAGCAGGTAAGGCAGTTGTTGGTGGAAGTATTTACACTGACAAACTTGAAATGGATAGAGAATTTGGCCAGGTTGAGATGAAGTCTGTTGGAATTTCAATTATTCCGCAATGGAACTTTGATAATTTTGATAGTGCGGTTGAATTTATTATTAAAAATCCAGATAGATATGTTCTCAAACCAAGTGGCCTTGCACAAAACGAAAAAGAACTTTTGTTTGTAGGGCAAGAAGAAGATGGTAAGGATATAGTTGAGATGCTTGAAAGATACAAAAAAAATTGGAGCAAACAGATCAAACAATTCCAGATTCAGAAATACATATCTGGTGTGGAAGTTGCAGTTGGTGCATTTTTTAACGGTGAAGATTTTATCTATCCGATTAATGTAAACTTTGAACATAAGAGAATGTTTCCAGGCGATATTGGACCAAGTACTGGAGAAATGGGCTGTTATGACGAGGAAACCGAGGTATTAACTAAACGAGGATGGATTTATTTTAAAGATTTGGTTCAACAAGATGAGATTGCAACATACAATCCAGTAAATAGTAAAATAGAATATCAACGTCCTACTGCAATTGTAAAATATGACCACCACAAGAAAATGCTAAAAATAAAAAACAGGTCGATAGACCTACTTGTCACTTTGGATCATAATATGTTCGGAATAGAAAGCAATAATTATCGAAAAAATTGGGATGGACAATTCTCTTTTGTAAAAGCAAGAGATTTGCCTGTGGGTTTTGTAGCTCCAAGAACTGGAGAATGGGTAGGAACGGAAAAAGAATATATGGAACTGCCAGGCGTAAGTCTTACGGCAGGAAAGGGCACTTGGGAGGCCCCACCAGTTACGATAAAGATGGATGACTGGCTTGAATTCTTTAGTATATGGCTTGCAGATGGCTGCACTTCAAAAGATAATTATTCTGTATCTATTGCACAAGTAAATCCAAAAAAAATAGATAGGATAGATGCTATTATTAAAAAAATACCTTTTAATTTCAAAAGAAAAAACAATGAATGGAAATGTTATTCCAAACAATTATGGTCGTATCTAAGACCGATTGGAGATGCCTTGACAAAATATATCCCCACTGAAATCAAGAATTTGAGTGCACGCCAATTATCTATCATATTTGAAAATATGATGCTAGGTGATGGAGGAGTTTATAATAAAACAAAAATATATTACACTTCTTCCAAAAAACTGGCAGATGATGTACAGGAAATCCTACTAAAAATGAAGAAGGTAGGAATTGTGAAAAGCAGGCTAAGGACAACTAGGGGGATTGGAACTAGGGCATTCAAAAAAATAAATAGAAGCTACGAAATCATGATTAGGGAAAAAAAAGTAGTGGCATGGTTAGATAAAAGGGACACAAAAGTAGTTGATTATAGCGGATATGTATATTGTGCAGAAGTCCCTAACCATACTATGTATGTTCGAAGAAATGGATTACCAGTATTTTGTGGTAATACAAGTATGTTTTTTACAAACAGAAGCCCAATTTTTGAGTCAACTCTTCTAAAAATGAAGGATAAACTTGCAGCTTCTGGCTATGTTGGATATATTGACATAAATTGTATAGTTAATTCACGTGGCATTTATCCACTTGAATTCACAAGTAGATTTGGCTATCCGCATATCAGTATTGCAATGGATGGAGTGTTAAGTGAATGGGGATATTTCCTCTATGGAATTGCAAATAAAGAAAAACCAGATTTGAGAACAAAACGTGCATTCCAAGTTGGAGTAGTAATTGCAGTCCCACCATTCCCATACAATGATCCAGAAGCATTCAAAAGATATTCACAAGATGCTTCGATAATTTTCAAAAAATCAAATCTTGATGGGATACATCCTGGCGATGTTAAATTTGTTGATAATGATTGGAGACTTGCTGGGAACAGCGGTTATGTACTAATAGTTACTGCTTCTGGAACAACAATGGAAGAAACGAGAAGAACAGTGTATAACAGAATAAAAAACATAATAATCCCAAACATGTTCTATCGAACTGATATTGGGGCAAGATGGAGTGAGGATAGTGACAGATTAACAATGTGGGGATATTTGTAATTTTACTGCCGCCTTATTGAACTATATATTACTAACATTAGGGGTATAAAGAACACTGGACAACTACTGCCAGAATCTGGTGGAGTCTGCACACACTGACCATAACCATCGCAAATATATCCTGCGCAACAATCATCGTCATAAGTGCAATAGCCATCACAATTATAGGTAATATTTGAATTATTATTGTCAGGATTATTTGAATTATTATTAGATGGTGGGTTTGTTGGTGGAAGATAAGTCAGTTTAATATCCCAGGAAATTTCCCATGATGGTTGATCTTCAGAAGGTGAAAGTACTTGATCAGGGTTAACTTCAACAGGTGCAACCAGATCAAAAGCGCCACTATTATCATATGGTTTGAAACCAAGTGAATAGTAATTTCCCGAACCAGTTAGATGAACAGGATTTGTTTCGGTAGTATCACCAACAACAGGAATTTGATATTTGAAAAATGTTATTTTACTAACAGTTGAAAATGGAATTGAACCGCAATCACCAACAGCAGATGGTGCTGAACGCACTGGGATCAAAAAGTTGCCGTCATAAAACCAAGGTAAAAATTCGTAAAAATTATTTGGATGTTCATAATTTGATTTTCTTAACTCAAGATCTAATAGTGGATGTTTATCGCTTTCATATCGTTCTATAGCCTGCCAGTTTCCAGAATCAAAATCAACAAGTGCCTGCGCATCATAATCATCATAATAATATTTCAATTCATCTAATGGTTGTTCTCCAGAACTGTAAAAATGCTGTGATCCTGTGCAAACTTTGTCGGGTTTATTAGAATATGAAGTAATTGCAGTATCTGAATAGGTATTATCAATATACCATCGTACAGTTGCATTTTTCAATCTAAATTTACCAAGAGTATAATCGGTATTGTAAGTAGAAATTTGAAACGGTACAAATTTTCCAATTATTTCTATATAACCAGAATAGGCCCATTGTTTTGTATTAGATTTGGCACCAAGTGGACTTGGATTGGATTCTATATCTGTAAGTGTTCTACTAAAACGTATGACGCTGTATCCATCTGGAATTTGATTTGCTGGAGTCCAATCAAAGGCAAAAGCAACAGAGAAAAAAAGTAAAATACAGAAAATTGTTTTGATAGATGATGATACCATGAGTAGTGATTAACAACATAGAATAAAAAAGCTTACTTTTGTTGGGGGAATTTAAAGAAAAACGTTAGTGGAACATTTATAACAATTGTAGTGGTAGGGATGGATATGAATATTTTTCGTACAATTTGGTTAATATTGGCAATTTGTGCTATTTCTTTTTCAGCTATCGACCTGATGAGCATACAAGCCAATGTATATGAGAACGGATTGCCTCTTGATTCTGGCAATGTTTCTGTGTACATTTATGATGCAGCAAGTGGTGGAAATCTCATATGGAATCAGACGTACAATAACATAATAGTCAACGGTACTTATGATATTCAACTTGGTTCAAATAACTCGAATAATATGACGTTAAATTATGGACAATTTTACTATCTTGAACTAACAATAAATGGTGTTGATCAGAATTTCAGTGGAAATGACAGACAGATGTTTCAATCTGCTGTTGGTAACGTAAATTCATCAAAAATAGCTTCTGGGGCAATTAACACAACACATATTTCAGATGGGAATGTAACTACAGATAAATTAGGAAGTGGATCAGTTACTGCGG
This sequence comes from Microcaldota archaeon, assembly GCA_043816005.1. GTDB lineage: Archaea > Micrarchaeota > Micrarchaeia > Anstonellales > Bilamarchaeaceae > Bilamarchaeum. The sequence goes on from JBDRIM010000075.1 coordinate 11,835, forward strand.
ATAAAATAGCTTCTGGTGTTGTAAACTCTACTCATCTGGTGAATAATTTGTCACTTGGATGGGGAAATCTAACAAGTTTCCCATCAGCATGCGGTGCAAATCAATTCTTTAGTGCATTGGGAATTAGTCCTATATGTAATACTTTTACAGAATCAGATCCGTACTGGACAGCAAATTACACATTGTTCAATGATAGTTGGTCTTCGACATATAACTCGACGTATGCAGCTAAAGCAGGAACAGGTACTTGTCCAGCAGGAGAAGTAGTTCAAAATACCACATTAGGGGGGGTACAATGTGTGTCTTCATCTGGTGCACCTAATGTTTCTCAGGCAACTGGGAACTTATCAGTGCAGAATGGAGGAACTGGAAATATATTTATGACATTAGTAGGTGGAGAGATACTTTATGCAAGCAGTGGAAGTGTATTTTCAGCTCTGTCAGCATCCGGACAGAACGGAAAGGTATTGACTGTAAATGGTGGATATCCATCATGGCAAACTGTTACTACAAATGTTTCAAATGTTACAGGAATTCTGAATATTAGTCAGGGTGGAACTGGTTCTAATTTATACGGTATGTCTAATAGGGATTTGATATACGCAAATAGTTCTACTTCATTAGGAACTATTACAACATCTGGAAATAATGGAAAAGTTTTAGTTGTCTCGAGTGGAACTCCAACATGGGCAAACATAACAAATGGTGGGGTTGATACTAATTTGTGGGATTCTAACGGATTGAGAACAAATAATCTGTCTGGTACTGATTATAATTCCTCTAATGGGTATATGATATTCGGAGAACATGGAGGTGGGTCTGGGTGTAATACGATATGTCAGGCACATGGATTGACGTGCGCGTATGCACACAACATAACAAGCACCAGTAATATTGGTTGTAGTAGTGGTGGTGGGATTGGATCGATGATAAAATACTGTTGGTGTGGAAATTGAAATTTTACATATTTTTTCTAATTTTACTTGGTTCGCTATTTGCATTTTCCTCAACAGGCGGCAGTTATTCTCAGGATATAAAAGTAGATAATTTGGCAATGAATGCATCTGGTGGAGATTACACTCAAAGAATATCTTTTGGAATTGAATTAGTTGGTACTTCAGATATAAATGAAACTCGATTTGGTATTCTTGATTTTGTAAATCATCCGCCAAATGTTACTGTACTTGTTTCTCCGCTTAACGCCACTATTTCGTCTTCAAAAACAGTAACTTTTAGTTTTAATGTAACAGATGACTTTTCATTGAATAACTGCAGTTTATGGACAGATGAAAGTGGAACATTTAATCAGACTCAGAATAATGAAAGTGAGATGTCCATTAGTGAAACTAATAACATAACTTACACATTCACCTCAGACGGCACATATCTTTGGAACATAAAATGCTTTGACAGCAGATTAGATGTTCAGCAAGTTTACAGTGATGTTTATGATTCAAATTATACTATAACAATAGCGTCATCTGATGACTCGCCAGAAACTTCTTCAGATCAAGATTCATCAAGTTCGATAAAACCATTGAAAATAATAGCTACAAAAAACTGTCCTGAAAACTTACTAACAACAAACGCACAATCAAGTGGAGATGGAGTTTATGGTGTTAACATCAAACTTATATTCTCTGATAATACTTTTGAACTTAAACAGGAGAAAACAACTGACGAAGATGGCACAGTAGTTTTCAATTTAACAGATGAAATAGACGGAAAGTACTACATTGAAGCTACAAGAACAGGATACTTAAAATCTGAAAATTATTTTGAATTCTATCACTGTGGAGTTAACCAAACAAATCAAACGATATTGATAAATCAAACCGAACCTGTTGGTGGAGACGGGAATGTAATAGTAGATGATGATATAATTATAGAACCAACTTCACCTGAACCAAGTATTACCCCGACTGAACCAACCAATCCACCATCTCAACCCCCACCCCAAAATGATAGCAATTCTAATGACAACAAGCCACCAGAACCAATAGTAAAACCTGTTCAGGAAACGGGAATTGAGGTAGTATTTGGAATATTTATTTTATTGATTGCCATTGCCAGTATTTATTATTTTTTCATCCATAAAAAATAAGCGAAAAATATATAATGTAGTTCAGTTTGAAGGGAGAATATGGTAAAGAATAGGACTCTTGAGGCACCGAAGTTTGTAAAAGACATCAAAAGATACAAGCTAATTACTGTTTTTTTGGTTATTTCACTGGTTTTTTTCTTTACAGGTTTGTTTGTTGAACCAGGAACTGCAATCGTAAAAGTTGCTGCATTAGGATTGATAGTTTTTGGCGGTGTTTCCATCTACCTAACTTGGGCACAGCCAAGTTTTATGTCTGAAGAGACAACCATGTATAATGTTGCAGTTGCAACCTCACATTCTTTTTGTTCACTGGCATTTATTCTCGCAATAGTATTTGTGATAGACATGTTTGTATATCACATAACAGACATGCTTTTTGCTTTATTTGGCTCAATATTTTTGAGTATTATGGCTGGCGGACTTTATTTGGCATTTAAACTGAAAGCTTATGTGTAATTTTTAAAGAAGTTAACCACCCTCCTAATCCTGCCACCCAAATTAAAATAGGATAGAAAGACAATCGTTCCATCCCACCAATTCCTAAACCAAAAGTGTTGTCAGTAATAAGAAGAACCAATGCCAACAAAGAAAAAACACCTAAAAATGCTGAAATGTAACCAAAGAATCGATCTTTTAGACGGTAGGTCAATATCATTGACACTCCACCAAAGACCAAACCGATTAATGCTGCAATAAGATGAGGAAGAGCAAAATCACCAGGGAAAATCCCAACACCAACAAAACCTAAGCCTGAAAGTAATAACGAAACGTAAAATAGTTTATCTTTAGACAACAAATTGTAGGCACCAACAGCGACTAAAAAACCAGATAATAACGCTGAGAGATTGAATAATAACGCTGCCGGAGAACCAGTCATGCCTAAATCACTAATATAGTTATTCGCAGTACTATAACCTGGATAAAGTGCTTCAGCTATAACTATACATATTAGAAATTGTACAGCACTAATAAAGAAAAGAACACCTGATTTCGCCATAAAACAACCTGTTATTTCTTCTTTACTGGAATTCCCCTTAATTTTTTTGACCATCAAATCACCAAATCTTTTTTGTTTAAATAACTTTCACATGTTTCATTACGGCATATACAAGGATAACACTTGCCCCAATTAACAGAACGTAGTAGAAATTATCTGTTTTTTCTTCAACTATTTTGTCGTCTGCTGATTCATTACTACCAATTATATTCGATGAGTTATTAGAATTAATATTTATTACAGTTGTGTTTTCATTTGATTGAATTTCGGATAATATTTCCGGCTCTTCTGTTGGTTCAGGTACCACATCCACAGTTTCGTTTTCTATTAATTCGTCATTAGTTTGATATTGTTCTGAGCCACCGATTGCATAAAAATTCTTATTCCAAGAAGCAAAATAGATTGTTCCATCAGGTCCTATAGCCGGACTGGTTGTACCACTTCCAAGAGAATTAATAAAATTCCATTTTTCTGTTCCGTCAGGATTAAATGCATAAAACATTCCACTGTTTGAACCAAAGTAAATTGTACCATCTGAACTGATAACTGCAGAAGATGTTATCCCTTCAAATGCATCAGGAGTTTTAAATTTCCACTTTAAAGTTCCATCATTTGAGTCAAGAGCGTACATGTAAGTATCCCAAGAACCGACATAGATCGTACTTCCATCATGAGAAATTGCAGGTGAAGCACTTACACCATCTGTGGTACTGAATCTCCATTTTTCTGTTCCATCTGGATTGATTGCGTAAATATCTCCTTCTTTAGTTCCTGTATAAATTATTCCGTCAGAACCGATTGTGGATGGACCTTCAACCCATAATTTCACATCAAATTTCCATTTTACTGCTCCATTTTTAGTTAATGCAACTATCTGGCCAGCATCTTCGATAGTTTTATCTAAAGAGATAACTCCGATTCCAATATAGATTGTATTTCCATCATTTGAAATGGACGGAGTTGTTGTAACCCCAGTTCCAAATTTAGTGTGCCATTTTTCAGTTCCATTTGGATTTATTGCATATAAGCCAGATTCAAAATTTGGATTGTGATCAGCTCTTGCTGAGCCAATGTAAATTGTTCCATCATCTCCAATAGTTGGTGAAGACCAAAAATCCGAAAGCCATTCAATATAAAACTTCCATTTCTCTGTTCCATCTGGATTAACTGCATATAGATAATTTGAAGCAGAATATGCATAGATTGTCCCGTCTTGTGTTATTGCTGGTGTTGCCATCATTACTTTTGAAACATTCCATCTTACATCATAATTTGGAGTCCCAATGAAAAACTTCCATTTCTCTGTTCCGTCAGGATTGATTGCATATAGATAACCATCATGAGATCCAAAATAGATAGTTCCATCTTCAGCAATGACTGGTGATGATTCTATTCCACTCCCTGTTTCAAAAACCCATTTTATAGTTCCGTCTATATGTGAAGTGTTATACTGACTTTGCCCTCCATGCTGTGCACTTCCATGAAATTGTGGCCATGGATGAGTTGATTGTGCAAAAGTAATGCAGATCAAAATAAGAAAGATGAATAACTTTTTCATGTTTTTATAACAAAAGAAAATTATATAACAGGATTAGTTAATTTTGATGTATGGAAAAAGTTATTAAGATCGATGATGAGATAAAAATATGGGTAACTTGAGAAATATTCTAATTGTTGGATTTGTTTTTTTAATTTTAATCGGTATCATAATACTTGCTCAGAATAATGACTCATCGAATGGTGATCATGGACCGTTGACAAACCAAACAAATGAAAGTAATGGTGATTTAGACTTGGATGGTGTAGCTAATTTAGATGATAATTGTCCGAACTATTATAATCCAGATCAGGAGAATGTAGATCCGGATCTTTGTTGGTAATCTTAAACAATATTGCTGAATCTGCCAGGCCACTGAATTTATAGACAGAATTAGTTGCCTTTATAATGCTTATTTTAGAAACAAAAACAAACAACTGGTGTAAGTAATGGTTCAAAGTATTCCGATTATATATTTACCTTGTATAGTAGCATGGCCTTTTTTCCTGGTTTTTTTGTTCCTGTCAATTGGGATACTACAAAAAAACAAAACCAAACTAAGAATTGGAAGTTTTGAAATTTCGTTTGAAGAGACATTTTGGATGGACGAGGCGGTTAAGGCTGCTCAGAATCCTCTATTATTCTTAGTTATGATTGCATTTTTTATCTTTCTCTATGTCACACAACCAGCATTTCAAGATGATTTGACTTCTCTGATGGGAAATAAAAAAACCGGACCTGGACTTTTTGCCAGTGTGATTATTAGTTTTCTTGCTGCATGGTTAATTATTTCCATACAATACAGAGGCATAAAGATCATACCAAAATTAGTAAAGGTGATGATGCTATCTATCAGTATAATATTGAACGGAACATACGCGTTGTATCTTCTGTTTGCAATAATATTCGGCCCGATGAATTTTGCTGTAGACGCACTGAATTCTGCCTCTGGACAATCTGATGTGAACATATCGTTTAATTTCATACTCGCAGTTCTTGGTTATTTGGTATATACTATTGTCGCAATTTGTTACATTGGTGGAATCAAAATTGATAGGGCTATTCTTTCTGATACCGAATAAACAAATATTTCGAGAAGCAATTGACAGAATCAGTGACCAAAATTGCAGGGGAAGAATTTAGAGACCCGAGGACGCTCTCAGGTTTTTTGCCCTTGTTGTCGAGGTAAATATTACATAAGTAATATTTATAGCTTGACCAGATACGACTCAAGTGATTGACGCGTATCATTTCAGTTTTTGGTTTTGTTTGATTATCTCTTGGACTAGGAAAAGGACGAATAATTTGTGATTGTTACTATTGCCGGCCTCCTGAGTTCGCATATATTTGCTTCGTTTGCTAAGCGGTATGTTTGTGAACGGAATGCTGTTCACTTGGAGGATATAGTTCATCAGCAATCGCGCCATTCTTCCATTCCCATCAGCAAATGGATGTATTGTAGTGAATTTAGTATGAAACTTTGCTGCGAGTTCTACTGGGTGAATCAAATCCTTGTTTTTTGAATACCAAACAATTAGTTCTTTCATGAACCTTGGAACTTCCTGGTGATGCGGAAAAACATAGTCGGAACCACGAATTCGTACATTAACAGGTCTCCAAACCCCACAGTATTGTTCATAACCATCTATCTTCGAAAGAAGCACACAATGAAGCTGTAATATCATTTCCTCATTTAACTCCTGTTTATTTTTAAGAAGTTTTTCATAGATGTCTAAGCACTTATTGAGATTAAGTGCTTCTTGTTCCTCTCGACCCATATTTGTAATGGTTATTCCACGTTTCTGCAACAAATCGATTCTTTTTTGATCAGAAAGAATTCTTTCCGTCAACCAATAATCTAAAGTTGAACCTTCAATGGCGTTTGAGTCAGTAACAAATGTTATCCTTTCTCTTCTAATAAAATCAATTCTTTGCTTGGGAGAAAGTGAACTCAAGAACAACAACTTGTCCTTGACTGCCTTTTCTATTTTCATGGCAAGATTACGAGTTATGAATTCTGTAAATGGTGGCGTAATCCCAAAAACGCCTTTCTGCTTAAGCTTACCCTCAAATTTTTTGTAAATCTCAATTAGATTTACACTATTGGGCAATTTGCCGAGATAAACACTTTCTTTGACCCACGCGGTTCTTTTTTTTATGGATTCTTCTAAATAATAATAGATTTTTCCTTTCACGATTCTTTTTGCTATTCGAGCCATAATAGTTATCACTGAAAATAGATATATATACTTTTCGGTGATAACTTACCTAAGTTATAACTGGTTTTTACAATTAGTTGAACCAGTGATAACTGGTTAGCGTCCTCAGATTAAATTCGTGTTCACCACGAGCGACGCGAGTGCAGTGAACAAAATTGCAGGGGAAGTGATTCGAACACTCGAAGGGACTAACCCACCAGCCTTCCACCTTTTCGGAAAAGGTGG
>JBDRIM010000076.1:0-7398 GCA_043816005.1 Microcaldota archaeon
CTTGCAGTAAAACAAGGTGCCGATGAAGTTACGAAAGAAGACCTAGAAGGTAAACGTGTAGAAGAAGTGTTGGTTGTTTTCACTGCTGTTGAGACTGGTGATGGTAAAAAGGAAATATCTGAAGCAGTAGCCGAGATAAAAAAAATGTTCGAAACAGTAAAAGCACAAAATATTGTCATCTATCCATATGCGCATCTTTCATCCAATCTTGCATCACTAAAAGATGCACCTGCAATTCTTACTGGTCTTTATGAAGAAACAAAAAAATCAGTGACAAATAATACATTTAAGAGCCAATTTGGATGGTACAAAGAATTTGAACTCAAATGCAAAGGTCATCCTCTCTCAGAGCTTTCCAAAACCATTGGTAAAGCAATTGGGGACACAAGGAAACCAAAAAGCGGAACTGTACATTCTGTCAGTGAAGTTGTTCATTCAGTTATGCTTGAAGAACCTCAAGATCGAGGATTTTCTAAGGATAGAAACGCACATCGGATTACGGCTGCTTTTTGTCTTGCTGCCTTGTTAAAAATGAAGGATAATAATGTACGTTTGGGGTTGGTGCAGTTAAATGAAAACGGGTTCTACCTCGATATTGATCATCAACGTTCTTTATCTCCTAAGGAATTACCAGAACTTCAGCAAGAACTTGAAGCATTTATCTCAAAATCACATCCAATAACTCAAAAACTTGTATCAAAAGAACAAGCAGAAAAAATATTCAGCGAACAAAAAGAACCATATCTTTTGGAACTTGCACAGAAATTGCCAGAACATGCGTTTCTGAATCTTTATTGTATGGACAATGTCTGTATTCCATCCCTAGTACCATTACTTGAAGATGCAAAATATTTGTGTGCAATACATTTGGCCGGAGTTGGTGGTGCTTATTGGATGAATGATTCGTCTAAATCCCAACTACAAAGGATTACTGGTTTTTCATTCTCAACAAAAGAAGCCCTAGACAATTTCATGGAACTTCAAGAGAAAGCAAGGGACAGAGACCACAGAAAACTTGGTACACAATTAGATCTGTTCTCGCTACAAGAAGTTGCACCTGGAATGGCATTCTTCCATCCAAAAGGAATGGTTATCAGAAATGAATTGGAAAAATATTGGAGAGAGTTAAACCAAAAATACGGATATGTGGAAATAAGAACATCAATATTAATGGATGCAGAAGTTTGGAAAAATTCTGGTCACTGGGATCACTACAAAGAAAACATGTATTTCACAAACATTGATGGAAAATTAGTTGGGATAAAACCAATGAACTGCCCAGGTTCAATAATGATATTCAAGAATTCAACGAAATCTTATCGCGAACTTCCATTAAGGAGTGCAGAACTTGGGCTTGTACATAGGCATGAATTTTCAGGGGTTCTTTCTGGACTATTTAGAGTAAGGGCGTTTACCCAAGATGATTCCCATGTATTTTGTGCACAGGAAGATATTGAAACAGAAGTTGAAGCAAGACTGAGATATCTAGATGAACTTTACAACATGTTCGGATTTGAGTATACCATAGAACTTTCCACAAGACCAGTGAAAAGATTAGGAACAGACGTCCAATGGGATATTGCGGAAAGTGCGCTGAAAAAAGGGCTGGACAAACTCGGAAAAGAATACAAGATAAACGAAGGGGATGGTGCGTTTTACGGTCCAAAAATAGATTTTCACATAAAAGATTCTTTAGGTAGGACTTGGCAATGCGGAACAGAACAATTAGATTTCCAGATGCCAAACCGGTTTGATGTAAAATATATTGGCAAGGAAGGGAAAGATGAAACTCCGGCAATGCTCCATTCCACGGCTTATGGTTCAATCGAAAGATTCTTTGCAATTTTAGTGGAACATTTCGAAGGAAAATTCCCGACATGGCTTGCACCTGTCCAGGTTGCAGTTATTACTGTTTCTGATGACCAACGCGAATATGCCAAACAGATTTATGAACAACTGAAAGCTCAAAAAATCCGTGTTGAATTTGAGGACAAAACTGGCACGGTTGGTGCAAAAATCAGAAACTGGCAACAACAAAAAGTTCCACATATGGTAATTGTTGGAGAGCAAGAAGTTAGTTCAAAAACTATCTCATTAAGAGATGGGGCAGGAAATGAAAAACATAAAGTTCATCTAGATGATTTCGTAAAAACTATCCACGAAGAGATCGAGAAGAGGAAATGATTTTCTTCTTGATAAATTTTCTTCGACGTAAATTTTAAATTTTACTATATCTTTTTAATCTTCATCATCATTATTCTGAACCTATGGCGGGACATCAACTTCAGCTTAATCCTAATTCTGCGAGAACCAGTCCCAAACAGGTTTTTTTGAATGCTGCATCACCATTTCTTCGAGTATTTGGAAGGGAAGTAGCAACAATAGAAATCAGTGGAAAAATTTTCAGTGCAATTGTGCCTGAAGGGACCAAATTCGAACATGCGTTGGACAAAATCATTGAAAAACACGGCGGAGGAGTTGCAACCCTTAAATACGAAGGAATGGAAGGAAAAGAAATTGTTGCAATAATGGTTGGTGACAGACTCATGGTGAAAGGTGAACCTGATAAAATAGCAAAAGCAGATTTCTCTTCTTTTGGCGAAAGTGCTGGGTCAGCAAAGGCAATTGCAATAGAAGAATCACGTAATAGTCATGGTGGCATTCACTTTTTCATAGGTAGCAGCGGTATTCCGATAGTTGTTGGAACTGATGGCCAAGTTTTCTTTCCAAATGGTAGTGAAGTTGAAGTCGGTAGAAACACCAGTCTGTTCTCCGTTCGTCTTGTTGATTATAATAAAGATGCAAATTCACTCTCCGAACTTGGAAACGGATCATTATCAATAAGTACAAATGCACAACAGGTTATAGATCATAGGCTTGAACAGGAAGAGCTTGCAAAATCTCATGGTGGTATCCGTGGTGACAAGCTTATCTTAGAATCATCAAAATTGCTTATTTATGATATTCTTGGCGATCGCCTCTCAACTGCTTCAGAATATTCAGATAACTTCCAGGTTGGTGGGTTTATGGCACCACAATTTGATCCAATTACTATTCAACAACTCCCAGTTGCTGCTCCTTTTGTAAATGTGGGACTTGTTTATCCAACAAACAATCAGCCAATACAGCTTCCCATGGACGGTTCGTTACTAAGAGTTCCCTATCTCTATGTTTCTGTTTTCGACGGCAGATTACAGGATAAATTGCGAATTAAATCTTCAAAATTACTCATGGATGCTGTTCAGCAAACTGGTGAACAACTTGTAAGTAGTACTCAAACAAAACCTAAACAAAGTAGTGTTGTTTTCGTACCCTATGACCCCATGCCTTCTATTCCACATGTACATGTAAAAACCAAAATCATGACAAGAACAGGCATCACACTAATGGCACCTAGTTTGTTACCCACAATAAAATCTGAAGAACAAACTAACAAACAATCAGAGCAGAAAGCAGCACAAGTTCCAAAAGTAGTTCTTGAATCATTTGCCAAACCTCGTCCACCTGTCTATAATCTCGGTACGGTACCAATAACACTTCTAGATATGAGAATGCCAAAACGAAAAAAACCAAGAACAAAGAGAATCATACATGCAAATGTACCTAAAGAAATTACAGTGAAACCAAAAAGGCGCAGAAAAAATCTAATCCATTCTACTGAAAAAACAAGAAAATCAAAACAAAGAGAAGAAATCAGAAGACGTACCAAAACAAAAACAACTGATGCCAAAAAACAAATAATAAAAAAAGCACGATCCAAACCGCCAGTTGAAAAACCAGCTAAAAAACCAAAAACCAAGCCAAAAGTAGCCAAACAGATAAAAAAACCAAAACTTTCTGCCAAACTAAAACCAAAAAAACAAATTCCTTCTCAAGAAACAACAAAACCAATGAGAAAAAGACGAAAAACAATAAAATCGATTAGCCCGTCTGAACAAGCCAAAGAAATGAGAAAACAGAAGACTAAAAAAGATCGAAAAAAACTAGTTGAAAACCAACCACGAAAAAAACGTAAACAATTAGAACGACTAGCTAACCAAAAACGTAAATCCATTTCAATCCAGAGAGAAAGACGGAAAAGAAAAAAACTTTCACGTTATTTCCTCCTAGACCTGCTTGGTGTTATAAACAGAAGAAAAAGAAAAGTTAATGGAAGAGTAATGGCAAGAAATTAAGTGCAAAAAATAATAATGCACCATAACTAAGAATTTTCACAATCGTCTTATTCTTCACATTTATATCTATTATCCTAAAACCATCAAACAATGGAACTGGTAATATATTTACCGTACCAACAACAAAATTAAGTGCCAAGCTTAATCCAAGAACAACATAAATAAATCCCATTACCCAATTGTTATATACTGCTGCAATTGAATTCTTGGAAATTGGGTAATACATTATCCCAACCTGTCCTGTTGAATTTGTTATTTTTGTTATCGTTCCTTTATTTGTAATAAATGTTATCTCACTATCTGCAGTCAAATTCATTGACGTGTAATTATAAACGTCTATTATCTGGTCATTAACCTGATAAATTACAGTTCCAGGTTCCATACCTGCTACAACCATTAAACCTTCTTCTCTAAACGATACAGTTCCATAAAAGAATCCGAGGAAAAGAACAAACATCACAACTGAAGTTAAGAGGTTGGCTGTTGGGCCTGCCACAAGAACCCTAGTCTGTTTTTTAGATTCCACTTTAGCAAGTTTTTTTTCATCTGGTTCTACAAAAGCACCTATTGGAACTATGCCAAATAAAACTATGCCTGATGATAATATCGGAACCTTTGCTATTCTTGCTAGGACTGCATGAGCAACCTCATGAACCACCATGACGATTGCAAGTGCCATTATACCCTCAAAAAATGGCAGATTGATGCCTGGCAATAGTAATGTTCCTCCTGCTGCTGTTGTAGCAAGAGCATCTGTACCAAAGAAAATTGTTGTTACTATTGCTTTGAATACTACAATACCATAGAACACCAAACCAAAAAGAATGAATAGAAACATACCACCAAGTAACAAAATCCCGCCAACTATTAACATTCCAAGGCTCGGATCGTCAGTTATTCCAGTTACTGTTTTCTCGGTTGCACCTACCTTGACAACACTTAAAATAAACGATAAAGCAACTGGAGCAACAAAAATAGATAATACTAAAAGTATGACCAAACCAGGTATGAGAGTTTTCCAAGTGATTGTCTTTTTCATAAGAACAAGACTAAGCAGACCATACGAAATTGAACATCCAACATCTGCAAGATAGTTGAAAATTTTTTCGTGTTGTGCTAGTTTATCTATTATCTCTATTCCTTTTTTACTTTTTAGCAACACCAATCCCATTTCACTAGGTAATTTGTATTTTTTAATAAGAATCTGACTTACAATAATCATTTCCCCAACAACAAGTATAAATTTTATCAATCCAGATATGTCGAGTTGGAGGATGAAATAAAACAAACCTAATGCTATGGCTATCAATAATATGAGAATGATCATAGATATGCTACGAAGTTAGGTCTTTTTATAGTTATGGAAGAATAAAAACATCATGGCAGAGCTCTATTGTGACATTTGTGGAAAGACTCCAGTTCGTGCTCAGGTCCTAATTGAAGGGGCAAAAATGCTAGCATGTGGCATGTGTATGAGGAGTGGTAAAGTTATCATGCGACTTGATGAGGATGACGGAGAACCAATAGTCAGACCAATTACTACCCATCTTGATTCTAACGAAGAAATTATAGAAGGTTACGGACGAATAATCATCAATGCAAGAGAGAAATCTGGACTTCCAATTGCAGTTATTGCTGAAAGAATAAAAGAAAAAGAAAGTTATATTCATGCTATCGAACACGAACGGTTCGTACCAACTATCGAAGTTGCAAAAAAACTTGAAAAAGAACTCGGTATAAAATTAATCGAAAAAATAGCAGGTACTATGGCACCATCAATTTCTAAACCATCATCTAAGAATTTCCAACCATCTACACTTGGTGACATGATAGAAGCAAAAAAGAAAAAGGAGAAATAAATGGGTGTTGATTTAGGCGATCTTAGTATAAAGCATACTACCTCTCTCGATTCACTTTCTGGTAAAATACTGGCAATCGACGCATATAACATGCTCTATCAATTTCTTGCATCAATTCGTCAAGAGGACGGTATGCCTCTCATGGACTTCAAAGGAAATGTAACTGCTCATCTATCTGGTTTATTCTATCGCACTTGTAAACTTATTGAAAATGGCATAAAACCCGTTTATGTTTTCGATGGCAAACCGAGTATATTGAAAGGTAAAGTACAGGCGGAGAGATCTGCAATAAAGAAAAAGGCAGAAGAAAAATGGAAAGAAGCTCTCGAACAGGGGAGGTTTGCTGATGCGAAAAAATACGCTCAAGCAACATCTAAACTTACAAAGGAAATGGTGGACGAGGCAAAGCTTCTTTTGACTGGGATGGGTATTCCCTATGTCCAGGCTCCTTCTGATGGGGAAGCACAAGCATCCATGATGGTACAAAAAGGTTTTGCATACGCTACTGCATCGCAGGACTATGATGCTCTCTTATTTGGTTCAACTCGCCTAGTTCGTAATCTATCTATCACTGGAAGAAGGAAAGTTCCAAGACAAGATAGATATATTTTAGTTGAACCTGAAATGATTGAACTTAAAGAAACTTTAACATCGCTTGGTATAGCTCGTGATGGGCTAATTTGCATTGGTATCCTTCTTGGTACTGATTTCAATGATGGGGTAAAACATGTTGGTCCAAAAACAGCATTAAAAATCGTCAAAGAACACAAAACTTTAGATTCAGTAATTGAATATGTCAAGCAAAAATACGATTACCAGTTCGAAGTTGATGCAGAAGAGGTTTTACATTTATTTCTTGATCCACCATACACTCCAGTTGAAGACCTTAAATGGTCTAATCTGAATAATGAGGCTTTAACCAAACTTATGGTAGATCAGCATGATTTCTCAAAAGATCGAATTGAGAATACAGTTAAGAATCTTCAAAAAATAATGTTAGAGCGTTCGGCACAAAGCAAACTGGATCAATGGTTTTAAGGGGACCTTGGTCCCATTAACCCCCTTTTTATTTGAACGGTTCTTTTTATTGTGCTGGTCTTGGTGCCAATTTATCTGGATCGCCATGATACTATCTAAACCAGTCCCGATTGTTTTTATCTGCCAGTTCGCAGAACCTTCTCTTTGCCATATCTACTATATCCCTATCTAATCTTCTCAAAGTGAAAAACAATGCAAGAACCGAAATATTTGTTGTTGTTTCTGCCAATCTTTTCAGCGCACGGAGATTTCCGGTAGCAATAAGTCTGTCCATATCTGCTACTGTGAATTTATGCCTCAATACTTGCGTTTGCATATGTTATAAT
>JBDRIM010000077.1:0-6822 GCA_043816005.1 Microcaldota archaeon
TAACCCTGGCTCATCAAATGCCGGCAGAATTCCAAAAGTAATTTTCGGTTCTCTTCAACAAGTCCAAACCTATTTGTTTCTAACCCATTGGTGTAATTTTTCAGTTTTTCCGCGATTCCATGCGGATCGTATTTCATACAATGCATCTCGCATCCACTCCATTTATTTTTTCATGCAAGATGTTGTATGTCTAGAGAAGAAATTAGCCCAAAAATAGGCTATTCTCCTGCCCAACTCCCTACCTGTTACAGACTATGATAACTAGTCTTTTCGGGAGTAGAAGTAGAAGATAAACGCCTTGGCCGGGATATTCGTGCGCTTTTTACAGCCGGTTTTTGCCGAGCTTCGTCATGGAACGACGAATCGTTCCATACGCATCGTGAACGAAACATCGTTCACGAACGTTTACTAAAAAGCGAGTTCGAACCCGGGTCGCAAGAGTTCTGCCCCGCTTTTAGGAAAAGCGGGACCAAAACTGGTTTGCTAATTTTTCGCGAAGCGAAAAATGGTTTTCACCGAAAATCCGAAAGGATTTTCCAACAGCCCGTTTTGGCTCCACCTTTTACGAAAAGGTGGAATGACAGTCTTGTATGCTAACCAGAGTGCGTCTTGTATAAAACAAAACTCTACACTACCAAGGCAATTTTTTTCTCTCGATCGCTTCGCGATGAGGTGTGAACTAAACCACACAATCAACAAAATCTGCTGACTTAGTCTTAAAAATCAATCGTTATGATCTGTGGTTTCCATTTCTGCGATTTTCTCTTATGCTAAACTGTCTTTTTGCCAATTCCACAATCATAACATAGGCGATTACAATGCAAATAACTATTCCGACAATCTCTGGTGTAACTGGAGCAAATTCAAAATACTGTGCAACTGGTGGAAATACGATTCCAATTGCAATGACAGCAGAAACAACTGATGCAATAATAAGAAGCGAACTTGGCTTTGAACGATAAAATGGTTTTGCGGTTCTTAAAATAAAAATAACAAATATTTCCGAAAGAACAGATTCCAAAAACCACACTGTTCTGAATAATGCAATATCTGCACTCAGTACAAAATAAATGAAAATCATTGTTAGAATATCAAAAATAGAACTTATCAACCCAAAAAATATCATAAACCTATTCATCCTGCCAATATCCCATCGTCTTGGTTTTTTCAATTCGTCCTTATCCACATTATCAGTAGATACTGTGAGCATCGGTACATCTGAGATAAGATTATTAAGAAGAATTTGGGATGGAAGAAGTGGGATGAATGGTAGAAAAACTGATGCAATAGTTAAGGTAAACATATTGCCAAAATTAGCACTAATTGTGCTGTCTATATACTTTATTATGTTAGAGAAAGTTTTACGGCCTTCTGAAATTCCGCCTGCAACAACATTAAGATTTTTTCTAAGAAGAACAACTGAAGCAGCTTCTTTTGCTATATCAGTCCCGTTATTAACAGAAATTCCTACGTCAGCTGCTTTGAGTGATGGTGCATCATTTACTCCATCACCAATGAATCCAACAATATGCCCATTTGCGCGCAATGCCTTTATGACTGCTAATTTGTCAGCAGGTGCCATCCTTGAATATATGTTGTGCATTTCAACAGTTTTTCTTAATTCATCCAAGTTCATTTTTGCTATTTCTGTTCCTGTGATTATCCCATTCTTATCTTCAATACCGATTTGCTTGCAAACATGCGAGGTAACTATTGGACTATCTCCTGTGAGGACATAAAGCGTAACTCCTAATCTCCTAAATTGTTCAAGTGCCATGGCCGCATCTTTCTTTGGTGGGTCCATGAGAATCAAGTAACCAATGAAAACAAGTTTATTCTCATCCTTGAGTGTGTAATCTTTTCCACTCTTTACGTTTTTATACGCAACACCGACTACTCGGAAACCTTCGTTGTTGTAATCATCAGCCATTCTTTTTAATTTTAAAAAATGTTGCGCTATTGGCTTTTCTTCTCCGTTGAGAAGCACCTTTGAACAAACATTTAGCATACATTCTGGTGCGCCTTTTGTTATCATTGTCCATTCTTTTTTGTACTCGAAAACAACACTCATCCTTTTTCTTTCATAATCAAAATCAATTTCGTCTTTTTTCTCATATCCTTCTGTTTTTTTCATATCAAATTGTGAAAGAGCATAGGTCCAAATTGCACTGTCAATAGTTCCACCCTTAACTTTTCCATGATGAACTACTGCAGAATTACAAAGTAGAGAATAAAGAAGCACTTTTTCATCATCCTTTCCTTCGGCATCAAGATAGCGAATAAGTGTAACTACATTTTCTGTAAGTGTACCTGTTTTATCTGCGCAGAGAATATCAATATTTCCAAGATCCTCTATTGCAGAAAGTTTTTTTACTGCAACATGCTTTTTGACAAGCACCATCGCACCATTTGAAAGTCCTATTGTAATTATTATCGGTAATAATTCGGGAGTTATCCCAACTGCTATGGCGAGGGCAAATAACATTGATTCAAGTATGCCATGGCCCAGTATGCTATTCATTATCAAAATAAAGAATGTCATTACAAAAATGACTTTTACCAACATACTTCCAAAACTTTTTATGCTCTTTTCAAAATCAGTTCCCTCTTCTGGTGCCTTCATATCCTTTGCGCTTTTACCTAAGTAAGTTTCCTTACCAGTTGCTGTGACAATTGCCCTTCCCGATCCTGCAATTACAGTAGATCCCATGAAAACCATGTTTGAAAGTTCATATTGCGCAAGGTTTTCCCCATCTATTATCTTTGATTCTTTATGCACTGGGTTTGATTCACCACTAAGAACAGATTCGTTTATCTCAAGATCATTTGTCCCTATCAATCTTGCATCCGCTGGCACTATATCTCCTATAGAAATGAAAATGATATCGCCCGGGACAATTTCTTTAGTATTCAATTCTACTGTTTGGCCACCTCGTATAATCCTAGCAGTCATTGATATATATTTGCGTAGCTCCTCAAGTGCCTTTTCAGATCTGTACTCCTGAACAAAACCAAGAATAGCATTGATAAATAAAATTGCCAGAATTATCAGAGCTTCTGTGTTATCACCAAGTAAAAAAGCGATGATTGTCGCTATAATCAATATATAGATAAGGGGATTCTGGAATTGTGAAATAAATATTTTTATTGCTGTTTTTTTATCCTGAGTTTTTATCTCGTTATTCCCATATTTCTTTAGTTTTTCTTTTACATCTTTTTCACTAAGCCCGTTATTGTTTGATCCAAGTGTGGAAAATAGTTTTTCATCACTCATTTTCCAATATTCTTCCATATCTCTAATTCAGCATTAGATTTAAAATCGGTATTTGGTTGCCAAATCTCACTCAACTATATAAAAAACCTACAATCCATCTATCTATCCATGATTGATCTCCATACGCACACTACTGCATCTGATGGTTCTTTCCAACCTGCTGAACTGGTTGAACTAGCCAGACGAGCTGGGTTCAAAGCAATTGCAATAACTGATCATGACAGTGTTGCTGGATTTTTACAAATAAAAAAACATCCATTTGGTTTAGAAATTATACCTGGTATTGAACTGTCAATTTATGACTATGAATTAGGGTATATTGATCTACATATCCTCGGACTTTTCATAGATCCAAAAAATAAAAATTTGCAAGAAAAACTAATTCGACTTAACAATAATCGACAAGAGCAGAAAAAAGCTACCATTACAAAACTCAATGAGCTTGGCTATCAAATCACTTTTTCAGAAGTGCAAAAAATGGCTTCTGGTACCATCGGTCGACCTCACATTGCAAAAGTGCTCTTGGCTAAATACCCCGATAAATTCACATCTATTTCTGATATTTTCAACAAACTTCTTGATCGTGGAAAACCCGCATTCATTGATCGTAAAATCGGTTTTACATTAAAAGAAGCAGTAAATTTAATCCATTCTGCTGGTGGATTAAGTTTTATCGCACATCCATTTCACTATCCTTACGATGTCAAAAAACTTCTTATTGATTTCAAAAATTTAGGTGGTAATGGTGTAGAAACCTATTTTGATTATCAAAAAAACAGACCATTAGCAAAATATACTACTAGAGATATAATTGCAATGATTACACAATTAGAACATTTTGCACATGAATTTGGTCTTCTTGAATGCGGTGGTTCTGATTTTCACGGAACAGTTAAACAACAAACATTTGGTCTTTTCTTTGCTCCTGATGAAATTTTAGGTATGTTAAAAGCTGCACTTTCAGATAAAAAATTTTACTAACTATGTCTCGCAACAAAATTTGCTATTCTACCAAAACCTTCTCTTATTACATCTGGAGGTGATAGGAAAACCGATCTAAACCACAGTCCATCCTTTGATTGGTCTCTACTAAAGCCGCTTCCTGGAAGAATATATACTGCTTCTTCTGCTGCTAATGCACGTGTGAATTCAACATCCGTTTTGAACTCTGTTCCTTGCATTCCCCACCAAAGATAAAATCCGGCTTTAGGGGTTACTAGTCTTGTTCCGGGAATTGATGAAACTCCGTCCATCATTATTCTTGCCCTTCTTTTAAGCTCATCAATCATTGGTGGGATATGTTCTGTTCCACCTTCAATTGCTGCGATTGCACCTAATTGGCCAGGAGCATTTGCACACAATCTTGTTGCACATACCCTTGCAATTGCAGTTTCTAATTGAATAAGTTCATCTGTTACGTTATGAAATGCAATTGCACCAACCCGATGCCCGCACATAAGATATTTTTTCGAAGCACTCCAAATTTCTATTATTGGAACATCAGTCGTCAATTCTCTTATTCTTGGTGGAGGTTCATCAAATGTTAAATCCTGATAAACTTCATCAGCAACTATTACCAAACCATGTTTCCTAGCAAGTGCAATCACTTCTTCAAGAACCTTTCTTTTGTATGCCATGCCATTTGGATTATTCGGATTTATCACTAATATTGCAACTGTGTCATCCCTGATCTGTCTTTCAATGTCTCCAATATCCGGTCCAATTGAAGGATCTATTCTATATAATCTAACTTCTTTTCCAGTATAATCATGTCCTTCTAAGTACGGTGGAAAACAAGGACTTGGCATAAGTATATGTCCAGTCGTAACTTGAATTAGTTTTTCCATTCCTTCACTGCCACCATTTGTCACTACGAGACGGTCAGTCCCAACTTCTCTTTCTGCAAGAAGTTCAATTAGTTTTGGATGGCCTCTTGGTGGAAGATATTCGCCATCACATCTGCCAACTGCTTGTTGTATGTGTTCTGGTGTGGCAAATTTTCTTGGGTCCACTCTAGCAGGATCGCCAAGTGTAAAATTAACAATTCGTTTTCCTAATGGATGTTCTTGAGGTGGAGGAAGCACAGCAACAGGTTTGCCCAATAATTTTCTCATATGTGGGGCTACTAATTGTTTCATGTGCAGTAAACATTGTCAGCATAGCAATTTAAATCCGCCTTTTTACACATGGTCTACCACTATTTTCCGTGCTAAGCTAAAGCTTTATAATAAAGCTTTTCATATTATTATAACTGTTTCTAATATTTATCAACGTCAGTATGTGGGCCGGAGGAATGTTTGATGAAAGTTAAACGCGCACTTATTAGTGTTTACGAGAAGGAAGGTCTGGTGGATTTTGCTCGGGCTTTGGAACAATTAGGAGTGGAAATAATATCAAGTGGCGGAACTGCAAAAACACTCTCAGAAAATAATATCAAAGTGAAAGAATTATCTAATTTTACTGGTTTTCCTGAGATGATGGACGGAAGAGTCAAAACGCTCCATCCAAAAATACACGGAGCAATACTTGCAGATCGAACAAACAAAAAACACATGCAAGAAGCAAAGAAATTCAACATTCAACTCATAGATATGGTAGTAGTTAATCTTTACCCATTCAAAGAAACCGTTCAAACGGGAAAATCACTACCTGAGATATTAGAAAATATTGATATTGGTGGTCCAACTCTTCTTAGGGCCGCAGCAAAAAACTACAAAAACGTCGCAGTTATCTGTAATCCTTCGCGTTACCACTCGGTAATAGATGAAATGAAAAAAGGAGACGGTTGGCTAACTGAAAAAACACTTGAACGTCTTGCTTTGGATAGCTGGGAACACGTTTCTCATTATGATGTTTTCATAGAACAATATTTCAGAAAGACATTTGGTTTCAAAGATGAATTTCCCGAATATTTAAATCTTACATTCCACAAAAAACAAGATCTTCGTTATGGAGAAAACCCACATCAACGATCAACAGTCTATCGTGATGAACAGTACAAGAACCCATCTATTCTTGATGCCACCCAGATCCAAGGTAAAGAACTTTCTTACAATAATATCCTTGATTGTAACGCGGCGTTTAAACTTATCAGAGAATTTGATGAACCAACTGGGGTCATTGTAAAACACAACAACCCATGCGGTGTTGCATCTAATCCGGACATTGTGACTGCATTCAAAATGGCAAAAGCAGTAGATCCCGAAGCGTCATTTGGTGGTGTTGTTGTTCTCAATCGCCCAGTTAATGATCAACTTGCAAAAGAAATCATCAGTAGATTTGTGGACATTGTAATCGCACCAAAATTTGAACCTGGTGCTTTGGAAGTTTTAAGAGCGAAAAAAAAACATGCGTGTGATGGAAATTCCAAGCATCAATACCAAACGTCTTCCATATCGCAAATACCGTTCCATACTTGGCGGTCTTCTTGTTCAAGATGGTAATGTGAAAATGCTTGAAAATACCAAAGTGGTTACAAAAAGAAAACCAACTGAAGAAGAAATGAAATCACTTTATTATGCCTGGAAGATTACAAAATATGTGAAATC
>JBDRIM010000078.1:0-32086 GCA_043816005.1 Microcaldota archaeon
ATTGCACCACCATAAGCACGATCAATTAAAGTTTTGGCTGCTGATCGGAGTTCTTCTTTAGTAATTTTTTCTAGTTCTCTTTCTCGTTTCATACCAAAAAAACCAAGAAGATTGGATGCTATCCTTCTGAATGCTTCTTCAAGATCTTTTCTAGTAGATGTTGCATGCAGCAAAATAGAGATGTCAACCTCAATTCTTCTAGTACCATATGCAAATTCAGCCAAAGCTGCAATATATTCATCATTCTTGAAAGGGCTTCCAAGTGCGTAGGACAAACAATGTTCAAGTTCATGCGCAACAATTGCATCTTGCCCATCACATTCAAATACATAAAAACGGGGTTCGTTTCTGATGGCATATACCCCTCTTGCTGCTCCAAGATGATGAATGGACCCGTGAGTATCATCTGGTGACGTTCTTGCACCAAGCGGTTTGATTCCATTTACCCAATGTAATAAGAGCCCAGAACCAGATACTGGAGTAAGATCAATTTTACTTTGCACTTTTGCCAGTATCCATGCACCATCACGACAAACAAGGAATACTCCAGATGGCAATAGACCGTTTAATCTTAGGTTATCAAATTCAATAGCACCAGGTAAATTTGAATCAGGTTGCATAAGATGACTTAACAACCCAGTCTTATGTGTAATAGCGACATGAGGAAAATACGCATAAAGTGCAGCTAATTTTTTAGAATCAGGTAAATAAAGAAGCTCTCTAGTTAAACAATAAACTTCTTCTTGTTTTGCACGATCAGTTTGAAATTGATTTACTGGCAATTGGTCTCTTCTTGAGGCAACATCAACCCATGGCTGTGCAACGTGATCCCATCTAGAAATGTGAACAACTCTAGTATAAGCACGACGATTAGAAGAGGCATCAATTAATTTTTTGACAGGAAATCTTGGTGATCCCAGTACTGTTCGTAAGTGTTCTTGTTTGTGTGTCATTTGATCACTTATGAACTATCCATTCTCTGACCAAGCTGTTCGCGAATAAACAGATTATAACGATGGGAAATCTCGTAAGAAAATCGAAGAACGACGTTGGCTGTGTTAAGATTACTTATTTCCGATCTGGTTGTTGGTGAAGTTGTTGCAATTTGTTTAAGCACTTCAAGTGGCTGACCAGTTTCAATAAAGGCTATTGCTCCTGCAATTGTTTCTAATGCAAAATCCAAAGTTCCCAGAATTAGATGAGAATTTGGCCAATTTATATGGCATTGGAAAAGTGCATCTGCCACTCTACTGAGTTGATATTCAATTTCACTATCCTCCATTACGCCCGTAAATTCTTGTGCGTGGTAACGCATTTCAAGTGCCAATCTTTTGATTCGTGTCTCTGCAAGTGTAGTGCAAGTTGCGCCTAGCATGGCAATATCACTCAATATATCAAGTGCAACCATATGTGGATGTTCACGCATAAACGGACTAAAAGTATGTAATGGAATATCTTTGGTCATATCTAAAATTGCGATTAGTGGTGCATAAACTTCAACAACTTGACCTTGAAGATCAAGATCAAGATTTACTGCCATTGCAGGATATGCACTCAGTCCGTGTCTGCGAAGAGCGCTAACTGCGAGTAAAAGAGATTCAATATTTCCTGTTACAGTAACGAATGTAGCTCCAGAAGTCTCATCCTCAACAAGCCTGATTGGCTGGGTGAAAATATCACCTGCACACATTAAGCGATCAGGAAGAGCAAGGGAAGGATCGTGTCTGTCTGTATTGGCAGTGATAAAATCAGGATTCAGAATAAAACCAAATCTACTCTTAAAAATACGAGAAATCGCACCATCTAATTGAGGGTGATAAGGACGAACACTATCAATAACTCGATCAGCAACTCCTTGAATATTTGTAGGTTGAACTCTTGTAAAAATTTCTGAACGGAAAATTTCAATTTCGCCTCTGCCACTATCTTTTGCAACTCGATCGGCATATGGACCGTTTTCCAAGTCTATAGAATGTCCCCTAAGTGCAGGGGCTTTATCTGAAAGTTGTTTGTAAACAGTATCGCCACCAACTAAAGGACCAACAAGCCTCAAAAAACCACGCGCACCTTTTGGTCTTTCACCAAGACCAAGTACATAACCAGGAGTACCACATTCGGATACAACTGGACCACCAACGCCATCTTTTCCAAATTTAATTCTTTGAACAGAACCAACATGAATAGTAGATGTCATGGTACAATTGTGGTACAAATGGTATAAAAAGGTATAGTATGAGCTATTGAGGTTAGCACGACGACTGACGATTACCTATTAGATACGTTTAAATTAGCTATTAGGTTTATCCTAAAATCTCTAATTCGCAACCCATGCGGATGTAAACCAGAATATAGGATGATAATATGGAATTTGTATGTAAAATTGCCGGTCAAGCTGGAGCAGGCGTGATGACAACCGGTAGACTAATGATCAAATGCTTTACAAGAGGCGGTTTCAATGCCGTAGGTTATCCTGAATATCCCTCACTCATTAGAGGTGGACACAATACTGTTCAGGTAAGAGTGAGTAGTAAACCAATAAACTCGCCATTACAAACCCAGGATCTTGTTATTGCATTGAACAAAGATGCTGTATTCTACCATATGGAAACAATGAATGAAAATGGAATAATTATTCATGATCAACTTATTGACGTAAGTAAATTCAAAGTAAGACCAGAAGTAAAAATGTATCCAATACCACTTACCAAATTAACTCAGGATGCAGGTGGAACAGAACAAATGAAGAACACTGTTGCACTTGGTGCAGCTCTTGCAGTAGTTGACTATCCATTTGATGTTTTAGCAGGAATAATGAAAGATGAGTTCGGACGCAAAGGGGATGAGGTAGTAAAAAAGAATATAGATGCTGCAAAAGCAGGGTATGATTTTGTTAACAATAGCAAAATAAAAAGTACTAAAGCACTCAAACCAATTTCAGATAAAAGAAAATTAATTATTAGTGGAAATGAAGCAATAACACTTGGTGCAATACAAGGTGGGATGAAATTCTATGCAGCCTATCCTATGACACCAGCATCTACAATTCTTCATTATATGATAGAGAATGAACAGAAATTTGATCTTGTTGTTAAACAAACAGAAGATGAGATTGCAGCCATGAATTATACGATTGGAGCCTCATTTGCAGGTGCAAGAGCAATGGTTGGAACTTCAGGGGGCGGATTTGCACTTATGGTAGAAGCATTCGGTTTGGCTGCAATATCGGAAACACCAATAGTTGTAGCAATAGCACAAAGAGTTGGTCCAAGTACAGGAATGCCAACCTGGACTGAACAAGGTGATTTGAGATTCGTCCTTCATGCTTCACAGGGAGATTTTCTAAGAGTCGTACTTGCACCTGGTGATGTACAAGAAAGTTTTTTCCTAACTGCAAAGGCGTTTAATCTTGCAGAAAAATATCAGATTCCAGTTGTTGTGATTACCGATAAACATTTAGGAGAAAGTGTATTTTCAACAGAAAAATTTAATTTGAAAAAAGTAAAGATAGAAAGAGGAAAAATTGTAAATGAACTTCCAGCTCTTGAGCCAATGGGAAGATGGAAAAGATATGCATTCAGCGAAGATGGAGTATCTGCAAGAGTATTTCCAGGAACACCAAATGGGATACATGTTGCATCATCATATGAGCATGATGAATGTGGATTTAGCTCTGAAAGTTTTAGTATGAGAGTAAAACAAGTGCAGAAAAGAGCGAAAAAATTAGCTGCAGTTCTTGATGAAATGGATCCACCAAAAACATATGGTTCTTTGGCAAAAAATGCAGAAGTAGTTTTGATTGGATGGGGTTCACAAAAATTATCTGTTCTTGATGCACTTAAAATTCTTGAACATAGAGGGATAAAAGCAAAATTTGTTCATTTTAATCATATCTACCCACTGCATGAAAAAACAATAAAAAAAGCAGTACATGGAGCGAAAGTTACGATAATGATTGAAAATAATTCAGGTGCACAATTTGCGGGCATCCTAAGAGAATTGTCTGGAGTGGAAATGGATTTCCATCTTTTGAAATATGATGGACGACCATTCTTCCCAGAGCAAATTGCTGATGAAGTGGAAAAATTGAAGAAAGCAGGGTATAAGGGAAAGAAAGAGATTGTCGTTACGGAGAAAGATGATCTCGAATATTATAGGCCTAGTAGATACGGTCTTTAGGTGATCTTATGATTCAAACTGATTTTAATGTAAAGGAAAAATCGCAATGGTGTCCAGGTTGTGGGGATCATGCGATAATAGGAGCAGTAAAAGCTGCATTGAACGAATTAGGCATAGAACCTTACAACACAGTTATTTCTTCAGGAATAGGGTGCAGTGGAAAAAGCCCGCATTATGTTAATGTATATGGATTTGAAGGGATACACGGTCGTTCTCTTCCAGTTGCTTCTGGGGTAAAGCTTGCAAATAATAAACTTACAGTACTTGCAATGGGGGGAGATGGCGATGGATATGGGATAGGTGCTGGCCATTTTATCCATATTATGAGAAGGAATTACGATCTCACATATATAGTACATGATAATCAAATATACGGTCTTACAACAGGACAGGCATCCCCAACATCACAGTTGGGAATGAAAACAAAGACTACACCAAAAGGAGTTGTAGAAACCCCGTTCAATCCCCTTGCAAATGCAATTGTTGGAGGTGCAACTTTTGTTGCAAGATCTTTTGCCGGTGATATGAATCATTTGAAAACTATGATGAAAGAGGCAATTGCACATAGAGGATTTGCACTTCTTGATGTTTTCCAGCCATGTGTTACTTTCAATAGAATCAACACTTACGAATTTTTTACAAAAAGAATTTACAAGCTTCAAGAAGCTGGCCATGATGTGGAAGACCGGATGAAAGGACTTGAAAAGGCATTTGAAGCTGAAAAAACAGATTATGAAAAGCTTCCGATTGGTATTTTCTATAAAGTGAATAGACCGACTTATGAGGATACATTACCGCAGATAAAAGAAATTCCGCTGGTGCACCATGATTTGACAAAAATTGATGTGTCTTCAATTTATGATAGTTTGATGTGACTTCTTCGAATAGAAATGTTTATTTCTACAACTATTAAAAGATAACTTTATGTGTGCATCGAGACAGGTAGTAAGAGGCGATGATAAGCCAGTAGCAATAACCCACCCAGCACTTCAAATAATAACACATGATGATAAACTAAGGGAAGAAGATATACGAAGGACAGTAGCAATAAAGTTGGATGCATTTAATAGATATTTACAACACCCAGAAAACCTACAAAGTTCGAATGGAAGACTGGCTGCCATAAAACTTTACAGAGAAATTCTTGAACTTGCAGGTGGAGAAAGAGAGGTGTTTAGTCCAATATTACCAATAACCATGGTAAATTGGAGCCAAACTAAAAAAGACACATTTTTTTGTATAGCAATGATGAGTGCAGATAGAGAAGGAGAGAGACAAATTATATTAGAGGATTGGGCAGCAACCCATGTATCTATTCCGGATACAAAGAACCTTCTATCAGAAATAGATAAAAATGGAGTACTCAAAAGCACAAAGTTCAAGTATCTTTTCGGAAATCGTGATACTTCAAGTAAACTCGGAAACATTTATGCTAGAATAGTACTTGGAACTGAAAAAACAAAGTACTTGAAAGAATTAGGAATTGAACATTTTTTGAGATACAGTCCTGGCACATTAGAAAAAACAGTTGATTTTTTTCAAGGTAGAATGACTGCTGGAGAAGTAAATTTTGCCATGTATTCAAAATATGACCATAATGGTGCTTTCAACAACAACTTCATTGATTTTTGGGAGATTGGGAGTAAAGGTGGCAGAGTGGTTGTTATTGAATGGGACAGACCAGAAAAATTAGTAGACGGATTGACTCGCTTTGCTGAACAACTAGCAGCATATAAGCAACAGGGTAAGGAGTTTACACTACATAATGGAATTTTAGCTGGACATGGAGATGTTAGATCTATTGGTGGGGCCAAAGATGATAACGAAACTGCCTTGGATGTAAAGGATAGAGTTATTTTTGATCAGCTTAGTATGCTTGCAACAAAAATTAAGTTCAAACGATTAATCATAAATGCATGCAGCACCTTAGAAGAAAAAGACGATCCTAATTTCGCATCAATTGCAGAAATGATACAGTTAACAGGACTTACGGATGCGAGTTATGCATCTGTTAGATCTATAGGCACCAGATTAGATTATGATAAAGATGGGAATATTGTAGCTCGGGCAAATGATGGTATACCAGCGTACAAAAAACTAGAGGAAAATTAATCTTTCTTCGCACTCTCATTTTTTTGATATTCTAAAAAGTTAACCACAATTTGTGCCCCATTTAGAATTGCAAGTGGCATGAGCTCCTGTGCTTGTGCAAAACATTCTGCATTACTTAGTTTTCCTGTTTTTTGCTGATCAGGATCTGTCCCTTTAGCATCAACACTTCTGAATCGTTGTGTGTTAACTACGATCCCATCAATAAATGCCATTAATTTTTGATCAATATTTGAACTATCCCAAGCATCTACAGACGGCGGAGAAAGAGGTTTGCTGTTCCAGATTCTTACATTTGCTTCGTTTTGCAATCTGGCAATGTGTCCATAGTCTGTTCTAGTTGTCCAGCCTTCTAAAGAATCAAGATTACCTGGTCCATGAGGATCATTATGAACATGTGCTGGTGCATGAAGATCCTGAACAAGATGCATCATATGCCCAAGTGCAGTAAATGTATTTGGTATGTCGCCTTTTTGATAGAAATCAGATGCAATTTTCCAATATAATTTGATTCTATCTGATGCACTCTGGAATTTTAATTCGTTGCCAAGAAGAGTCAGGCCGTGTTCTCCATTATAGAAATGTCCGAAATATGGTCGATTAAGTGAATCAAGATCTTCTCTACCACCAGTGAAAAATCTTCCAAGCGCTGAAACAACATGGAAAAGAACTCCCATGAAAGTAGTTTTAGTATGAGACATTTCCTTGAGAACTTTAGCTAGTTCTTTGTTTTTTGTTTTAAAACGAGATGGATCAGTAAGGCAAATATTATCTAGTTTTTCTCCTGGTGCAAACACAAAATCTTCTGCACCTGCACCAACAACCAAATGAGTAGTGTATTCGACCACCTGTGCATGAGCAGCAAGTAATTTAGCTGATTCATACGCAAGATATTCATGGCATGCAGTTGTTTGTCTTAAAATTCTACCAAGTTCTTTTTGAGCATCACGATAGGAAATTTGTTTTTTACCTGGATCTGGAGAT
Source organism: Microcaldota archaeon (assembly GCA_043816005.1). Taxonomy (GTDB): domain Archaea; phylum Micrarchaeota; class Micrarchaeia; order Anstonellales; family Bilamarchaeaceae; genus Bilamarchaeum. The sequence continues at coordinate 7,270 of JBDRIM010000078.1, forward strand.
TCGCCAGGAGTTAGTATATCATTAGACTTCCAATGGGCAATTTCATAAGCTGGGGATCGTTTTGAATGTGCATCACCAGTACTGAACTGCATAGTTGTAGGTTTTTGTGGTTCTGGCCATTGTACTTTGATTGTCGGAATATGACCTCCTCTTGAAGCAGGAGACATTAATGGAGGGGGAAACATAGTATCAAAAAAAGCATCTCTAAATCCCCTCAGTCTGTCTTTTGCACTTTCAGCAAAACGAGCAGCTCTCCCACCTTGTAAATTACGCATGAATACCCTCCTTCTTTCAAATACTCAACAAATATGTACATAGAACACCTTTTAAAACCACGATAAACTATCACAATATTGTTAAAAACATCAAATGCTAAATAAAAAAAATGCAACTAGTCCCAAGAGCCTACCAGCTTTCAATTTACAATTCGATAATGCAGCATGGCAATACGCTAGTTGTACTGCCAACAGGACTTGGGAAAACGCTCATTGCTTTGATGCTTATTAAGGACAAAATGAAACTCGGTAGATGTCTTTTTCTTACGCCGACAAAACCACTTGCCAAACAACACTACCATTCAGTAATGAAAACACTGGAACTCAGTGAAAAGAATGTCGCATTAATTAGTGGAGAAGTAGCACCGAAAAAAAGAAAAGAAATGTATTTGACAGATATTATCATCAGTACTCCCCAGACCATAAAAAATGATCTTGAGAAAGGCATTCTTGAACCAATATTCTCATTAGTTATTTTTGATGAATGTCATCGATCTATTGGAAATTATGCTTACACTTACGTTTCAGATAAACTTCACGATGTCAACGATCCAAAAAAAACACTGTTTATTGGTCTTACTGCCTCACCCGGAGGAAGGATGGATAGAATAAAAGAAGTCATGGATACTCTCAAAATAGATAATGTTGAGATACGAGATCAAAATGATTCGGACGTTGCACCATATGTACAAAAAAATATTGTGAGTTGGATACCAATTGAGCTTTCGGAACATTTCAAGGACATTAGAAAAGAACTTGAGGGACTTACGTCAAAATATGCACAACGACTGGCAGGAATGGGATTTCCCCCGCCATTAAAACATAAAGGAAAATTTATGGCATTGCGTCAGAGAATTTTAGATATACCACATAACATAAAATATCCTGCTTTGATTCAATATTCCGTTCTCCTTCACCTTCTCCACATGACTGAGCTTTTGGAAACACAAGGTCTGTATCCTCTTCGTGGTTATTTGGAAAAATTAGGGGAAAAAGATACCAAATCAGCGAAACTTCTTCTTAATGAACCTTCTCTGGACAAAGTGAAAAAACTTTGTGAAGATGATGAAGACCATCCTAAAATGAAAGTGCTTGTTGATGTTATAAAAAAATTAGGTGGGAAAAAAATTATTGTTTTTGTACAATACCGAGCCCAGATTTCAAGAATAGAAGAAGTATTGAAACAAAATGGAATTACTGCGAAACAGTTTGTTGGTAAAAAGGATGGAGTTACAAAAAAAATACAGGAAGAAACAATTGCAGAGTTTAGAGAAGGGAAATTTGATGTTATGGTTGCGAGTAGTGTGCATCATAACGAGTATATAATAATCAGAAATGATAAAACCAAAGAAATTAGATTAGAGAAAATAGGCGAATTTGTTGATAAATATATTAAAGAGGACGTAGTTGGAACTGCAAGCAAAAAAATAGATGGTTTTTCAACATTATCCTATGACGAAGATAAAGTAGATTTCTTTAGTGTTACGCATGTTCATAAACATGAACGAATTTCAAGAGTAGTACGTGCGAAAACACGATCTGGATTTAACGCCTTAATTACTGAGGACCATAGTCTTTTTTCATTCAACCGTAAAGGTCGATTGATTTCAACTATACCACAAAAAATAAATTCATCAAAATAGCCTTATCTGTCCCAGATTCTTTTTTGGATAAAAAAATCGATTTGGTCAGGGAATTGGTGAATGTTGAAGACAAAGAAGTCTCGGAAAAAGTCTTTTGTATGATTGAGGGAATGGACCAGGCTAGAATAAGGATATACACGACAAATCGAAAAATTCTTTCTATAATTAAAAACGCAAAATTCTCAGTTTCTGATGTGGCCAACGCTTCAATGCTCAATGAATCTACGATAATAGATGGATACAAAAGACTGCAAAAAGAAATAAAGGTTAAAAAAACAGGCAGGAAAACATTCTTGAGTATAACTGAAGAAGGGAAACAATACCTAGAGTTTTTAGAATGGTTTTTTTCTAACTGCACATATAAAAAACAAAAATACCGTGTTCCACTCAATTCTGTAGCTGCATTGCCTATTTCACTTGAGAAGTATTGTGAGATAAGTGTTGGGGTTATTTATGGGAAAACTAAGCTACCTAGATACATTCCTATTACTCCATCTCTTGCTGAGTTTTTGGGGTATTATGTTTCTGAAGGACATGCAAGGAAAACAACCAAAACAGGCGAAATATTCCTTGCCGCTCAAGTAAAAGAAATGCAAAAACGGATGAAAGAAAGTGTAGAACTAGGTCTTGGATTGAAGGTATCCGTAACCAAAAATGGAGTTGGGATTCATTCGCAACTTGCCTATTTGCTTGTAAAATATGTATTCAAATGTGGCATAGGTGCATACCATAAAGAGGTCCCAAACTGCATTTTCACTGCTAATCCACAATGTAAATGGAAATTTATAGAGGGGTACACACGCGGAGATGGACATCTTGCTGCAGATCGTATCTGTCTGGTATCAGTAAGCAGAAAGCTTATTTGTGGTCTGGTATTCTTATTACGCCAACTTCGTATTAAAAAAATAAGTCTAGTAAAATCGAAGTACAGGTCAACTTATGAGCTATATATATCTGAATCATTCCCGTTTCATAAAATTACTCCAAACCATGGCAACAAAGCATACTATAATGTTGTACCTGCAGCTTTATATTCTGAAAAAATATTCGATAAATTTTCCAATGATTACCTAGAAAAAAATAACGGACGCATCAGGCTTAAGTTGAAGAGAAAGATAACTGAGCATAATTGCTTCGATTACATACAGAGTCTAGAAGTATTAGAAGAACAACCGCAACACGTGTATGATATTTCTGTCAAAGGAACAGAACGATTCTTTGGCGGACCTGGACTGGTTTGTCTCCATAACAGTATTGGAGAGGAAGGTTTAGATATTCCTGCGGTGGATGCAGTAATATTTTATGAACCAGTTCCAAGTGAAATAAGAAGCATCCAAAGAAGGGGAAGAGCTGCAAGGTTAAAGGAAGGTCAAGTTATTGTTCTGATGACGCTAGGGACAAGAGATGAATATTACTATTATGCATCTACCAATCGTGAGAAGAAAATGAAAAAAATACTTACTGGAATGCAAAGAGCGAAGAAAACTGGATTTGAAACAGCTGATAAAAAAAGTTCGGGGGGTTTGGAAGGGGCTCCAGCCCCTTCAAACAAACCAAAACAAACGAAGATGGGAGATTTTTAATTGTTTTTAAAAAACATAAAATGTCTTCATTTTTTTACCTTGCTCACACTCGTCTCCAAAATGAAGGCAACTTCTTCCTCAGTAAAATCATAGAATGACATTAACATTCCAATATTTGATTTTCCATATTCTTTAAGAAGAGGGAGAACATCAAGTGAATCTTTTGCATTGGAATGTATTTTTTTCCCTATTTTTACCCCGACTGATTTTAACATCGCTCGTCTCGCCATAGAACGAGACATGTTCTTGAGATATGCTGGGAAATTGTATTTTGTAAACTTGCTATAACGTGATTTTTTTGCAATTGCCACACCAGCAGTAGCAAGATCAATTGAATATTTCAAAAGTTGCCAATTAGTTCTTCTGATCCTACCATCGAAAATATCTGCTTTTGAAAGTGAATTGTAAGCTGCAGCAATGTCAGCGACAGTTTCATACTCAGCAGGGATATTTTCATCGATCCAAAGCTTTATGAGATCATAATCAACGTCCCCACGCATGATTTCTTTAACAGTAGCATAGTTTTCCCCTTTGAGTATTCCTCTAACAATCTGGAAAATATCTTTTTCGTGTGTTCTTGAAGTCGGACCATTGCATTGAAGATCATTTATGGCAGCACGCATATCTCCTTCAGCACACTCTGCAATTGCCTCAATAGCAGTTGAAGAAATAGGAATATTTTCTGTTTTTGCAATGTGTTCAAGATGTTTTTTTATTGAAACTTTGCTGATCTTTTTGAATTCAACTGGCTCACATTCTGCTCGTATTGATGAAAGGGATTTGTCCCAAATATCAGTTGCAGTGACAATTGCAGGACATGAAGAATCTGCAAGAAAGTTTTTGATTGCCGTTCCACCGCCACTGTCTTTTCTACCTGCAAGAACATCAGTATCATCAACCAAGACAATTCTTGTCTTCCCAAAAAGACTTCCTGCAAGAGTTGATTGACCAAGGATACGATCGACTCTGTTTTTGTTTCGCAGTTCGCTTGCATTCATCTCGACAATTTCAAGATCATACTGCTCCTTAAGAACATAAGCTATAGAAGTTTTCCCAGTTCCTGGTGGACCGTGGATCAATAATGGCTTTCTGGCTTTACCGTTGAGCCATTGTAATATCCATTGCTGTATGTGCTCCACCTTGTCCTGATTGCCTATGATATCAGTAAGTTTTTTAGGAGCGTATTTAACAGTTAAAAGCATTGAAAAGAATTAGGTTAAACTGCTTTAATACTTTACTTCATGATAGTATGTATGGGACATTTGGCAGATTTTGAATGTAATAAGTGTAAAAACCTATTTGAATCTCACGAAGGGGGCACATTTGAGATTGAAGCGTATAGATGTGAAAAATGTGATGAACTGAAGGGTGTGAAGAGAGGAAAGAAACCATCAAAATGTAAATGTGGTGGAATTTTTAAAACAAATTTGACACCCATGTGTCCAAAGTGCAAAACAAGAGATGTAAAAATGAAAAAAGTAAAATTGTTTTATGACTAGATTGAAAACTTTCTGGCCAGTTCTCTAATTTGGTGATTATTAGGATAGTCCATACTTAGTTTAGGTAACATTCTTGTAAAGAATAGATGATGTTCAGAATTTCGGGCAGCTGCTTCTATAGCATCCTGCTCATATTCTGGGCGAGTAAAGAATTTTTGAACCCAAAAATCTCGAACTTGTTTAACATCCCCACCACCTCTTATTGATAAAACCTGGTGATTGGCATCTAAATGATCATATGTCACTCCAGAAAGAAAACCGTCGCCAAACAACCCCCATAAAACCTCCCAATATTGAGGAGTCCCTGGCATTGAAGCAAGAATTGGAAAATACATGTAGTGCATTCTTCTTAGTTGGAGAATTTTTGAATAATCTTCAGTCAGATCGTTAAGATTGTGCAAGGGAAACCCAGTCATATGATCCCCAAAATAAAGGAGGCCATGACTAGCCATTCTGTCTATTGCAGCCTGAACAGAGTGTAGACGATTTTGGAATTTTCTATCTGGACGGTTGTGAGCAAGAATTGCATCGTCCATCATGGATTCGATACCTATAAAACAAAAAACAAATCCTGCCCTCTTCATGGATGCAAGCATTTCATCCCCATTGGAACTTAGAATAGAAAGATTATCTAAAAAGGAATTGAATTCAAAATATTTACTTAGACTAGCATCTGATATGGCATTACACAATGCAATTACTCGACGTGGATTTGCTGCAAAATCCTCATCAGTGAGATTAATCATGATTTTTGAAACTGGCCAGGTTCTGTAGAATCTTTCTTTGATTTGTCTTAGTTCTTGAATCACAGATTCAATAGACCTAGATAACACACCAGGATAGTTCATTGCACCAGTTGAACAGTATTTACAAGAGAACCGACAACCGCTAGCAGTTGACATCAAAAGAAATGGGTAACCACGACCAGTTGCATAATATTTCATTGGATCAAAATTTGCTCGAAATGGTAAAGGATACTCATCGGGCATAATTCGTTCAGCTGCACTTGCATGAATTTTATCGTCATCCATAAACGCTGCACCAGAGATTTCTCGGGGATTTTTCAAACCACGAACTGCTAAAAGAATTTCTGGGAGGGTTTTTATCCCTTCACCTATACACGCAAAATCCACAATACCGTGCTGAAAAACATTACGTAGATCCTGACGAAAAACATCTGCTCCAGCTGGGTTTTCATTTGATAGTTGATCAAATAAAAGAAATTGTTTACCTACACTAGTTACATGATAACCTCCAAACAAAATAGTAACGCCTAATCTTTGTTTTAACTCAGCAGCAATAACAAGACCTTTTCTAAAATTATAAGTAAATGTACTAATTCCAACAACATCAGGACAAAATCCAGATATTTCTTCAACAAATGTTTCGTTTGATTTTGATTTGGGATACTCAATAGGGTGGGATGGATCAAATGAACTTGCCAATTGATCAAAAATTTGGACTTGGTACCCATGACTTATTAGAACAGAAGCAAGCAGTTCCAGTTGATATGGTTCGCCCATTTCCTTAACAGCTTCTTTTTCTTCATCACAAGCAAGAGATCCAAGCGGTCTTATCAAAGCTACTTTAATTTCTTCTGGTTTTTTCCCATGAAGTGATTTTTTACTATTAATTTCAGGAAGATCTACTGCACCCATAACTTTTATTTGATCAGTAAGAACAGAATAGGGTTTGGTTGGACTGGAACGAAGAACTGCAAGGGCAGAATTTTTAGTTGTCCGAGGACATGTTTTATTTACATACACCATGATATATTTTCTAACACAACCAGTATATTAAATAAACATTCAAATTTTTTGCCAAAACAATAAATTTATATAGTTTTTTTGTAGAAAGTTCCATATGAAGCCATTTGAAGGAATAGATTGGAAAGACAGACGAATCCTTTTTCAGCTGGACGAAGATGGCTTTCAACCAGCATCATCAATTGCAAAAAAAATTAAACTTTCAAAGCAAGTAGTTGGTTATAGAATCATTGAATTAGAAAAGAAAAAAATCCTTAGACGATGTTGTGTTATAGTAAACGAAGCTAGGATGGGATATGCGTTTTTCAAAATATACATGAAATACAGGAATGTAGATGGAGATATTGAAGAAGAATTAATACAATTTTTTAACAACCACCCAAAAGTAGGGCTTACCAATACTTGTGATGGTCGATTTGATATGTTCATAGGAGTCTGGGCAAAGGACATTCATGATCTTTACAAAGTCTACCGTGATTTTTTTGGCAAATATGGAAAGTATTTCGAAGATATATCTTTGTCAATTGTTGAAACTGCGTATAATTCTAAACGAGGTTATTTGATTGGAGAGAATACTGCTGCTAATGTGCCACTTTTTGGTGGAGCAATAGAACATGATCCAAAAATAGATGAAACAGACAAAAAAATATTAGCTATATTATCAAAGGACGCACGTAGTAGACTTGTTGACATTGCAAAAAAATTGAAAATTACACCGCATGCAATTAGCTATAGAATAAAAAATATGAGAAAAAGTGGGATAATACAGGGTGCAAGAATTGTGCTTGATAGGAACAAACTGGGTTTTTTGAGCTATAAAGTTTTAGTGAAAGTGGATTCTTTTGATGAAAAAGAATTTAACCGTTTTTTGGCTCATGCTACTCAGCACCCAAATATAATTGATATTGACCTTTGTCTTGGTGAATGGAATATTGAATTGGATGTGGAAATTGAAGATTACGATGCATTCAGAAAACTTATGCTTGAACTGAGAACAAATTTCTCCAAATTAATAAAAAATTATGACTCTTTATTGGTATTTCATGAACATACTTACACATATTATCCAATGGGAAAAGAATATTGTCCAATAACAAGCTAGATAGATAAAAATTTAAAGGTAGGATAGGTAAAATTCCCATGAATAGAAGATTCATTTTAATATTGATTCAAGTCGCAGTTCTTTTTTTAGCCGGGTGTCTAATCACAGATAATGCTTCCCAAAACAACACAGGCACATTGAATGAGGGTATGCTAACCACGGTAGGAAATTGTACGGAAACTGATGATGGTGTAGATTATTATGCAATTGGAATGACAACGTCTGGCAAAATGAAGGCAACTGACCAATGCTTAAATGAAGAAACTATTGAGGAATATTCTTGCGGTACAGATGGTTCAATTCAGACTGATTATTATAATTGCTCATTTGGTTGTGCTAGCGGAAGGTGTAATATAGATCTTCAATCTTTTCCAACTGTACCTTTTTCAATTGCATATATACCAATAATTATTACTTGTAATGATACTGATGGTGGAAAAGATTATTATGAAAAAGGAACAGTGATAAATTCAACAGCAACTGGAACAGACTACTGTCGTGGAATCATACTAACGGAAAGATACTGTAAAACGGATAAGAGTATAGGACTGGACACCCATGTATGTCCAAATGGTTGCACCGATGGAAGATGTAAAAGTTCAATACCCCCACTTCCACCAAGAGCGATAACATGTACAGAAACTGATGATGGGATTGATTATTATAAAAAAGGAACTACTGTAAGCACATCATCAGCTGGAAGAACGGGAGTAACTGATTTTTGTGTTGGAGATATATTAACAGAAAAATACTGTAAGAGTGATAAGAGTATAGGAAGTAAAAATTATACTTGCGCATATGGTTGTAGCGATGGGGAATGTAAACCAGCACCACCAACTTGTACGGATTCTGATGGTGGATTAACTTATAGTGTTTCTGGGAAAACTACTCTTACTGGTGCCACACCATTTACACAATTTGATTCATGCGAGGAAGATGATGGAGATATTACTGAATGGTACTGTCCAACTTCAAGTACTAGGTCTTCTATTGTTCATCATTGTCCATATGGTTGTACTCCAAATCAAAATTATTGTAATCCAGCACCACCAACTTGTACTGATTCTGATGGTGGTCAAGATATATTAGTACAAGGAACAACAAGTGATTCTACTGGGGCAGCAGGAATAGATTCGTGTGTTGATAGCGATACAGTTAAGGAATATTATTGTACTGCCAGCAAGATTCTTTCAGATGTTAATCTTGATTGTAACTCTAAATATGGCTGTTTAGATGGTAAATGTCAACCATTGTGTTCAGACAGTGACGATGGTAGTTACTATGAAGCTGGAACAGTTACATTCGGATCAATAACGCACACTGATAGTTGTTCTTCTATTACGACTCTTAACGAATGGCGTTGCTATCCCAATTTATTTGATGGACCAATATCTCTCTTAATAGAATGTCTAAATGGTTGTACTGCTGGAGCATGTAATCCTGCTCCTTTTGCACCAGTCTGCACTGATAGTGACGATACTACCCCTGGAACAGTTAATCCTTCTACGTATGGTACAGCAGGATCAACTACGCTCACTGGTTCACCAACAGAATATGATTCATGCGAAGAAGCAGCTGGTGAAATAACTGAATGGTACTGTCCAACTTCAAGTACTAGGTCTTCTACGGTTTACGAATGCCAGTATGGATGCACCCCAAATCAAAATTATTGTAATTCAGCACCACCAACTTGTACCGATACTGATGGTGGAAAAGATTATTATGAAAAAGGAATTGCAACAAAGGGAACAACAACCCTAGTGGATAAATGTGAAGGAGAAGGCCTCTATGAATATTTTTGCCAGGATAATGATTTATATGAAGAAGGTCCAGTGTCCTGCGCATATGGCTGCACTGATGGAAGATGTAATTTTGCTCCAGTAACAGCACCGCTTTCAGTAACTTATTCAACAACCTGTGAACTGACCACCGTAACAGTAACAAGCGAAGGCGATACAGTCAAAGGAGCTACAGTAAAAGTTGATGGAGATAGCATTGGAACAACAGATTCTAATGGAGAAGTAACTTTTACTGAGTGTGGAAAAATAGTTATCATTTCAGCAACAAAAATAGGTTACACATATGATTACACATCAGCAAACCTTGCTTCATGCTGTGTTCAGCCTTCATTAGAATGTACTGTAAACTCTCAATGTAATGCAGATGAATTTTGTTCAAACAATGTTTGTGAAAAAGTAACAGGAACATGCGGATATGCTTTAGATCATGAATGGGTTTCATACTCGTGCTGTGTAGATTCTGATTGTAGTACTAATCAAAAATGTGAAGAACATGTCTGTATACAGGAAACGCAACCAGAATGTACTATTGACAGCAATTGTCCAGATGATTCTACTTGTGTTGATGGCTCATGCAAGTTACTTGCTGGATGTGGAACAATAGCAAACCATGAGATTGCACTTTATCAATGTGGTTTTGAAGTTGGATGTCCAACTTGTTCTATAGGTAGTTGTATAGACCATATTTGCTTTGTTGGAGATGTAACTTGCGAGTCAGGAAAAGTGGGTGAGCAGAAGACCTGTGAATTTACTCAGAGCCAAACCATATGTGCACTTTGCGATTATCAATTAACTGATCCAGACGGTAATATAACTACTGGTAAGACTGGACAGGACGGTAAACTTAAAGTAACCCTAGAGAATGCAGGAGTTTACAAAGTAGCTTTGCTTAAAAATGGTCAAGTGATAAAGATCACAAATCTTGTTGTAACACCAAAAACATTTGTAGATGAGCCAGAAAAACCAATCCTAACTGATTTGTCTAAATTAATCGGTATAATTATAGTGGTTTTATTGTTGATTATGTTCTTGTATATTATTTTTGACCATATGAGAAAGAAAAAAGAAGATTGATTCGATAAAGATTTAAAGCTACATTGAGAAAAACGTGCTATGTCCAAAATGATATTTTTAATATTGATTCAAGTTTCGGTTCTTTTTTTAGCTGGGTGTATTACTCCAGATTTTAGTAACCTGGTGAATAATAGTGTTCAGAATGGTACTATTCAAAACAATAGTGTAGTAAATAATGATAGTGGAATTGAATTTGGGGATAACACATCAATTGTATTGACTTCAGTACCTAGGAGATATTGTACTGATAGTGATAGTGGAGAAGATTATTATGAAAAGGGGACTACAAGGAACACAACATTACAGTTAACTGATGCTTGTGTTGCTAGCATACTATGGGAAAGATATTGTAAAACGGATAAGAGTATAGGACTTGAAATGTATACCTGTCCGAATGGATGTACTAATGGAGAATGTAAAATTGAGATAGAACCATATCCACCTGTAGGCACAACTTGTATTGATAATGATGATGGAAAAGATTATTATGAAAAGGGGACAACTGTAAGTACGTCTGCATCTGGGAGAACTGTATTAACTGATGCTTGTGTTGTTGGAATACTATGGGAAAGATATTGTAAAAGTGATGATAGTATAGGACTTGAAACGTATACCTGTCCGAATGGATGTACTAATGGAGAATGTAATTCAGCTTCTGCTGTAATATGTGTTGATAGTGATGATGATGATAGTGGACCAGTTGATCCTGATTCTTACTATGAAACTGGAACAACAACTCTTACTAGTTCACCTGCAAGTCATGATTGGTGCAACCCAACAACTCATAAGATTACTGAATATTATTGTCCAACTTTAAGTACTCGAGATAGTACTACTTATACATGTCCTTATGGATGTGATGCAATTAACGACCGTTGTAATCCAGCCCCTCTTACAACTACTTGTTCTGATACTGATGGTGGATCTAATGTTAATGTTAAAGGAACTGCTACAAAGGGAACATTGGTTTACACAGATACATGTAGTGGAAATAATATTTTAGAGTATTATTGCGAAGATGGGGATTTGTACGAACTCACACAGTCTTGTACTTATGGATGTAACAATGGAGAATGTAATCCAACAACTGCACCCACAATTACATGTAACGATTCTGATGATTCTACCTCAGGATCGGTTAGTTCTGCTACTTACAATGTGAAAGGATCAACCACTCTTACTGACCAATCAACGAAATATGATTCGTGCAATGCAGCAACTGGTGAGATTACAGAATGGTACTGCCCGACTTCAAGCACTAGATCTTCTGTTACTTATGATTGTCCAAATGGATGCTTTGTAGCTAATGATTATTGTAATGCTGCTCCTTCTACACCAACTTGTACGGATTCAGATGGTGGTCTAAATTACAATGTAAAAGGAACAACCACTCTTCTAGGTACTGACACTACCGGTGCCACACCATTAACACAAACAGATTCATGCAACCAAGTAACCGGTATGGTAACTGAATGGTTCTGTCCAACTTCAACTACAAGAAACAGTAATACCCACACTTGTCCAAATGGATGCCTTGCAATTAATGATTATTGTAATGCTGCACCATCACCTGACATAAATACCGAACCAGTTGTTTATTTTGATTCTCCAACTGGACAACGACAGGTATTGATAATCAATGACCTGCCATCATACATAGCATCTGGAAATGAAATGAATGCGATTGTGAGTGTGGGGATTGGACAGGACACAACATATGAAGTATTGGAAGAAAGAGATAGTTACAATCCAGTAAGTGAATACCCACAAATAATTGATTACAGCGTAGCTTATCGTAATATGGATCCTACAATTTTAGTTCCTGAGGATGGATATTTAGGATCACGATTACCATATCGTTATTTTACAATACCAGATACATATACACTCCCATATAACATAGATATCTATTATGGAAGATGGGACCCAAATAATTATCGTTTTGTAAAAATGTTTAGTTATGTTGATGATTGTTCAGGTACTGAAGTAGTGAAGAAAGCAGCTTACCTAAATGTTAATGACCATCCTGCAGGTAAAGTAGTTGCAATAAAACTAAGTGCATTTGTTCCGGAATATAATTTATATGATTCGGAATTTTGTGAATGAATCAATCATTTTTCCAGAATTTCTCAACAATTTTTTCTGGTTCATCAGTAACAACGAACTGAGTTTCTGGTTCAAAAACCACCCCGTATTTGGGCCATTTGAACCTTTCATCCATATAGACAATTGCAACGCGATCAGATTCTTTTCTTCTTGCCCTTCCTGCAGCTTGTAATGCTTTCAAAGTTCCTGGATAAATATATCCATAGTCCCAACCACGATTGAATTTCTTATCGTAATAATCAATAAGCGCCTTGACTTCAAGCCCCATTTCATCAAGAGCAACACCAACAACGATTATGGTTTTGATTTCGCCATCGCAATAATCCACACCTTCGGAAAGTGACCCACCTTGAACTCCGCAAAGCACTCCACCATTTTTAAATTTTTTTATCAATTGCCGAATATCTGGAGGTTTCATATCTGGTTTTTGTATGTGAAGATTTTGCGAGAATAAGTATGGAAACACTTCGCTCATTACTTTATATGAAGGGAAAAAAATAGCAGTTCCCCCAGGAGTTTTAGCAACAATAGCATCGATTTTTTTTGCGATTTTTAAATAACATTCAGTTCCACGTTTAGAATAACGGGTGGTGATGTCTTTTGTGATAATATTGACTGCATTGTTGCTGTCAAATGGTGATGAATATGCTTTCATTATAGTTTTTTCTGGATCAAGACCAAGAATATCGCGATGCATTTCCAATGGAAGGAGGGTTCCGCTCATTAAGATGGAAGATGAAAATTGATTGAGAACGTTTGTAGTTGGTGACGGATCAAGCATTTTTTTAGCAAGAAAGAATTTCCCACCGTATTTTCTGAGTATTCTTACGCTAGTAGTGTCATTATTTTCCCATTCCATAAAAAAAGTTGCCAGACGAAGACATGCGCTTTTCTTTCCAGATCTTTCAATAAAAAGATAACCAAGATCATAAAGTTTGGCAGCAAGTTCGTCCCTTGTTCCTCCAAAACCAGCTGGGAATACATTAAGATCATCCACGTTAATTGTTCTTTCATTAGAATTGCCAATGAGTGAGTTTGCCCAGTTTTCGAAGTTATCATCCAAAGAACGCGGATCAAATTTAAGAGAGCGCATCTCTTTGACTGCACGAGCAAATGTGAAACTGCTTATATTTCTTGACATACTGGAACGGATACGAGATGCAAGGTTGTGTGCTTCGTCCACAATAACAATAGAACGATCAATCTGTTTTTTTATTTTTGTAAGAAATGGTCCGCTGATATGAGGTACAAGTAGATGATAATAATCTGCGATAACTACATCGGAGATAGAAGAAAGTTTCAATAGCCATTCATATGGGCAGCATTCTGACTTGCGACCAGATTGAATGAGTTCGTGGTGCCCCTTCCCACTGTTGTAATCTTTCAGAATGGTGTTGAAACGATAATCTGCTTTTGCCTGCTCGAATTTACTATAGCCATGAGCATTAGTATAGAATGGACAAGTTTTGTCTTTTCGTTTTTTACTGCAGCTTGTATGAAACCCATCATGATCCAACTCTTTTAGATTATCGTCGATGCAACAATGGGAACGGCCAATGAGATCAACTGCCCGAATTGGAAGAGAATGTTTTTTCGCAATACCATTTACCACTTCCATTGCGATTTTGTGCTGTGAAATTTTAGGAGTAAGAAAAAAGACTGTGAGATTGTTTTCAAGTGCATGTGAAAGGGCGGCTGAGATACTCGCGTCACTATTGTGAGCAATTATACCCTCTGCTACGAAGTTTTTTACACCAGGAACACTAAAATCATAAACTTCTTCTTCAGGCATGGGTGTTATTTCTGTTATTTCGTCCCATAAAACATCTGAATCGAGAGTAGTTTCGAGCTGGGAAATAAGGTTAGAGTGAGGGTGGAATTTGTGTAGATACCTAATTAGTAGATCGAGAGTATAACGAGTAGGGTGCTTATTTCCAACAGGATATTCACAGAGAGAATCATAAAGATTACTATTCCAAGGTAAGAGAGCTCGAAGTTTCAAAAGAAAGGGCTTATCAAATTCGAATGTGTCCAAATTGGGGTTTTGATTTTTGTTTGCTAACTTAGCTAATAAGTTTTCTAATCGTAACTTTTTGAATTTTACAGTAAAACCAACGAATTTCTGAAATCGTATAAGAGAACGACGATCAGTAATCCGTAAAATATAATATTTACCGTATTTTTTGTTTATTTTTAGCCCGGTTTGAGATATTATACCAAATCGAAGTAGACCAAATTTAAGTGTTTTTACAAGTCTCTCGGATTTAGATGTTAGACAAACGACGTTGCTCTTCTCTACATAACCGTCAGTATCAAAAAGACCTCTTAGAAAGTTTGAAAATATTTTTTTAGGTGATACGATAAGTTCATTGGGAAGGTACACATTGGCGCATTTACCACCTTTCTTACCAATTCGAATATCTGGAGAACCATACTGTTCCAAGAATTTTTTTAGGACAATTGAATCGACATGATAATTAGAAGTTTTATATTTTTTCATTACAAGTCCGAGCTCAGATATTGCAATGGAAATATTTCGAATTATTTCTTCGGATTTTAAAGTAAAACGAATGCGTATTTTTGAGTTGAAACTCCCATCACCTATGAATGCACCTACGAGATAGGCGATATTAGGAGTAAAATGGATCGGATAAATTTTTGTGTTGTGTGCGTAGGGACTCGGAGATTCAAATAGAAAAACAGACGGGGATTTCTCAGTAATAACTAATTTACGGGTTGACGCGATTCTCTCTCCACATTTCAAAGTATCTGCTTTTTTCCATCCGTTCCGAGTAAGAAATTTATGGGAGTGGGTTGATTTTATTTCGTAACCATGACGGGTTTTGATTTTGATGATTTTTTCCTTTCCAAGTTTGACTTTGAATCCGGTTTGGAGATTAATTTTTTGGGCATGTTCAGATAAAGAATTGACACTCTCTTTATGCAGGTCCTTGGCAAGAACAAGTCCTCTAGAAGTGAAAACTAATGATTCGCCAGAGATACATTTCCCGAGTCCTGTTGGCGCCTGTGCCATGAAATTTTGTTTGTTGGAAATTGCATCGCACATATCGTTCATTAGTTCTTTCTGGAATGGACGAATGCGATCATGTCTGAAATAAAGCGCCATTGTTTTGTTTAAGTGAAATTAATTAAAGAACTCGATGTAAATATAATTCAATGAAATTTCTCTATGACGCTCCAGCCCTCTTGTATAAAGGTGCACTTATAGTTGGGGATACACACTTTGGTATGGAACAAAAACTTAGGCGCAGAGGTATTTTCGATGAAAATTTTAGTGAAAGACTTTTTCTGAAACTAAAAAAACTGATAATACAACATAAAGTAAAAACACTAATTTTTCTCGGAGATGTAAAAGAGGACATAACCATGCTTGATAATAAAACCGAAAATATTCTAGCTAAACTTTCAATGTTGTGTAAAATTATAATAGTAAAGGGGAACCACGATGGAGGGATTGGTAGGTGTGGAAATGCAGAAATAAAACCTGCCGAAGGATTTGTCTATGAAGGACTTGGTTTGATACACGGACATTCATGGCCAGCAGAAGAATTGATGAGTTGTAAATATTTGGTGATGGGACATCAGCATCCTTTGATTACAATAACAGATGCATTTGGAAAAAAACATTACGAACCTGCATGGCTGATCATTCCACCAGACGAAGAAACCATAAAAAATAAATATAAAAAATTCAACAAAAAAATAAAATTAATTTTAATACCTGCATTCAACCCTGCAATAGGAACTCCGATTAACAACGACGGAAAACTACATTTTGGACCTCTGATTAATAACAAACTATTTAAACTAAACCATGCATTAATATTTCGCTTGAGTGGCATTTGTTTAGGAAAATTAAAAACGTGAGGCGACCATATGGGAAACAAAAGACGCGGTAGAGATCGGCTGGAGTCATGCTCTTCATGCGGCAGATCTGTTCCACGCGATAAAGCTGTTGAATACAGCACTAGGACTCATTTTACTACCGATCTCAAGGAAGATAATGTAACATATACGGGATTTAGAGATTTGTATTATTGCATTAGTTGTGCCAAACATAGAAAAATTTTCGAAAAATTAAAACAACAAGCACAACGCCAAAGAGAGAGGGACGCGTATGGATGAAATTTCCTTTGAAGGAAAGAAATACATTGCACTCAAACAGGATATGGGAAATTTACCGCTTATTGTTGTAAAAGCAAAAAAAGGGTACATTGCCTGTAGTTACATAGATAAAGAAACTGCAGAAAGGGTAGGCGACATTGCAGCTTTTGTATCTGGTGTAAAGTGCCTTGAGGATATGAAAAAAGCAAAAATAAGAATTGTAACCAGCTGGGCTGAAGATATTGGAATACGTGAAGGTATGAGTGTAAAGAAAGCCCTTGAATTAATGGATGTAGAATAAAAATCCGAAGACAAATTAACTATATTTCCAAACTCCCAGAAATAATGGTAAAATAAAGAAGAGCACATTACAAATACTTTCATTAGTAGCGGTAATGGGTGGACATAAAGCACTGTATGCAGTAGATGGGGGTGCAGTACCATAATAATTTTGTGGCACGATTTGAGCTAACCTACACACTTGATTCAAACAATTCTCCTGAGTAACCTCGGCTCCAAAAAGCTGAGATTGAAGATTAATTTGTTGGCTTATAGCTTCACATATTTCAGGATCCCTGGCTATTTTCGCAACATCATAATAACACGCATTTGATTCAACTTCTGCAACTTTGGTCAAATCACTACCATCAACATCAGTACTGCCAAAACTAGTGAATATGGTTTCGCAAATGATCTTGGCTCGATCAACATCGCCAATATATGCAGATGTCATTGCTGCAGTATGATAACACTTCATCTTCAATGATTCCCGATTAATAGTGGGATCAGTTTCGCATTCATAAAGGGTCTTAAGACCAAGAGCACTACTTACAATTGTTACTGCAGATAAAAGAAGAAAAATAATAAATAATAATTTCACAAGTACCCCCTATTTGCGTGGTTTTTCAGCATATGGCTTGAGGAGGGTTTTTGCCTTTGCTAAGACTATCCGTATATCCTTTTCATTCTTAGCACCAGCGCAGATAACCTTACCGTTTTTGAAAAGAAGCAATGATGCTTTTGGTTCTTTGAATTTTAATATGGCACCTGGAAATTGTTCTGGCTCGTACTCAACATCCTTTATTTTATATGCTATTTTATAGAGGTCAAGTTCAAGGCCAAGTGCAGCAGAAGCAACGATATTAGTTATTTCAATGTGTGGTTTTTTTGTTTTGGTGATTCGTTTTGCGTACGGGGTGAGCATTTTTATTGTTTTTTGAATTGTTTTCTCTATCATATCCCTTCTCTTACACCCAACACAGACCACTTTTCCATTTTTGAAAAGAAGCAATGATGCTTTTGGTTCTTTGAATTTTAATATGGCACCTGGAAATTGTTCGGGTTCATATTCTATCTCTGGAATCTTATTTGCAAGAGCATATAGATCAAGCTCTAATCCTAATGACGCAGACGCCACCATATTCGTAATAACAAAAACAGGTTTCTTTGACAATATATCACCTACAAGCAAACTTAAACATTTATAAATGAAGCAATTGTTTAAAAAGACTATCTCTCATCAACTTCGTACAAACTAATTTCTGTGATTACAATGGTTAAACCTTCAAAGGGAGCATTTAGTAAGAGAACCCGTAAACTCAAAGGAAAGTGCGGGGTTAGCGTGGCTAGGCTTGTCCAAACATTTAATGTAGGGGACAAAGTAGTAATAAGTCCAGTGGCTAAATATAAGGGGTTACCCAATTTACGATATATTGGTAGACATGGAACTGTAATTGAGAAACGAGGTAAAGGCTACGTGGTGAAAGTTAGGGATTTAAAAACTACTAAAGACATAGTAACTGGGGCAGTTCATTTAAAATTGGCCTAATTTGGTGATATTAATGGAAATCAAATCATCTAAACCAGCATCAGTAAGTGAAGCTAAAGACATCCTTACTAAAAGAAAAGAAGAGACCGAAATCGGATATGAACAATCGCAAGCTTTAGATAATTCTGAAAGATTTGCTACGGTTGATGCTGACAAAGCAAAGAAACTAATTGAACACTTAATGAAAAACAAAAAAATAAGTGCTGAACTTGCAGTTAAAATCGTCGATGTGCATCCGAAAAATCCATCTACTCTCAGAGCCATCTTGGTAAAAGATAGAATAGAGATGACAGAAGAAGAAATTGAAAAAATATTAAAAGAATTGGCTTAAAGGAGGGGAGCGTATGGAAGATTATGCATGGGTTGTTGAGTATTTGTCAGCAGGTAGAGCTGATGCTATAAAGAAAGAATCCATGGTGCAGCTTCTCGGCGCTAGATTTTTCACATTATTAGAAGCAACAGTTAATCCATCAGCAACCATAGTTCTTGGACAAAAAGTATGTGTTGGAAAAGAGGGTAGACTTGAAATCTTACATATTAAAGGTAGGATAAGCCATAATGAACTTACTAATGGTGCAAGAGAATTTTTACCTACGATGATCAAAAAAATAGTTGTTGAAAGGGAAAATGATTTTGTTACTTTCATAAATAAAGCAAGGCCTATTTCAATAAGAGTGCATACACTTGATCTATTACCAGGTATTGGAAAGAAAAATATGGAAGCAATATTAAAAGAAAGAGAGATTAAACCATTCGAATCGATAGCAGACCTCCACAAACGAGTACCAAGCCTTTCTGATCCAACAGGCGTATTTGTACAAAGAATACTAAGTGAACTTGAAGGTAAAGAAAAATATTATCTTTTTACTAAACCACCATTCCAACCAAGATTTGGAATGAGATAATTGGTGAATAATATGAAATCGATGTTACTTATATTAGCTGTGCTACTTGTTTTCGGTTGTACAACACAAGAAGCAAATGGAAACCAGAACAATACTCCACCAGTAGTTCAAAATCAAACTGGACTGCAGAACCAGACTATTGATCCGGCTATAGGACTAACATTAGACGAGGTAGCAAAACACAACACTATGGAAAACTGTTTGCTTATTATAGACAATAATGTATACAATATACCAAGTTCATTTGCCTCTCAGCATCCTGGAGGTGAAGCGTATGTACAATATTGCGGCGGAGATGCAACCACAGCATTTACTAGTAAAGGTGGAACTGGACATTCGGAAAATGCAACAAATAAACTGAATGATTTCTTAATCGCTCCACTACGGTGAAAAAATGCAAAAACCCAGTTTTTTATTCTTATTAATAATAATTGGAATTGCACTGTTGGGTATTTACGAATCAGAATCAGGTACCCAAACAACAACTGCGTTTGTTAGATTTTCTGCATTAACTGCATACCTGCTTCTTTGTATTTCACTTATCATAGGACCATTGGTAACCATATGGCCAAAGGAATATGCTCAAATAATAGAACCAAGAAGAGCAATTGGAATTGCAAGTTTTGTTTTCATACTGTTTCATATTTTCCTAGTTGCTTCAGCATACTTCAGTTGGAATATTAGTAAAATACTCTCCATGACCCCTTTGATTATTGGTGCTGCTGCGGCAGTAATAGTATTTATACTAACGATAACCTCCTGTGATTATGCAATAAAAGTTCTTGGACCAGTAGGGTGGAAGAAGATACAACAAATGAACTATTTGGCATTCATTTTGGTAACAGTACATTTTCTCATGAAAGCAAATGGACTTTTCAAGAATAATCTGCCTATTAACCCCGCAGAATTTGGCCTAATAACGCTTGGGCTAATAACAGTAGTATTGCAGATAGCTGGATTTGTGGCTAGAAGGAACAAACCGAAGAAATAAAATTTTAGTTTGTTGCTTTCATTGGATAAAGATTCTTCAGATAAAATATGGGCCAGGTGTGGCATTGCAATTTTATTTTGCTCCGAAAATTCTTGAGAAAAAAATATGGAAGAACTAAAATAAAAAAAGAGTTGCCAATTTTTCGGGAGCGAAAAATTTAGCAAGTAAAAATTGGGCCCGCCCAGGATCGAACTGGGGGTCTTCGCTGTTTTCTCTCTACATACAATAAAAGTATGTAAACGTAAGAGCGACGTCTTAACCATTGTCGTTAACTAACGAGTTTTTGGTTTTGCCTTTTTCCTAAAAAGGTAAACTCGACTACGGGCCCAGAAGAAAAAATAATGTGGCGTTTGGCTTATTAAATTAACTAATCAGTTGAAAACAATAAAAATTGTAAAAAATAAAAATTAGACGTTGAAATATTTCCTAAGTTCCAATCCAGTTACTCCCCTTAGAGATTCAACGTGCTGACCTAGTTTAAGCTCAAGATAGTCTCCCAATAACTCAGATGGTACAAGTCCTTTGATGAACGCAGTATCACTTTCAAGTGCCTTGGTTGCTTCGTAAAGACTACCTGGAAGCTCTTTCTGAACACGTTTCTTTTTACCCTCTGATTCAGTTGGATCTCCTGGATCAATTTTCTTTTTTATACCATCAAGACCAGCAGCGGCCATAAGAGCGTGTGCAAGATATGGATTAGCAGATGGATCTGCTGCACGATAAACAACTCTTTTGCTTTCTTTTATATTTTTCTTAAGTGAAGGTACAAAGACAACTGATTTTGGATCAGATGCACTCCAACCAAACTTAAAGCCATCCATAGCAAGCTTTCTATATGAATTTGGAATTGGTGCTGTAAAAAGCGAAAGTGCCTGTGCATGTTCAAGCAAACCACCGATGAAATATCGTCCTGTTTGACTTATTTGACCATAACTTTCCTTTCCATCATAGAATAAATTTTGCTCGCTACTTTTCCATAAGCTCATTGACATGGAAAATGAATTACCATTCTCACCTTCAACAGGATATGGCATAAAAGTAGCAGATGCATTGACTGCAGTTGCCAGATTTTTAGTGATAAATTTCAAAGTATTTACTGCATCACTTGCAGATTTCAAACTTCTTGGACCAAGCTCAAACGTCTGTTGCGCAGTTGGTGACTTACCATGCCTGTGGGCGTCAATAAGAACACCAAAACTGTCTTCAAGGGTCTCTGCAATTTGTACTCTTGCAGAATACATTGAATCATATGGTGTTGCAACATAAGCGCCTGTTTTTTCATTTGATATTGGTGATGGACCCCAACGTGCTTCGCGAGAGTCCATTAAAACAGACGATCCTCTGCTACTACTTGTTTTGTCAGTGGTTGTTGTATCAAATAAATAGCAGTCCACTTCACTTCCAACAATGCAGTTTTTGATTCCTGCTGCGGATAGATTAGTTTCCATTCTTTCAGCAATATAACGTGGATCTTTCAAAAATCGTTCTTTCTTCACAGCTACAAGAATATCACAAATGAGCCTTACTGTTGCAGGTTCCCATGGAAGTCTTGCAAGTGTGTTAGGATCAGGTAAAAGGACCAGATCCCCTTGGCTCGTAGTACCAAACACTTCATTAAGATCAGCAGCATTTATACCTGTTCCAAAACTTGCCTCTTCGAGCTTTCTATTTGAGATACTAACCCTATGCATCGAACCTTTAATATCAAAGAACTGAAGATCGATCCATCGAATTTCATTTGTAGCGATATATTTCATTACGTCATCTATTGCAGACAAACAAACCACCTGATAAACTTGCCATCTATACAAATAAATACGTTTCGAAGGCAGTATTCTTTGTTATGTTTGGTACATCTGGGATAAGAGGAGTCTATGGCAAAGATATTACTGAAGAACTAGTCACAGGAATAACTGGTGTTTTTGCAGACGGTAAAATAGCAATTGGAAGGGACGTAAGAGGTAGTGGGATCTCCCTGTTTAAAGCAGCAGTTAACGGTGCATTTTCTTCCCAAGCGAATGTTGTTGATTTAGGAATAGTGCCAACACCAACAGTTGCTTTTGCAACAAAAAAACATAATTGTCGTGGAATAATGCTTACTGCCTCCCATAATCCACCGGAATATAATGGTATGAAACTAATAGAACATGGAAAAGAGATTGGAAAAATATTAGAAAACGAGATAACAAAAGAGTATAGTAAATGGACTATGGATGATTATTCACAGGGGATAATAACAAAAGACTACAATATAATAAATGACCATAAAAACCACGTCAGTGAGCTTGTAGATGGTATTGAAATCGAAAGAAAAAAACCGACAGTGGTTGTAGATTGTAATGGTGCAGCTGCAGTAATCACACCATATTTACTTACTGAACTAGGTTGTAAAGTTATCAGTGTTAATTCTTCAACAGACGGATTTAACCGCCCTTCAGAACCGTCAAAAGAAAATATTAGTTATCTTTCTGGATTTGTAAGAGAGATTAAAGCAGATTTTGCCATAGCACATGATGGTGATGGTGATCGTTGCGTCATAATGGATGACAGCGGAGAAGTACTTCCGTTAGATGTACAGCTTGCCATGATGATTGAACACGAACTTGGAAAAAATACAAACAAAAAGATAGTTTCAACAGTTGAAGCCTCACTTGTCATACGGGAAGTTGTTGAAAATGCAGGTGGACGGATTGAAATTACGCCTGTTGGAAGCACTTATGTTGGTGATGCACTTGAAGTCGGAGGAGCCCTTTTTGGCGGAGAACCTTGTGGGGAATATATCTATCAAAAAGGAGTTCATGTGCCTGATGCTGTTCTTGCAGCTGCTAAATTTGTCGAAATGTTTACATTAAATGGAAAATTCTCGGAACTAAAGAAAAAATACAAACAAAATTTCATGGCAAGAGAAAAGTTTAGAGTAAATGATAAACGCAACACAATAGAAAAAATCAAAGAAAGCGTATTGGGATTAAATATCAGTGGAAAACTTAGAGACGACGACGGAATTCGTGTTGATGAAGAGGAGGGTTGGTTTTTGATTAGGGCAAGTGGAACTGAACCAATCATTCGGCTGACTATGGAATACAAAACCAAAGAAAAACTGGAAATACGAAAAAAACAGATGGTAGAAACGATAAATTCGAAACTCTAAACCTATTTTCCACGATATTCTACCGAATCCAAGCCTTTGAATGCCATATCACCAGTGACAAATCTTATGTTATTATCCAATGAAAATTGATATCCAATAGCATCAACATAGGATAAATTCAGTTTTTTCTTTTGGAATTCGAGACGGGTTTTCATAGCATTTTTCAGAGTTTTCTCTGGGATTTCTACTTTGATACTAGAAAATGCCTCATAATATTTTTCTGCTGTTTCTTCATCTATGTCTTTAATCCCGAAATAGTACAGTTCTATCAACTGAAAATCGCTTGTACAAATATCATTTTTGTCTATTATTTTGACGTATTTGGGATTACCTTTAAGATATTCAATCATTGCGTAGCTGTCTAAAAAATACATCAATCCCACCCTTCGTCGATTTCACGCATGATCTGATCTGTGGACTTTTTGATTTTAAGAGTACCCCTAAGCTCCTGAATTTTTGGTATTGACTTAAATTCGATGTGCAGGTCAGGATTTTTTGAAAGATTAAGTTGATCTGCTTTTTCTTTTGGGATTATTACTGCCCAGGAATTTCCTACTTTCTTCGCTGTCGCATGGAAACTGATCATTATACCACCAGTATAATTATATGCTAGGTATAATTTAAAAAGCCATCATGAAGGACATCCCAGGTTAGATTTCTTCAGTTCTATTAGCATTGATTAAATTAATTCTCCCCTTGCCTGTTCAACTTGATGTCTTGCAGAATCCTGTTTGCGCCTGAATTCTGGTAAAACTGCATTCGAAAAACGCAATGGTAAAAGTTCGTTGAAAATTTCTTCCATAAGCTCAAAATATTTTACTGCCTCTTCCTTTTTCCCATGACGTAGACACTCGTACATTTCACGTTTCAACTCACCCACAGCATCTAGAAGACCAAGAAGATATGGGATTTCTGGAACGCCAAGCTCCTTTTGATCAGGAATTTTTTTTGAAGTAATTGCAGAAAGAAC
>JBDRIM010000079.1:0-9883 GCA_043816005.1 Microcaldota archaeon
GTTGGAAGCATTGTTTGATGTTAATGTATTGTTAGAGGATGCGTATAAATAGAAACCATATATGGAGTTGTTGGAGGCTGTGTTGGAAGTTAAATTATTGTTGTTAGAGGATTCGTATAAATAGAAACCACCATTACTGTGGTTGTTTGCTGTGTTGGAAGTTAATGTGTTGTTAGAGGATGTGTATAAATAGAAACCTTTTTCTGAGTTATTGAAAGCAGATATATTGGCGATCGTACTATTTTCAACATTTCTTAAATAAACTCCCCACCTGGATGCATTAACAGTTCCATTAGCAACAGTTATATTGGTCAGGTACTCTGTTGAATTATAGACATAGATAGCTGCTTTTCCACCATTGATAGCTCCATCGATATAAGATCCATTTAAATTTAGTACAACATTGCTTGTAGTAATGTTTATACAGCTATTCCCATCTGACGAGGTAATACTACTTACATTTACAATATAAGTTCCTGCTGCATCAATTGTACCGCATGAATTATTGTTAAATGTTGAAAATCCCAACGTTGTTAAAAAGACTAACCCCAGAAAGATCGAAAACAGTTTTAGATTATTCATAATACCACTTACTTCAAAGTGAGTTAATAACACAAGATTAAAAAACCTGAGTTATTGAAAGTTGCAATTTTTTAAAAAAAACACTGATTTTCATAAAAAAATAGCAACATTTTGAAAATCAAACTTTTTTTGGTCTTTCATGAGGCCTGAATGCTATTTTTTTCCCTGCTATATCAACTTTTTGTTTATCTTCGGTTGTAAACCTGAATGTTGAACTAACTTTCTGAATTTTCACCTCGTGACCATCTGTTTTTTCAATAACAATCAAGTTTTTCGTTTCGTCTACCACTTTACCAACCAAACCAATCAATTTCCGCTGGCTGCTATTTACGATTTCAACCTCTAGACCAATGAATGTGGAAAATAATAAATTTTTTTTAGTGATCATTGTATAAAAAGGAGTGGTATCTTTTTAATTAGCACTGTGGTAGTTGATAATTATGATCATTTTTCAATTAGGTATGAAAGAAGAAACGAGGAGCGCGCAAACAATTCCGAGTAGAACTTGGACGCCTGAACTTATAAAGAACGAGTTTCCATATTTTTCAAATAAATTGGTTGCTAAGATATGTGAGCGCCCAGAAAGCGAAAGAAACAGGATAATAGAAGCTTTGAATGAGATTGGTAAAATAGCCGGAAATTCTCGAGCCACTGAGATTACAGGTAGCAACGTTGTCATAGATCTTAATATCTTCAATATTAAAGGAGATAAATTTACAGAATTACTTGTAAAGTACCCAGATCAACTTTTAGAGATTGCAAAGATTAGTGGTAAAGATACATTTTCAACATTTGTTCTTTTTAAATGCATGGCAAAATCATTTGAACAATATCCGGATAAGTTTGTGGAGATTGCTAAAGCTGCAGGTAACGGTACGTTTAATGCCTTTCGTCTTCTTGCAATAGACGTAGTTAATAGTGCATTCGTAAAGGATCCTGAGAAACTAACACGTGCTTTTGTTGAGATTGCAAGTGCAGTACCACCAGGCAGTATAGCAAATGTTTTTGCTATACTAAATTTGAATAATGCTCCTGAGTTATTTGCTAATGATCCCACTAAATTTGCAGAAATTGCGAAGGCTAATCCGCGCAGAACTATTGACGCTTTTGTCAGAAACATAACTGGTTCCTGAAGAAATTTAAATGTCCTTGCCTGATGAATAACATATGGCAATTCTGCTTGACAAACCAATTATGACAAAAGAGATGATAGATGCGGCAGTAGATGCACTTCAAAATGAATATCCTCTTTTTGGAGAAAGTATAACGAAATTTGAAGAAGAATTTGCTAGATTTTGTGAAACAGATTATGCTGTTTCTGTTGGTTCTGGCAGCGATGCCCTGATGATTTCACTTGTTGCACTTGGAATTAAAGGGAAAGTGCTCACTACTCCAATGTCATATGTTGCAACTGCAAATACTTCATTCCAGGCAGGAGCAGAACCCGTTTTTGCAGATGTTAAAGAAAACGGAAACATTGATCCACTAGAGATTGCTAGGGTGTTAAAAAAAGATAAAATTAGAGCAATTGTGCCAGTTCACCTTCATGGATATCCTGCAGATATGAATGAAATCATTGAATTAGCAGATAAAAAAGAGATTCCAATAATAGAGGACGCATGCCAGGCACACGGTGCCAGATATTTTGAAAAAAGAGTTGGATCAATTGGATTGGTAGGGTGTTTTTCATTTAATCCAGTAAAGAATATGTCTGTTGGAGGAACAGCAGGCATGGTTGTGACTAATGATGAAAAACTTGCAAAAAAAATAAGAATGCTGGCAGATGCAGGACGAAAAGATATTTATTCGCATGAACACGAACTTATTGGATTTAGTTCAAGAATGAGTAGTGTAAGTGCAGCTATTGGCCGCGTTCAATTAAAATATTTAGATAGTTGGAATGAGAAAAGGCGAAACGCAGCAAAAGAATATATTAAACTACTAAAAGGTATAGAATGGTTAAAATTACCAGCATGCGAAAAAAATATTGAACCAGTTTATAATAAATTTGCCATCAGAACAAGAAAAAGAGAGGAACTGATTTCATTTTTGATTGATAATGGAGTACAATGTGATGGGCATTACAAAATCCCAATACATCTGCATCCCCCATATCTAAAAATAGGATATAAAAAGGGAGATTATCCAAATGCAGAAAAATTTGCAAATACTACCTTATCATTACCAATTTATCCAGAAATTAGGTTGGAAGAAATAGAAGAAGTTTGTAGAAAATTAAAAAAAATTAGATAATTTAAGAAAATCAGCTAATTTCTATACTCTCAGCAAGATAACCGAGTTGCTTCAAAACTTCAGCAGTCCTTCTTTTGTGGTCTCCTTGAAGAATTATTACACCATTTTTTGAAGTACCGCCACATGCAAGCTTGTGTTTCAGTTCTCTTGCAGTTTGATCAAGTTGAGCAGCATCGACACCCTCAACTATTGTAACCAGTTTTCTGAATTTCTTTTTTGTAGTGTAGACTTTAATCTTGGTTACTCCTTGTTTATCAAGAATCTCGCATACGCAAAGATCCTTCAGCATTCCGCATTTTTGGCATTTATCCAAACATTTCACCTAAAGTATTGTTGTCTCAGTCTTTTTTAACTCTTTTGGAAAAAGGAGTTTTGAGTTTGGCTATTGCTTTTCGTAATGATTTGGTCTTGTCCTTTCTCCCTTCTCCTCTTGATTCAAGTATTGCACGTTCAAGTTCTGATATTTTTGCCAAACGTCCAGCACCATCAAGTTTTTCCAGCTCAGTTTTTTTTATTATCGCCATATTCATCCCCTTTATTTTCTTCGTGTAGGTTTATGATGTCTTGATTGTACTGGTTTGTGAGCTGCTTTTGCTGCAGTTTCAGATGCTGTTGCTGTATCATTTACATCAGTTGCAGCTTCAATAACTTTTGGAAGAACAACATTTATTGATTTACCACCCGGAAATACGGTTCCTGGAGGTACCAACCTAACTAGAATACCAATAACGCCAGAACGGGTGTTTGCACTTAGATGGGCCACTCGCACCAATCTGGCTGGTTCACCTGCTTTTGGTATGTAACCAGCAACAACACGCAAACTTTTTGCACGTGCACCCTTTGCACCAATTTTTCCAGATGCAACTATTTCAGCTCCAAGTGCTCCTGCACGTATAACTTCTCTCAGGAGATAGTGTAAGATTGCACGTACTTTCTTTCCCATTTCGATGTATTTACCTGCCCTTTTTGCAACCATCCGAGGTTCCAAGAAGGGTTCTCTAACTTCAATAACACTAATCTGGGGATTTTCAATTTTGAATTCTGATTTGATTGTATCAGTAAGTTCATTGATCAATCGACCCTTTTTACCAATTATTCT
The DNA here is from genome assembly GCA_043816005.1 of Microcaldota archaeon. Classification (GTDB taxonomy): domain Archaea; phylum Micrarchaeota; class Micrarchaeia; order Anstonellales; family Bilamarchaeaceae; genus Bilamarchaeum. The sequence continues at coordinate 3,935 of JBDRIM010000079.1, forward strand.
TGCTGGGTTTGTAACTTCTAATGTAATTCTTGTAACAAGAGGAGTTCTTTGAATATCAACACTTGCAAGGCCAGCACGATCAAGTTTTTTCTCAAGGAATTTCATGATCTGGTATTTGCTAAATGGTTCCTCAATCAATTTTTCTTGGTATATCATCAGGTTCACCTTTTATTGTGTTCACCGTGCTGGTGCGGTGTTTTTTTATCCAGCTTTTTTTCAACTTCATGTTTATGTTCATGAGTTTCTTTTGTAACTTTAACTTCTTCCTTTTTCTCAACAATTGGTTTTTTTACTTCGGTTTTCTCAACTGGTTTTGGTTCTGGTTTCTTTACTTCTGGTTTGGATTCGACCTTTTCAATTGATTTTGGTTCTGGTTTTTTCTCAACTGGTTTTGGTTCTGGTTTTCCAACTGTTTCTTTTTTTGGCGGAGTAACTGAAACTTTTGGAATATCTTCACCTTTAAGTACAATTTCTATTCTTGCAGTTTCTAAAAAGGATCTTGCCTGTCTTCCTTTTGGAGCAAGCCGTGGGTAGATCTCTTTTTTGTTTGCAGAAGCAGATGAGATAGTATAAACATCGCCAAGACCAAGAGTTCTGCCGTTAGCAATTGCACTTTGTAATGTTTTTAGAACAAACTTTGCAGCCTTTTGTGGGTACCTACCTTTTTTACCGCCAAGTTCTCTTCTGTGTCCCATATTCTTATTATGCCTTTTGAAAAGTACAGGGATCTCGCCTTCTGAAACTTGTTGGAGAAATTTAACGGCCCATTCTGTTTTTTTGTTTCTTATTCTGCCGCAAACCTCAGCAAGCTCTTTGTAAGACGCATTTACACCTTCCAATCGAGCTTTAGCACAATTTTCCGGGAACTTTTGTAGTGTATATCCTTTCATGAAAATCACTTTAATGGTACAAACTTGGAACCACGTGTAGCTCCAACACCAGGACCTGAGTGAAGAACTCTGCCTGTGCCATGGGAATAGTCTCCAAGTCTCTTCCCAATTTTATTGAGTGTAATTTCTACTTTCTTGAATTCTTTTCCGTTGTGAACACCAAATGTTAAGCCAAGCCATTCTGGAAGAATAATTGCTTCTCGAATATGGGTTCGGATAATTTTCTTTGGATTCTTTACTTTGATTGCTTTTACTTTTTCCAATAGTTTTTTGAGCCTTGGATTGAATTTCATACGAAGAATTGTTCTTCTGTTTCTAGAAGTAATCTTCTGCATGAATTCTACAGAGCCGATTGCTCCTGCTTTATCTTCTTCAACGCCCTTCCACGCATCTTTTTTCATTGAATCATACTCCTGTTTCCGTTGTTCGTTTACCTTTCTTACGACCTGTCTGTTTTGCAGCCAAATGACCTACCTTACCTCCCGGAGGTGTAGATCTAGCAACAGTAGTTGGCTTACCAACATGATGCTGTTTACCACCGTGAGGGTGGTTATATGCTGATTGATGAACACCTCTTGGCACTGGCCATAGCCTGTGCAAAGCGGTTTTCTTGTAATATTGATTACCTGCTTTTAACATTGGTTTTTCCAATCTACCGCCTCCGGAAATAACTCCGAGTTGTACACGGCATTCATTAGAAAGAATGATTGTTGATCTGCTTGGTAATTTAACATATACAATTTTACCTTCTTTTGCTACAACGTTAGCATAAGAACCTGCTGTTTTTACAAGCATCCCGCCATCTCCAGGATTTCTTTCTATGTTGTATATATATGCACCATCAGGAACACGATAAAGTGGTATGACACTACCTAGTTTCATTTTTGCTTGTGCACCAACATTTATTTCATCTCCAACCGCTATCCCTTCTGGTGCAAGAAGAATACCAACTTCATTATTATCATATTTAACTTTCATCAAGAGTGCGGTCCTAGCTGGATCATCGATGAACCCAACGACTTTTCCTGTAAGCACTCCTGTCTTTTCAACATCATCATATGACCGATATTTAAGATCGGCCTTAGAACGATGACCTGGTGCACGGTATCTTGGCGATCCTGCACCCCTTTTTTGTTGTTTTAATCGTTTTCCCATAAAAATCCCTGATTTTTATAATTGTTGAGAATGCATTGCATTCTCGACTGTCATGGAGCTTGGTTCCATAACATGACCGGTTCGCCGGTCAATCCCATAAATGTTCACAATCATTCAATTTTAATAAAAGCTTCATGCGATCATTTTCAATTTAGTAGCTATATCATCAGCCTTGAATTCCTTGGCCAGTTTAACGAATGCATGTTTCTTTCCTGTTGAAGTAATAAATGTCCTAACAGATGCAACTTTGACAGAAAAGAGTTTTTCGACTTCTCCTTTTATGTCGTTTTTAGTTGCACTTATAGTAACTTCAAATGTCAATGTGTTTCCATATTCTATTTGACCAATTGCTTTTTCGGTCTTAACCGGTGCTAAAAGTATCATAGTCCAAACCTCTTTATTATTTCTGGAATTGCATTCTCAGAGAATAATGTAAGTCTTCCTGGATGGGTACCAGGTGCAAGATCCTTAACAGTCAATTCACTAACACATACAATATCAACACCAGGAAGATTGGCAGCTGCTTTGAATTTAGTATTGTTTGAAATAACAAAAAGTGCTGATTTTGTTTTGTTTTTCTTTGCCTTCTCTAAAAGCTTTGTGAGATTTAGAGCTTCCATAAGTTTTACAACATCTTTTGTCTTTTTCAACTTCTCAAAGTTGCTTTCGAGAACAATAGGAAGAGAAACGCTTATCTCAAAGTTTGCTCTCTTACAAACAACTGCTCGATCCATGCTAAATGAAATCGCACTTGCAAGAGCTTTCAAATATTCTTTTTTATTTATGAGTTCAGCAATTTTCTTTTGAGGCTTTGGTGGGTGTGCTCTGCGGCCTTTGACTGCATGAGGCACTCTTTTTACCTTACCAAGCTGTCCTTTTGGAAGAACTTCATGTGGAAGGTGAGGAATACCCTTGTTTTTACCACTACCGAAATCTTCCTTTCGACCCCTGTAACGAGCACTTGTTTCTAAACCTGCGAACCTGTAACTACCTTTTGGCTGGTATAATTTACTCTCATCGCTAAGTACTGCTCGCTTAACAAGATCCTCACGGTGAGGAGATTCAAATATAGCTGGCAAGTCTATCTGCTTGACCACTTTTCCTTCAGTTGAGTATACAGTTGCTTTCATGTGAACACCTACCTAGAATCCATTGAGACAAAGCTCACTTGCGGTTCTTTGACCGGACCTGTCGGACGTACTGCAAGCCTTAATTTGACAAGTCTTTTTGCAGGGCCTGGAATTGATCCTTTTAATATAACAAAATCATTTTTTACAAAACCATATTGAGGAAATCCGCTGGACGGATTTATCTCTTCTGGTTTTTGACTGATTTTCAAGATTCTTTTATTAAGTTCTGTTCGCTTATGATAACCAGTTTGACCGGCTTGAGGTACGGTATAAAGAACATATGCAGGATGCCATTGACCAAGAGTACCAACATGCCTTCGTTTACCTGTTGCTTTTCTCCTTTGAATAGATATTCCAAATCTCTTAACTGGACCTTGCCATCCTTTTCCAATGGAAATGGAAACAACATCAACCTGTTCGCCAGTCTTGAAAACATCAGCTACTTTCAATTCTTTACCAAGAAGAGTCTTGCAGTATTCAAGTTTTTCTTTATTATCTTTGCCACCGCATCCAATTTCCATTTTTTCAATATGTTTTTTACCAATCCTTGTTTTTGATGGCATTGCAAATACTAAAAGCCGTGCGTCTTCGACAGAATCAGGATTTATTTCTTTTGGTTTTGTTGGTTTTTTGAAACCTGCAAGTTTAAGCACTTTTTCATCTGAGGTGATTATATCCCCAATAGAACTATTGTGATCATAACATCTGACACCATAGACGATTAATGGCGGAACTTCTATAATAGTTGCTGCGCTTACAATCTCCTGCCCTTTTGTCGGTGACTCAGTGTCATCAACATAAGAAACATGTGTCATACCTACCTTATAACCTGCAAATCCAAGCACACGTTTATCTACTAAGCTCTGCCAGTGGACACGTGCATTTTGGTTTGCTGCCCTTTTCCTTGGCCTGTGGGCCATCGAACCTCTACGAGGTCTTCTTATATCAGTCATTTTCTTCACCTATCGCGTTGCCCGTTTCATTTCAGGTATTTCTTTTAGAGAAAAGACCCTACAGATATATCGGGATACCATCTTCTAGATGGATTATTTCGCTTGTTTTTTGTGGTTTGCTTTTTGCCCACATTCGTGTGAGCACAACAAACCAAAATCATCAAACAAAAGCCGGAAATAATTGGATTAGCAGAAGTATAAGTGGAAACATTTATAAAGATAATTAGAATACCGTGACGAATTAAGATAATACTAGGGTATTAGTGATAAAAAATGAAAAAGTATGTTTATAAACACAACTAAACAGAGAATACAATAAACCGAAATAGAAATAATGAGGCGAAAGATCAATGTTTAGAGACGGTGATGTTGGTTGTGGACGTGAAGTTGCAAGAACAGTAGAATTAGAATTGCAACGTGCAGCACGAAGAGGAATTGGAAACAAACCAAAATATATTGTCTGCGATCCGCAAGGACCACAGACTAGAAGATTACAAACGGTTTTAGCTAAATTAGAACCACTTTTAACTGAAAGAGCAGAAGCTGATAGCGAATATGGATTGATAGTCGGCCTTGCAGATAAATCAAGACAAAACCCGCTCAATAGACTTGGTGGTGCAGCAGGTGCAGGAGATCAGGCTATGAAAGCTTATTTTGATGTTGTTTTAGGTGCAGCAGAACTAGTAGCAAAAGCAAAACCTGCAAAAAATACAGATATCAAAGTTATACGTGTTTCACCATTCTCTGATGAGTGTATAATACTGATAAGCGGGAGTAGGTTAAGTGAATTAACTAGACTTGAATTTATGAGAGCATGGAAAATAATACGTAACGGCATTGATCTGAAAAAATATGAATATACACATGAAGTTGAATACCGAGGAGGAATTGAAGAACTCAAACTTGATTTAGACGCATTTGCCAGAATCCTTAGGCATTCTGGACTTATTGTTGCTTGTAGTAGTTCATTTTCTAAACCAGAATTAATATTGCCTTTTACACGTGGATTTGTTCAACGTAATATAACATCACTCGAAGAAAAAGAATTGGATTTTCATGATTTACTCCCGCCAAGTTTTATAGCGCATGGAAGTGGATTGGCAGAAGTTGAAACTCCATTTAATTCCAGCCTTACAAGGAAAGGGAAAACAGAAATGGATCATGGAACTTATGTGGAGATACGATTAAAACCAGAAGAAGATACGCTACCTCTTCTTGCATGCGTAGGAGACAGAAAAGAAAAATGGGGAACAAGAAAAGGATTCTCTGAAATATTTTCAAAGCGGTTTGGAATGCGTGGGCTTAATACATTCATGGGAAAGGCCCAAGCAAATAATTTGCTTACTGCAATAGCCCAAGGCGTTTATGATGCTGCAACAGCAACTGGAGTGACTGCTCTTCCGGTTTCGGGTTGTTATTTAAGATACTGGATAAATTTACCACCAGATCAAGCAAAAAAAGCAGTGAAAACAGCCATAGCAAATAAATTGAAGAGTGTATCACACAACTGCGGTTTTAAACCAGAAGTCATGACTCTTGATAGTGTTGGAGTTGATCTGAGTGAAGTAAGAGCAAGATTTGTTTTACAATCCATGGGATTGGAAGCTCTACCAGCAACAGTATTAGGTCATGTGGACTTTTTAATAAATTTTCTTGAAAATGTTAATCCAGGAATACAACATCAAATATTCGCTGATATGGCAAAAAAAGGACATGACGGTGTTAAACTACTCCATACTGATGAAAGATATTTGCGGTTAGTACGACTGGCATGTGGTTTTAGAAGAACGATGAGAGATACTGAGGATTTTATCTGGACAC
>JBDRIM010000080.1:0-26478 GCA_043816005.1 Microcaldota archaeon
CTCAGCGGCCCCAGTTACTTTTTGGAAAAAAAGAACAAACAGGAGGAATGAATATGACAACTGATAAAACTGGAATGCCTGTAAAACAGGAAGTATTTCTTGAGGCCGGTGTCCACATCGGAACCAAGATAAGAACAAACGATATGAGAGAATATATCTTCAAAAGAAGAGATGATGGCCTCTACATACTTGACTTGAGAAAAAGTGCAGAACGACTTGTAAGCGCAGCAAAAATGATAGCAAAACACAACCCAGAAGATGTTTGGATAGTTGCATCGCGTGTTTATTCTAGCAACCCTGCAAGCAAATTTGCTGAATTAACTGGAATTAATTTAGTAAGAGGAAGATTTGTACCTGGTACCATGACAAATATGAAAGTCAAGGGATTTATGGAACCAAAAATAGTTATGGTGTGCGATCCTAAAGGAGAACACGAAGCACTTATCGAGAGTGCCAAAAACGGAGTGCCTGTTATAGCATTATGTGATACGGACAATGAAACAAAATTCATAGACTTAATCATACCTATAAACAATAAAGGAAAAAGATCATTGGCACTGGTATTCTACATCCTCGCAAGAGAGATTATGATGGCACACGGCAAAATAAAATCATATGATGAATTTACATATGACATAAGCTATTTTGAACAAATGATGGTTGAAGAGGCCCCAAAACAACCAGAACAAGTTGAAGAAATTAAAGTTGAAAAAACTGAATAACTTTTAGTTTGTTTTTGATTGATTTACTTCGTAGGCTATTTTGCATGTTTCCCTTGCATAGCCTATTTCAATCATATCGCAGATAGAAACATCATTAGCAAGCTTAGCTGCCTCATTGTAACATTTGTTAGACCAATCTATCATTGCAACATCACCACAATTGTGCCAATCAAGATTAGTGGCATTGTAAATTATTGCACCTTGATAGCAAACTTTCTTAGCTGATATATCTTCTATGACATTGCATGCAGCAGGGTCACCATATTTTAATGCAAAATCAAATGCACATGTAAATCTGCTACTGGTAGCTAACGTATGAATTTCACTGCAGCCATCTAGATCACCAGTTGCAAGTGCGTGAATACTATAGCAATTCCATCTTTGATTGAGAGATAGTGCATCACATATTTCAAGATTATTTTGAATTATTGCAAAATAAGAATAACAATCAAGAGCATATGGACTTTCGAGATTATCTATTTGAGTACATGAATAATAGTCATTTTTGTATATACTAAAAAGCTGATAGCAATAATCTCGTTCAGAATCTTTTGAAAATGCTGCACATAGGTCATTTGATGTTAGAACTGAAGTACATGCTTTTGAGATAACTTCTATTGAAATAGAATTGCAAGTAGTAGCATCATTTTTTGTTAAACTGTAATTCAACAAACAATCATCAGAATCACACCTCGATGAATCATTTGTTTTAAGGGCAAAACAATAATCAGGATTTGGTTCAGAATAACATGAATCGACTTGTACTTTACAATCCAATTGTCCTTCTGTTAAAAGAAGATCGCACAGAAGGGCATTTTTATTTGCTATTGCAAAATCAGTAACACATATTTTTTTCTTTTCCCCATCATCAAGGAGTTTGCATGCATCAATAGAACTATTTGAGAAATGTTCAAAACACAGTTGACTCAACGTGATATTCATAAGAGATAAACACGGAATGTGGCTATCACCTGCAATTGTCTGTTCATATAAACATTCTTCAGTGCAATTAACAGGAACCACAATAGTTCCATTTGTTAGATTTGCAACTGGTTGAGTTGTATTGTTTGGAATAATTGGGACAACAGATGAATTTTGACTGAGAATAAAAATGAGAACTGCTCCAAATACCAACACCATAATTAGAAGAAAACTGATTATAACAACATTATGGTGGGAATCATCAGTTTTTTTGTAACGATATTTTTTCGGCGCTGGATTTGAAATTGCAATTGGTAATAGAGGATCATCATCTTTTTTCTTAAAGCGATATGTATTGATCTTTGCCATATAACTATCACGAAGAGAAGATTTAAAAACGAAATTTTATTAGTGTATAAAAAGAGGAGATTGAAAAATGATGAATCGCTTGACTGTCTCCCTATTGTTTAACGTTTCGAACAATGAGGCAACATGAACGTAACGCCGTTCAAGGACAACCTTGTTCTTTTTATTTGATTGGAAAAAACGTGATTTTGTGATTTTAACTCTTAGAGGAAAAAATTCAGCTATATAAAGTTTTTTAGTACAAATGAATTCCTCCAATTGGAGATTAAAGAGTGGGAGGCGAGATGGAGCCTTTTGGTGTACCATCTCCCTTCTTTTGTACCTTTTTGGAAAAAGGTACCCAAAAACTTAGTTGTTAAAACGCGGCAAAAACTGGCTTATTAATTGGAACCAAAAACTTAGTCGTTAAAAACTAATTTTAGTATGTGATTAACATGGATAAATTATATGAAAAATCCGAAACTGGATGTTGTTTAAAATTTGATCCGGCACCATGGGATGAAAAAGAAAAAACCTTCAAGAATAAATTATTCCTTAAAGACAAAGTCATTTGTTTATTTCATATACCTTTGAATTTTGGACAAGTTATGGTGAAGAACATAAAGAAGATAATGGATGCTGGTGCAGTTACTGAAGAACCTTTGATGTTAACTACTTGCGATTCTCTATGGACTATGGATGTAAATATTGCAGTTAAAAAAGTGGTTCCAAATGCTGAAATGACAAAAATATCAGGAACTTTTCTAACAAAAGTATTTGAAGGACATTACAAAGATTCAGGAAAATGGACTGAAGAAATGAAAAAATTCGTCGAATCAAAAAATAAAGAAATGAAAAAAACATATTTCTTTTATACAACTTGTCCGAAATGCGCAGAACATTATGGAAAAAATTACACTGTAATTCTGGTAAACGTGTAGAAAAAACGAGAGTGGTTTAATAGTAAGCTTTAAAAACATCTTGGAATAAATTCAGTTTTACCTTTTTCTATTAAAGGTTGGCTATTATTAAAATAAAAAAAATAAAAGGAGCTGAATTTATGGCAAAGAAAGAACACCTAAACTTAGTGTTTATAGGGCATGTCGACTCTGGTAAGTCGACTACAGTAGGTAGAATTCTCTACGAAACAGGAGCAATATCTGAGCAGGTGCTCAATAAGCTCAAGGATGAAGCGGCTAAGGTTGGTAAAGCAACTTTCGAATTTGCATTCGTCATGGATGCTTTGAAGGAAGAAAGAGAACGTGGTGTTACCATCGACATTTCCCACAGGGAATTCGAAACACCAAAGTATTATTGTACAATTATCGATGCGCCAGGTCACAGAGACTTTGTTAAGAACATGATTACAGGTGCAAGCCAAGCTGATGCTGCTGTTTTGCAGGTTTCAGTTAAGGATGGAGTTCAACCACAGACAAAAGAACATGCATTCCTTGCTAAAGTACTTGGTATCAACCAATTTGCAGTCAACATGAACAAGATGGATGCAGTTGGCTACAAGAAAGAAGAATTTGATAAGGTTAAAGTCGAAGTTGAAAAACTTCTGAAAGGTATTGGTTACAAGATTGAAAATGTTAAATTTGTCCCATGTTCTGGGTATGCAGGTGACAACTTAACAAAGAAATCAACAAACATGCCATGGTACACTGGCCCAACATTACTTGAAGTTGTTGATAGTTTTGTAGTACCAGCAAAACCACTTGACAAAGCATTGAGACTTCCAATTCAAGATGTTTTCACCATCACTGGTCACGGTACAGTGCCAGTAGGAAGAGTTGAAACTGGTAAAATGAAACCAGGAGACAGTGTCATTGTTATGCCAGCAGGTGTTAAGGGTGAAGTTAAGAAAATAGAAATGCATCACCAAGAACTCACTGAAGCAGTACCTGGAGACAATGTTGGTTTCAACCTCAAGGGTGTGGACAAGAAAGATATTAAGAGGGGCGATGTTATCGGTCCTTCTTCAAACCCACCAAAAGTTGCTGAATCGTTTACTGCACAAATAGTTGTCTTAAACCATCCAACAGCAATTACAATTGGATATACACCCGTATTCCACATACACACAGCGCAGTTTGCTGGTAAGGTTATTGAGATCGTAGAAAAGAAAGATCCAAAAACCGGACAGACTGCTCAAACAAAACCAGACTTCATTAAGACTGGTGATGTTGCAATTGTAAGAATCCAACCATTGAAACCAGTAGTAATTGAAAAGTTTGCTGACTTCCCACCACTCGGTAGATTTGCATTAAGAGATATGGGACAGACAGTAGCAGCAGGCGTTGTTTTGGACGTTGTTCCAAAAGTAATTTCTTAATTTTTTTATTTCTTAATTTTCTTATTTTCAGAATTAAAACATCCTTTTATATACTTTTTTAGAGTAACTCACGTCTATGATTACTGATATTAATACTATTCTTACTGGCAAATTAGAAGGAAACGAGGTCACTCTCAAGGGATGGATATATAGACACAGAATTGGAAGCGCTGGCGGAATGGTATTTGCAGTGCTTAGAGATTCTACTGGAGTGCTCCAAACAACAGTAAAAAAAGATAGGATTGATGAGAATAGTTGGAAAGATGCAAACGAAGCTTATATTGAAAGTTCTGTAATTGTAACTGGTACAGTAAAAAAGGATGATCGTGCACCAGGAGGATATGAGCTTGAAGTGAATAAATTTGATACAGTTACACGTGGTGAACCATTCCCAATTGCAAAAAGATCTTTCAGAGGAATTTTTGCTAGATGTCCGTCATCTTTGGATTAGAAGTCAAAAGATTACGAAAATACTGCAGATAAGGAGTACACTAATTACTGCTATTCACGAATTTTTTCAAAAACAAGGATACACATTATTTGATCCACCAATATTATCACCAAATGCATGTGAAGGTAAAATGACACTTTTCGAGGTTCAATACTTTGAAGAAAAGATGTATTTGACACAAAGCTGGCAACTTTATGCAGAAGCAGCAGTATTTGCACTTGGAAAAATATATGACGTTGCACCCACATTTAGAGCAGAAAGAAGTAAGACATCAAGACATTTGGCTGAATTCTGGATGGCAGAAATGGAAGCTCCTTGGATGGAACTTGATGAGGTTGTGCAGGTTGCAAAAGATGAGATGAAGTTTTTGGTTGAAAAAATACTTGAAAAACATGAAAATGATCTTAAGTTCTTGGGACGTGATGTGGATAAATTAAAAGCTGCAGTTGCAAAGCCATTCCCAACAATAACTTACAGTGAAGTTGTAAAAATATTAAAAGAAGACGGGATTGATCATAAGTGGGGAGATGACCTTAGAACAATGGAAGAAGAAAAAATTATGACTCATTTTGATACTCCAGTAGTTGTAACTCATTATCCATCTGATATTATGGCATTTTACAAGCCACGTGATAAAAAAGATCCAAAAACTGCATTGTGCTTTGATATGCTTGCACCAGAAGGATATGGTGAAATTGTAGGCGGGTCACAAAGAAGCGTGGATGTAAAAGACATGGCTGAAAGAATAAAAAAGGAAGGCGGAGACCCGAAAGATTACGACTGGTATTTTGATCTAAGAAAATATGGAAGTGTCCCTCATAGTGGATATGGTGTAGGGGTTGAACGAGTTTTACGATGGGTATGTGGATTAGAAAATATCAAAGATGCGATTGCATTTCCACGCACTATGAATCGCAATAAGCCGTAATTGGTGTGTGGAAAGTTTTGAACGAGTCTACGAGTTCAAACCCTAGGACAATGAATCGAAATAAACCATAACGGAAATTTATACATACCATAGGATTTTAAAGAAATTCAAAGATATTTGCACATGTACCATTATCGATTTATCGCAATTGGCTTATTGCTTCTATTTTTTGGATGTTTACAGAATGAGGTTACATTAGTAGAACAGACAAAAACTATCCCTGAAAATGAAATCCTTTCATGGTGGTTTGATGCTGTTAAAGGTAATACAATAGTAATAAATGCAACAGTTACTAATGGTGGACCGATTGATATTTTTTTCGTCGATGAAAATGGATATGTAGGATATGTCAATAAATTAAACGGCGGTGTACAAGGCTTTACTAGTATCGCACACGATGTAGGGATAACAAAATATACAAGGGAAATTATTATTGACAAACCAGGAAAGTACTACGTAGTAGTAGATAATACTGCCGTAGAAGGTACCAGTCCAACTGGCAGTGTGATAATAAAAATAAAAATTACGAAAAAGTAGAATTAGTAGTCGTTTTCTCTTCTTCGACCTCTTCCGCCACCAAAGCCGCCACCAAAGCCACCTCTACCGCCACCACCACGTGGTCTAAACGGTCTTTCGCTGCGTTCACCCATTGGACGTGCTTCGCTTACAGTTATCTGTCGGCCTTCAATTTCCTTACCATTCATCTCCGATATTGCTTTGAGTGCAACTTCATCATCAGTGATAGTAACAAAACCAAAGCCTCGTGAACGCCCACTTGCCTTATCAATGATAAGAGTAACTTCAGTAACCTCACCCAAATGAGCAAAAAGATCTTTCAATTGCTCTTGAGTTACACTAAACGCCAAATTCCCTACATACAATTTCTTACTCATTTTTTCTACCCCATACAAAATTTCTAGTTTTTATTAAGGAAAAATGCTTATACATTTTTCCACTTCATATTTTTTGTTTAAAAAATATTATTCGTCTGACGCATAAAGATATTGTTCATTAAGACTATAATCAAACAATTCACTTGGTTGGAAAAATCTTGGGATTTCCTTTGCAGCAGTTTCTTTTGAATCTGAAGCATGAATGACATTTCTCGAAGTGCTATTGGAAAGGTCTCCCCTTATGGTACCGCCTGCTGCTTTTGAAGCATTAGTTGGACCAACAATAGTCCTTGTAACCTCAACTGCGTCTTTTCCTTCGATGGCAACTGCAACTATAGGGTTTCCTGTGATAAATTTTTCTAAATCAGGATAAAATGGTTTACTGACTAAATGGGCATAATGTTCATGGGCTAATTCTTTGGTCATTTTAATCATTTTCATACCCACAATTTTGAATCCCTTTCTTTCAAACCTGCTTAGAATTTCACCTATGAAACCACGCTGAACTGCATCAGGTTTTAGAAGAAGAAGCGTTTGCTCTTTCATCTTATCACTTCTTTTTAGTTTGACGACCAGTAAACTTTCTAGCTGCAGGAGTCCATTTTTGTCTCCTTCCTTCTCTTTTAAGTCCTAGCGTATTTTTTCTGCATTTGCTTGAACAGAAATTGTACAGCGTTCCATCTTTCTTGACGTATGTTATACCTGTACCTTTGTTAATTGGACTATCACAAAAAGAACAATTTGGCATTAGTTCACCTTGATTTTATTTCCTTTGCTTCTCTGTCAGTTTCAAGTAAGACAACAATCATACCTTTTTTGACAGGGCCCTTAATATTTCTAAGTATAACTCTGCCTGAATCAGGGCCTTCAAGTACCTTACAAAGAACTTGGTAAATTTCCCCGTAAACGCCAGTCTTGGCACGTATTTCTACAATCTCTGCTGGATATCCGTCTGCCATCAGAATCACTTTTGCGGTTTAGGCAATTTTTTTATAATGTCTTGAAGCTTTTCTGTTGCTCCACCTGCATTTTCAACTGCAACTGCAGATGTACCAACTTCAATTCCAACTGCAATTCCAAGATCTTTTTTTGTTGGTAGGAATGCATATGGAATGTTATGTTCTTTACAGAGCATTGGTAAGTGAATTACTACTTCTTCAGGAGTTACGTCACCAGCTACAACTACAAATTGAGCTGTTTTTCGCTCTATCGATTTTGTCGTCTCATTAACTCCCTTTTTAATTTTGCCTCCATCTTTAGCAACTGAAAGCATTTCCACAATTTGCGGTACCAGTTCTGCTGGTATTTCTAAATCTATATAACTCATATTGACACCTCATTTCATCGGTTTAAGAAAATTTAGTAAGATTAAATTGGATAGAGGGATTTATAATGGTTGTGACGAGCTAGATAACTGAACAACTTACAGAACGTACCCCCTTGTATCTTTTTAATACACTGAAAAGTTCGCGTATTCTTTTTGCATCAGCACATAAAATCAAAACTTCTAAGCATATCCCGACATGATGCTGATGGATGACTGTTTTAATACTGTCTTCAAAACCATGAAGAAGATCAGAGATATTATGTTTTTCAGATTCTTTATAAGTAACAACAAAAACACTGTCAATATGCCCTTTCAGGGACTCCATTATTCGATATTCGTTAATTAATGAATGGAGAGTTGTACGAAGTAGTTTTGATCTGCTTTTGAAACCAAGAGTCTCTTGAACTTGGTTTAATTCTTTTAATGTTTCATTATCCAAGGAGATACTTATAATTTCCAAATACACCACCCGATTATTAAGTTCTACTAGAAAGTAGACTATAGTTAATAACTTTCATAAGAATGTTTATTAACACCATCACACCCAAGAAAACTATGATATTTGAAATTTTAATTTCAACAGTATTAGTAAGCCTTCTATCACTGATTGGAATTTTTTTAATTTTTCTAAATAAAAAAACAGTTGACAAATGGATGTTTGTAATTATAAGTTTGGCAGCAGGTGCGTTACTAGCAACAGTTTTTTATGAATTACTACCCGAAGCAATAGAAAACCTAGACTTACATAATGCACTCCCATTTACTTTGGCTGGTTTAGTATTTTTTTTCATATTGGAGAAAACAGTCCATTGGCATCATGGACACCAGCATCATCATGAGAAAAAGAAACCCGTCGCATATCTAATCATTGTTGGAGATGGAATCCATAATTTCTTTGATGGTATCGCAATTGCAGCAAGTTATCTTGTTTCTTTTGAACTTGGAGTCACAACCACAATTGCAGTTGCCGTGCATGAGATACCACATGAAATAAGTGATTTCGCAATGCTTCTGCACGGTGGATTCTCTAAAAAAATGGCATTGTTCTGGAATCTGGTGAGTGCACTCACAGCAGTTTTTGGAGGTTTGTTGTTTTTTTATTTTTCTAGTGTGATTGAAAATCTAAGTTATTATGGATTGGCATTTACCGCCGGAACGTTCATATACATTTCATGTGCTGCGCTTCTTCCGGAATTACACGAAGAAACAGACGTAAAAAAATCAATAATACAAATAATTGGAATTGTTTTGGGTGCATTGATAATTATGTTGATGGTATCAGGACATTCACATTAGCAAAATTCACAAACGCCTGATTCTGCTCCCTTCTTTTTATAATCTTGATAATGTTGCGGACCACAAAAATATGCTTTGATCCCTACAAGATTCTGCTTTTCGATCCATTTTGTCGAATTAGTCGTTCCACAAACTAGACATTTTTTTTCAGACATGAGCATCACCAGGACTGGAATTAGATCTTATATGTTAATATTAGTTTTGATTTTTTGCCTGGACTTTAACAAGTAAGTTTTGGTTCTTTTAATAATCAATTTTGGTTCCGCTTCCCTATTATTCTTTTCCAATTTTTGGCATGTGTTTTTAACAAACTAGTTTTGATCCAACTTTTCCTAAAAGTTGGAAAGAGTGGGAGGCGAAACCGCCTCATAAAAAAATAAACCAGGCGACCCTCCCTGATTTATCGCCTGGATTTCCCCATTGTAAAAGGTGATTAAGATACATCAACAGCAATCATCACCTCCTTTGCGTATTCTATAAGCATGTCAAAGAGCTCCTGTTCGCTTGAATCAAGCTCATTTCGATATTTTGATAATGAATTTATTTTTTGTTCAAATTCTTTCATGCCCACACCTCTTTTTTGTGAATATAACGAGGCCCGAGACGGGCCTCAACTGGTCGCACAACCGGGGAAACGTCCCCGACATTTACAGAGAGAAAAACCATTCAGCATATATAAAGAAGAGTAGACACCTCATTTCCGCAGGTGAAATTATCAAAATTTTCTGAACGCATTCAACACATCGATGTTTTTCTGAGTATATTTTAACAGTAAATTTTCATCCTCCTTGCTTAATTTATCAACAGCCATACCCCAATGTACTGCAATAATATCTCCTTTTTTGGGTTTTGTAAATTGCACACTATTACGTACAAGATCAATAGTTGAGATTTTTCGATTGATGGTCAATTTACCATGCCCTGAGATAGAAAAACGATTTATTTTGGCTTTTTTTCCAGTAACTGATAAAATCTTACCAGATGTAACGCAACAGGAATCAAAATTTTTTTTGGTTTTTGCCACTTTCTCAGTGACAAAATTCACATATAGAGAGTTAAAACTATGATGAGGAACTAATCCTTTTGGGAGGTTCCTGGCCAAAAATTTTCCACGGACAGAGTTTTTAGGAAAGAGATTATTTGTGAGAAATTTTTGTAATGAATTGTATGGAACATTTTCAAGTAAAGAATTCCCAATCCAAAATGCATTGACAACGTCTAAATCAAATGGTTTTAGATTATTTTCACGTGCAATAAGAGAAAGGTAAGCATAGTGTGCTTTGAATTTTTTTAATTCTCTTTCAAGTTTTTTAGTTGTTTTTCCTCTATTCAAACAGGATTGAATGACGTTAGTAAAGGAATTCCCACCACAATAACCCAAATTATTTGGTGGAAATGCATAACAACCAGAAAAAAGAGTACTGTCCATTTATCTCTATTCCAGGTGGTGAAGATTTAAAAATATTGGGTGTGGTAGTCAAAATAGGTGACCATAATGCAAGATGCCGCAAGAACTGTAGATCTAAGACGAAGACCGTTTGTTCCGCCAGTAGCAGCTGCTACAAAACCAAAGACCGAAGGATTAGCAATAGCAATTGGTCCTGAAGAAAGAGAAAAATTTGTTTCAGCAGCTAAACGATATGATAATGCAACACCACAAACAGAAGACAGATTCGAAGCGATGAGAGAATTTTTACCATTTTTGAGAACAATGCATAGAACACTTAGCCTAAAAGCAGCAGAAAGAGATGCAACAGAAGAGGATAGAGAGAGACATCAAAGAGTGATGGGTAAACTAAGAGAGATGATTGGAGAAATAAGAACAGGTTGTGAATCACATAGATATGAAATAAGGCAACTTGCATTCAGAATGTTATCAGAAAATGGACTTATTGGTGAAATAAGCAATCTTGCAAGAACGAATAAACATGAGGACATCAGAGAAAACGCAATAGCACATTTGATAGATGATATTGCAAAAAGCATGAAAGATGCTGTAGACCCGCAAACAGCACATGCAAATCGCACTTATTCAGTACGTGGTGATGGTGAAACATCACTAGTGACAATAGGAACAAGACCAAATTCATCAGATAGAAAACAAGCACAACTCGTAGTTTCACGGAAAAAGGATGGCCTATTGGATGTTGGAATAAATGCCATATATAGTGATGTTAGACAACGAGTTGCTGAATATCTTGCAAATGCAAATGATTCACATCGTCTTCAAAGAATGAAAACAGAAACAAGGTATATGGATACAAAAATACTCATAACAGATCTTGCAAAAGCAATGCATAGTGAAAGGGCTGATACAGTAGCTCTTGTTGAAGCATGTATCCAGGAATATTTTGGAAGTGGAGGGGAAACACCACCACCTGTTGCAAATACAGGAAAAATATTACAATTTGCAAGAAAACCAGCTGATCCCGAAGTACCATTAGAATTATTGTTCAGGGATGGGAGACAACAAGAACAAAGAGTTGCCTAGGTTTGTTTAGAATTTATTGGTTGTTTTAGCAGATTTGATAGTTCACCCAATTTTATTGCGACTGCACAGCCAACTACTATTAGTAGAATACTCAAAATATCACTAATAGAAATAATCGATTTTAGGAAAACCGCATTTAGCACCATTGTTACTATCCCTCCTAGTGTGAGGATTGCCGCGGCTTTTGCAACTGGCAGGTATTTTAGAGCTGAATACCATGCTGAAACAAAACCAAACAACAAAAGAGATGTTAACGCCAACCATGGCAAAACTCCAGGCGTAAACGATAAAAGATCGCTAAAAGAGCCAGTAAAAAATAAGAAACAAAGAAGTACAATAGAACCAAATAGCATTCTTGAAACCATGACAGTACGAGGTGCAACTTCACTCAACATCTTTCTAGATAATGTGTACTCCAATGCCCAAAGTAATGTTGCAAATAGCACAAGCACCTGACCTAACCCAAATGAAAGTTCACCAGAAACAAGCAAAGCATTCCCTGCAAGAATCAAAAATGCTGCAATAAGATCGTTCCTTTCTGGTTTTTCCTTAAGTATAAGGTAGCCAAAAACAGCTGCAAAAATGAATAATGAACGGAATATAAATGAGCTGATTGCAGCGCCACCAAGTTTAAGTCCCCAAAAGAAAAGGGCAAATGGAACACTACCACCAATAATACCTATAAGAACAAGCATACCAATTTGTTTTCTCGACAGCTTTTTGAGATTTTTTAGTTCGTTTAATGCAAATGCAATGACAACAAGGAAGACAAGTGCGCCAACATTTTTCAAAGTCACATAAACAATAGGATCAGAAAGTTTTATTGCAAATCCATTGACAAAAACAGAAATACCACTGATAATAGCAGTAATTAAAGCTAACATAATGCCTTTTGAATAATCTTTCATAATTACTGTTCGCATAAAAGGATTTTAAACTCTGGCTAATAATCTCATTTAATGAAAAAACTTAGTATAGGTTGGTTCACATTTACCTGTTGTGAGGATAGTTCCATACTATTCGTAGAACTTCTAAATAAAAATTATTTTGCTTGGAAAAAGGTCATTAATTTTAAATACTGCAAAATGCTGAAATCAAAGAATGTATTAGAAGATTTGGATGTTGCATTTGTGGAAGGTGCAATATCAAACGACAGAGATAAAGAAAAATTGCTTGAAATAAGGGCAAAATCAAAGTATGTTGTTGCTATAGGAGCATGCGCATGTAGTGGGTACCCATCAGCACAGAGAAATAATTTTCCAGAACACGTCAAAGAAAAGATAAGACCATTCTTATACAAGTGGAATTTATATGAAAATGTTTTGAGGTTGGATGAAATAATTAAGGTTGACGACAAGGTGGATGGATGCCCAATGGTTGAAAGAACATTTCTGAACGTGCTTGATAAATACCTGAAGTTATTCAAAATTGGAGAGGAAAAAGATGCATAGCCAAAGTTTTGATATCACAATAAAAAATTTAAGTAAAATCGAGGGACACACTGACTTAGAAGTAGAGATAAAAAGAGGCGTGGTTGTACGTGCAAAACTCAAAATAGACGAAAATAAGCGATTCTTTAATGAGGCAGTTATTGGAAAACCAGCATTAGGAGTTCACCAAATAGTTTCAAGAATATGTGGCACGTGTTCGATAGCGCATCTTTTAGGTTGTATAAATAGCGTTGAAAATGCCCTTGGGGTTAAACCATCAGAACAGACGATAAAACTTAGAGATCTGCTTCTTTATGGATTGAACATAAGAGATCATGCAATGCATCTTTACCTCTTTTGTCTTCCTGATATTTTTAATAAAGATTCTGTTTTGGATTTCGCAGATGAAGGATATGAACATGACCTTGTTCATAAGGCATTTGACATCAAATCTGCAGGAAATGACCTTAGTATTATGATTGGGGGGAGAGCAGTACATTCACCATTCCCACAAGTTGGTGGATTCTTAAAACTGCCAAAAGCTGATGATGTAAAAAAAGTTGTAGAGATACTCAAAAGAATACGTCAGCCTGCAATTGAGTTTGTAGAAATATTCTACAAAGCCAAGTTCAAATTAGATACTGAAACCACTTATATTGCATTAGTAAATGATAGATTTAGCTATCTTGGCGGCCATCTAATGACATCTGATGGGATTTGTATAGCTCAAAGAAACTTTCGAGACCATCTTCAAAAATTTGTAATACCATATTCACAGGCGCCTGGGTTTGAATATGCAGGTAAACCATATGTTGTAGGTGCTTTGGCAAGATTAAATATTAGCAAAGATACTCTTCATAAAAATACCAAAAAGGATTTGGCAAAATATTTGAAAGTTTTTCCTTCAAAAAATATATACCAAAATAATCTTGCACAGGCCATAGAGATAATTCATTGTATAGATAGCGCCATAGAGCTTCTTGAAGAAAGTGAATTCAAAGAAGAACCAAAACTTGTGATAACGCCAAAGAAATCAGAAGGGATTGGAGTTCTTGAAGCACCAAGGGGGACCCTATATTACAACATAAAAATCGATGACGCCGGAAAGATTGAGTTCATTGACCTAGTTATACCAACGTCACAAAATCAAATAAAAATAGACAAAGATATTGGTGCTTTGGTACAAGATAGACTTGACCGTGGAATGAAAAGAGAAGACATACCTCTTGAAATTGAAAAATTAATAAGAGCCTATGATCCATGCATGAGTTGCGCTACTCACTTTTTGAAAGTAAAGTGGAAAGAACTCTAACTACGCCATCAAACGCTTTTTTTTCATTATAATCAACAGGAACTGCGATTATATTCACACTATCAATTATTTTGATTTTTTTAAGTATCCTCAATGTAACTGAAAGGTCAAAATCATGCATCGAATATGCATGAGTTGTTTCGAGGTCATTAAGACCATCCAAAAGTGTCACATTTTCTATTCCTTTTGCAACATCAAGGATAATCAGATTCCTTCCTTCTGATTCAAGGTTTTCGGCACTATCAAATTCCTTGAATTCAACATCTGGAAATTTTTTGGAGAGTGACTTGATCAATTTTAGGGCAAGAGAATCTTCCTTAACTAAATAATTACCAAATACTAAAACCCTCATTAGAATAAAATTAATGGCTGGAATTAAAAAAGATGATGGATATAAAGCATCATGCACACGCCAGATGGATTTCTAACGAGTTGGATTTGTGTCTTGTTTATGCTGTTGTCAGTAATACCAATAGCTTTAGCATTCAAAAATTTAAGAAAAAATATTTCAAATTCGAAAATTATGGCGATAGCAACAGTTTCAGCAGTTATATTTCTTGCACAGATGCTTAATTTTCCAATCGCAGACGGCACAAGCGGTCATTTGATAGGAGCTACACTTGCCCTATTGATTCTCGGAGTTGATGGTGCAGTAATTTCCATGACCATTGTTCTTCTGATCCAAACCATTGTTTTTGGAGATGGAGGTGTGCTTGCGCTTGGAACAAATATATTCAATATGGGAATTGTGGGAGTGTATGCAGCAAATTTTGCCATGAACAAATTACAAATAAATGAACTGGCAAAAAGATTTGTAGCTTCGTGGTTCTCGGTTTTGGCCGCTTCTATTGCTTGTACGGTAGAGTTGGCATTAAGTGGAACAGTAAGCTTTTTGCCTGCTTTAATTGCAATGGCAATAACCCATGCAATAATTGGTATAAGTGAAGGACTGATAACTGTAGCTTTTTCAATATTCACAAATAGATTACAAAACTTAACATGGAAAGCTGCATTGGTAGGGACGGGCATATCATTTTTGATAGTTGCCCTGGTTTTACCTTTTGCATCAGAACATCCAGATGGCCTTGAAAAAGTGGCAATAAATCTTGGTTTCTTTAAAGCTGCAACGGAATTTTACAGTGCTCCGATTGTTGAGTATATGGTAGTAGGTACTAGTGCTGCATTTGGTGGTGTGTTGGCTGCTCTAATAGGTGTGATTAGTGTTTTCGGATCAAGTTGCGTGGTTGGGACCATGATAAAAGCGTAAAAATATAAGTTAATACGTGGTGAAACTTGTAATGGTACTTTGTATAATCGCATTTTTTGTATTTGCAGTGATGTCAATCTTCTCAGCTAAATATCGTCCATTAGCAAGAGAAGGCCTAAAGTGTGTCTTTAAAACATTAACACTAAAACCATGCGATACTGGGCTAGATGATAGAATCAAAGCAAAATTAGTGTCCGGGTTACTTAAATTTTCACCTGGCGCTGCTAGATTACTCAATAAACAGTTCGTAGTTTTCTCTTGGCTTTTTGTTATTTTAACTGTTGCAAGTTTTGCTTATACAGTATATGGTTTCTATAATTTCTATGTTTATGGAAATTGTGATGGTCCTGGAAGCACAAACAGTTGCGTACTCAATGATATTACTGGGGACTATGGAAGATTTAGCGAACCAACAGACTTGATAGCACCAACCTCATATAATGGAATAAATAGCGGGAATCAAAATGCCAGTCTTGTTATTGTTGAATTTGGGTGTTTTACTTGTCCATACACTAAAAAGGCTGAAACAGTAGTAAATGAATTAATGAACGAGTATGATGGAGAAATTTATTATGTATTTAAACCATTCCCACTACCAAACCATGATTACAGTTCGGATGCAGCAAATGCAGTTTTGTGTGCAAGAGACCAGGGAAAGCATTTTGAATTCCAAAAAGAGATATTTAGACAACAGGATGTTTGCACCACCGATGGAATAATTGCAATAAAAAATATAGCTGAGGATGTAGGATTGAATATGACTGAATTCAACAGATGCTATGATAACAATGAAACTGAAGAAGAACTTGCAGAATATGTGCAACAAGGTAAAGATGCACATATATACGCAACACCAACATTCTTCATAAATGGAAAACCAGTAATTGGACCAAAAACATTAGATCAGATGAAATGTGAGATAGAAAAAAGAGACAGTTTGGTAAAAGAAGTTGGTTGTCTATTTGGACAGTGGTGGAAATGAATATTAGAACAGATTTTCCAGTTCTTTTGAACAATCCGGATACGATTTATCTTGATAGTGCATGCACTTCGCTAAAACCCATACAAGTGATAGAAGCTGAAGGAGAATATTATAAAAAATTAGGGGCATGTGCAGGTAGAAGTTCCCATCGTCTTGGACGTGAAACTAATCAAAAACTCGACGAATCACGCGAAATAGTTGCAAAATTCATAGGTGCTAATAGTGAAGAAATAATATGGACAAGAAATGCAACTGAAGCACTAAACATTGTTGCTAATGGACTCGATTATTCTAAAAGAAAAAAGGTAATAACAAGTACTATGGAACATCACTCGGTTCTTCTCCCATTAATGAGGTTGAGAGATAACGGAAGAATAGATCTTGAAATTGTAAGATGCGATGATGAAGGAAATGTAGATTTCTCAGGATCAATTGACAATGAAACTGCGCTTGTTGTAACACATAGCTGGAACAATTCCACTGGGACAGGAAGAGAAATCAGATCCATTGCAAAAATGGCACATGATAGTGGTGCACTTATTTGTGTTGATGGGGCACAGGGTATTCCGCACCATAAAGCTGACTTCAAAAAAGAGAATGTTGATTTTTTATGTTTTTCAGGTCACAAAATGCTTGCACCAACTGGTATTGGCGCTTTGGCATGTAAAAAAGAATATATAAACAAACTCGCACCACTTATAGTCGGAGGCGGAACAGTAAAAACAGTGCAACCAAATAAAGTTGTTGAGATGGAAGACCAAACTAGGTTTGAAGGTGGGATACAGCATTATGCAGGGATTGTTGGGTTTGCAGCTGCCTGTAATTATCTTAACAAAATTGGGATGGATGAAGTCGAAAAACATGAGCAAAGACTTGCAAATGCGATTTATAATGAACTTACTGCAGTTGGTGCGGTTATCTACGGACCAAAAAGCAGCCAAAAACATGGCGCACTTTATTCATTTGGATTCAAAGGTGCAAAAGCACATGACATTGCACTTGCTCTTGATCAGGAAGGAGTTGCAGTAAGGAGTGGATTTTTTTGTGCTCAACCTGCTATGGAAGCAATGGGTGCAAAAGAAGGCGCTGTAAGAGCTAGCGGATACGTCTATAACACAGTTGAAGATATTGAAAAATTAGGCAAAATATTGGAAAAAATCAAAAAATTATACTAGTTAAAAAATAATACTCCTTTGTGATTGGTGCCACACACTGCAGCAACAAAATTACCATGATAAACAATTAAATGCGGAATTGAACGATCAACTGTGGAATTTGCTCTGAGTCTTTCGAAGTTCACATAACCTTCCATGTAACCTACTTTTGACTCATATAATAACCGAGACATATGATCAACTCCAGTTAATCCAATATCATGAACTTGTGCATCAGTTAATTTTTCAACTACAAAACACAGATTATGTAATTGTGAAAATGGAGGGTTTTCAAATTGTGATGATGTTGCTTCTGGAGGTACAATTAAAATGTAAGGTTTACCGAGTCTATCTAAAGCCAAGAGAGAAGGAAACCCCTGTTTAGCATCGTCTAGATAATCTTTCGTTATATAGTTAACGATCATTGGTGCTTTTACTGTTACTGCACCAAGAACAGTACGAGAAACAGAGAGAATTTTTTGTTCATTGACATTTTGTGGATAATCTGGATTGTAAGCTCGAGAAAGATGAGATGGTCTAGCTTGAACCACATAAAGCCGTTTACCTTTGCTTGGTGCAGTAGCAAATTCAATATCAAGTGGAGATGGTGCAAAATGTGGTTCCAAAATAAGAGAAAGTGCATTTAATGGGATAACGTAACGTGACAAAAATGCACCAACTGCTTCATCCATTGAAGAAAAGTTGAGTAATTCTAATGCCCTTTTTACACTTAGTTTAACTGGTTTACCAGATGCATCAAGAAATTCTGCGTCTTTTTGATTAACATGAACAATGAAATCATTTTTACCAAAATGACCCCTTCTAAGTATTGCTGTGTTAGCAGATTTTGAATCACCTACTGCAATAGTACCAAGTCCAAGTACAAATGACAGAGTGAGAGTACCTTCACCATTTATAGATGATGTATCTAAGACCCCACTAAATGCAGGACCAAAATGCTGATCAGAAAGAGGACCACCTACGACGCTTTGAATAAGAATTGCTAGTCCGGGTTCTAACTGATTTCTTGCAACAAAAGCACTACATGCAGGAGAAAGGGAAGTTAAAACAACTGATTGGACAACTGATGCAAGTTCAATACTATCTCCTGTGTATTTTAAAAATTTAGTATCAAATACACCTGCACAGCTAACTGCTCCATCTTCACATAAAGCAGATGAACGAACAGCCATGTAACCACTTCTAAGATGTACTGTGCTTAAAAATGATGAGAGTTCATTAAGATTAGATGAAGTAGCACTTACAACATCAGTAGCAAGCATTTTCACAGTTGGAATTCTTGCTATCCCCTGACTTTGCAGGTGATGTGCCATTGCCCATGTATTATGACCTTTTCCGCCAACCTTACCACTACCGATTTTTTCAACACTGCCGATGGTTTTGGAAGGAAACTTGTGAGTGGACATTAATTATAATTATTATTAAATGTCTTTATAAATCTACTCCTTTTACCACAAATAACAACTAAAACAGGGAATATGGCGTATTAAATAGTTTATTCAATTATTTAGATCATGAAACTTACTTTGATACATATTGGCGCAGTATCTTTTGGTAAACTACTTGCTCTTTGGACTTTTATTTTTGGACTTCTTGGTTTAGTTTTGTATGGGATTGCAACAATAATTCTTACACTCTTAAGTCTTGCTGCTGGAGCAAATATAACTACAGTTTTGATTGGAATTGGGATTAGTTTAGGTACGGGAATAGTCGGGGTCGTTGTGGGTTCTATTGTGATGTTTATATTTGGATTCATAGCTGCAGTCATCTATAATATACTCTTGGAATTAAGTGGTGGTTTAGACATTGATTACTTAGAAAGAGAAGTTGATAGTTCAGTAAAAAAAGTTAAATAAAATACCGAGTATAATAGGTCATGATTATGGTCAATTTAAGAAGAATGCAAAGACAAGCTGCACTAAATGAACGAGTAGAATTAATATTTTACAAAGTTACGGAAAAGGATGGGAAAAAATTATTAAAGCCACTTAAGATTAACACAACAGTCCCCATTTCAGTTGTTAAGGCAATTTTAGATAGAACGATTGTTGATAGTTTTTATCATAGATTAGCAAACGATCTTTTGGAACGAGGAGTAAAATCTGGAACAACAGTACAGATAAGAGCTAATTTTAGTAAATCCAATGCTGCAGTTGACCCTGCATTCACAGGAACACATGTTTTATGCGAGGTTAAAGTTTAGTAATTGGTTGTTCACCGTCAGAAACAAGTGTAGCCTTTTACAGCCAGTTTTTGGCTTTACCTTTTTCCTAAAAAGGTAAAAAGGGCCACGACCGAGAATCGAACTCGGGTCTAGGGCTCCACAGGCCCCCATACTACCAGTATACGCTCTTTTGGTGTTTTACCTCATGCCTTTTCCCAGGGGTTTTGGCATTAGTTGATACTTATCCAAAAGGCCTTTATACTATCGTGGCCATCCTATTGAAGCAGTTGCTTCAATTCTGGCCGCGAGTTTTGGTCAAAAACCAAAAACATCGTGGCCATGAAACTTTTTAGTAAAAAGTTTCACAAAAACTAGTTACGCTAATTTTTGCGGAGCAAAAATAGTTTGCTAGCTGTGACTAACATTAGAACGTGCGATTATCTATTTAAAAGAATTCCCCTTCTGCTTTTCAGTACCTCTTTTCCATCTCCACAGAAGAATTCAACTTTTTTTGCTTCAGATTGTTCAACATAATCAATAAGATCGTGAAAATCTGCATGATCACTCAAAGGAAATGCAGTATCGGTATCAAAACGATAGTGAAGTGCCCAACCAGTTGCAACTGCACAAAAAGTAGGTCGTTCAAATGCCTGTGCAAGACGATAGGCAAAATATCTTTTCGCTTTGCTCATTGGAACAATAGAAACAAAACTTTTTTTCATAGTTTCTTCTGCTTCTTCTGTTCCAACTTCAATACGATCTAATTTTACTCCGTATTTTTCATAGATTGAACAAAATGCTTCAGTTTTTTTTGGAACAATTGGAACAACACCGCATTCATTGAGAATTCTTATCATCTCTTGTGCTTTGCCAAGCTCATAGCACCCGATCAAAAGATTATTCTGTTGATTATCATTGATCCATTTGTGAACCATTGCATGAACATCTTCTGCAGGAGGAAAAACATATCTCGGATCTCCATATGTTGCTTCTATAATAAGTTTATCACACTGGGGAATTTCTGCTTTCATACCAAAAATATTTGGCTTGGTACAAATATCACCTGTGTAAACAACTATTTCACCATCACAGTCTGCAACAAGTTGCTTTGCACCAAGAATATGGCCGGCATCAATCATTTTGACACCATTTGGCTCAGGAAGTGGATCGAGTTCCAGACCTGCTAGATCTAAAGTTTCAAAACTGGAAATTATTTGTTTGTGTCTTTTTATCCCTTTAGTATGATCAGAATGAGCATGAGAGAGGAATGCAATGCCACCTTCTGACGAATCGAGACCAATTACTAAACCATTGCATGGGATTTGCATATCAGATAATCACACATAAGAAATATTAATACATCGACTTATCTTCATCTTCGACGTATTCGTATGATAAAATATCACGAATCATTTTTGCTCTTTTCTTACCTACAACAAAGGTAATGTCCTTTTCACTGGCGTTAATTAGATTTTCAATTGTACCAAAATGAGCAAGTAGTTTTTTCGACATCTTAGGACCAATTGATGGAAACATTTCAACTATCGCACGTGCAGCTTGAGATGGAGTATTTGTGTGTTTTTTTGCATAAATTCTCATTGGTACTTTTTTTGCAATCTGTTCATGCTTTGCAAGATTGAAAATTAAATCAGCAGTTGCTTCCTTATCTCGAGTAAATATCAATGATGCACCAAAATCAGTCATTATTGCAGCATATGCACCAAGAAGTGCACTGCGACTGATTCTTTCGTCTGGACTTGTTCCCTCGATAATTATGATAACTCGTTCGTAATTCTGTATTAAATTTGGCATTTGAGTAAATAGTCTTCCGTCAATTATTGATGATTCAAAATCAGAACGAGTTTTACGTTCAACAACAACTTTGGATGAACAAAGAAAATCCCCAACATCAAGAACACGGCGATCTACTTCTGCTCCCCAACCCTTAAAAAATTCATCAAAAAGTTTGTCCTCCCGATGATCAACTACAATTCGAACTTTATCACTTGGAGCAGCGTCTAAAAATTGCTGCATCATTTCACCATGTAAAAATTCTGATTTTTACTCAGACAAAATGAACTCATTTTGTCACCATCGACAGATATTCAGTAATTTCTTCAAAACTTATTGAGCAACCAGCATATTTCATTTTATATAATGCAGCTTCGAGTGCTTCTTTTTGAAGTTTTTGGAATGATTTGAAGTATCCTTTTTCATAGGCAAGCATAACCAATTCACTACTGCGCAAAGCATCAAGACTAGATACCGTAGCTGCCAGTTCTCTAAAGCTGTTTTTATTAATCATAACATTAACTTGAAATTCTTTTTCCAAATGTCCCTTCAGTTTAAAAGGTCCTTCGATTAACAGTCGCGTAGTTCTTTCATCTATGAGAATTGTTTCTACACCTGTTTCCTTTGCCAGTGCAAGCACTTCCGATTCGCCATAATGAATTAATCTGACTGGTTTGCCTTTGATATAAAACATATTATTTGCTGCATTCATCAACCTTCTTGTTTCTGTTTCTATT
The DNA here is from genome assembly GCA_043816005.1 of Microcaldota archaeon. Taxonomy (GTDB): domain Archaea; phylum Micrarchaeota; class Micrarchaeia; order Anstonellales; family Bilamarchaeaceae; genus Bilamarchaeum. The sequence continues at coordinate 22,568 of JBDRIM010000080.1, forward strand.
TTTGCATCTACAACAACCACAACCCCATCTGCAATCGCATCTTTTATTCGAATTGCTGAGAAAAGATATTTGCGTAAATTACTATGAAGCGGTCTTGTAACCGTTTCATATTCTACAGAAGGAGGGATGATGAACCTAACATTGTATTTTTCTGCGAAAAAACGAACAAGACTGTCAAGACATCCTGCAGTAAGAGATATGAGTACACCAGAATCGCAGAGGACATCACGCGCCATAGGATTGTCTCGCGCTTTTAATTTATAAATTTTTGTTAGATGTTTTTTTGAAGTCTTGTTTGGGGACCAGGGGGCTGGCCCCCGAAACAAAAAATTATTGGCTAATGAGTCTTCTTGCTATTTTCATCCGATCGCTGATTTTTATTTCATCCTTAAGCCGATCAAACATCATTGTTTCTCCAGCATAGTCCAAAATCTCTTGTTTATCCAAACCAGTCATATCAGCAGCAACACCAAGACTCATACCTTGTGCATAAAATGTAGCTGCCATTTTGAGTTTTCCTTTTGCAACCAAATTGATTATGAACCGTGGGTCTCTTTCTTCAAGATGAGCAATTGTTCTTTCAAGATCAGAAAAAATAGTTAGTAGTTCATCTTCCTGTGCAACATCTATTCTGTTTGCAAGTTTTGCAAGGAGTTTTTCTATTGCATTCAATGAAGTTGAACATGCTGAGCTGAGAAAACGTGGTTTTGAAACAATTTTAGAAAGCACATAAGAAAGGGTTCCAAGATTGTAGGTTACTTTGTTAAATTCAAGATAGCTAACTTTCAGAACTTCGTCGTTCAGTTTTCTTAACTTTCTTTGGTCTCTTGCTTTAAATGAGGATAAAATCCGATCTGCAAGTGAAAATAATCGTACCAAATGGACACCTGTGTAAAAAAAGCACAATAGCTTTATAAATGTATCATGATCATATCATGACAGTTGCGTGATTTCATCGCAACACGGTGATGCTTATGAAAGACAACAGCAACAAAGAATTTAAACCTATTGACAGCGCGTTCACCAAAGAAATACGAAGTGACCTCGAACAGAACATGGATAAATTCAGGGACCCGATAATACTCGGCGAGATGGTTTACCGCTTACTTGAAGAACGGGAAAACACAAACAGACTGCTAAAAAGTATCCTCCAGAAACTGGAGCAGATAGAAGCAAAAACTGGCCAAAAACCAAGTTTGAATGCAATAGCTGAAGAACGTGTATTATCTGAAATAGACGGACAGATGCTCAGTTTCGTAAAAGAAACAGGAAAAGTATCTGCAGAAGAAGTCCGAATAAAGTTCAAATATCGAGGTAAGAACGCGGCATCAGCAAGGCTTAATCGCCTCTTCGGAATGAACTTGTTGAAAAAACAACAAGTTGGGAAGAAGGTTTACTTCTTTCCGTAATTAACAAAAAAATATTGATGGCAAGGATGAGAACGGATCGTACCTCCCGCCTCTCTCAAATTTTATGGTCCGTTCTCACTTGTTATCCTCCCACTCTGCCTAGGGGCCCTGACTAGGGCTTCTAAGCAATTTTTATGAGAATCGATGGCAAGTGCTGACCACACTTGTTATCCTCCCAATAAAAGAGCACTCCTAGAAACTCTGACCAGGGTTTCTAGGAAAATCTCTTTTTCGCGCTTCCTGATGGAACTATGTTCCATGGGCGCAGGGAACGAAGTTCCCTAGCGTTTAGTAACAAGCGCGGTAAAAACTTAGTAGTTATAGCGTAAGCTAACGCCAATACTCTCCTTTTCCTCGAAACAAAAAGTAGACGATCAAAGCAACTAGAAATATTACTGCCAAAATTGATAGAATCATGATAAGATTGTCTGTGACAATAGACAGATCAAGCGTGTTGGGATCTGGAATGGAAGGCTGATATGCCATAAAAACCTCTTTGTTTTTTATTATTGAAAAGCCGTTCAATGCCATGAATTAAATGTGAAGAGCAATTATAAATATGGAGTTGGAAATATGATTATGAAATTCGAAACGACCAGAGATGTTACCATCCCACAAGATCCGTTTGAAAGAATAATAGGCCAGTCTGAGGCAGTAGAAATTGCTAAGATGGTACCTTACCAAAGAAGGCATCTTTTACTTGTAGGACCACCAGGAACTGGAAAAAGCATGATTGCACAGGCAATTGCAAGCGTCCTTACTATTCCTAAATATGAAATATCAGTACTAGACAATCCTGAAAACCCTGAAAGACCAATTGTTGAGATAAGAGATGATAATCAAATTAAAAAGGAAATAAAACAAGAAAAACAAATTGGAACTGAGGTCGGACCTTTTGATGTTCCAACTTTTGTTTCTGAGAGATTTGGTTTTAGATGTAGAAGATGCGCAGCGTTAAGTTCTTTTACAGAAATAGTATGCCCACAATGCGGTGCAGCAAAATCACAGAAAAATATGTTCGAAAAATTTAATATGCCACAGCAAGGAAATATGCACACAAATGAAGGAGACAGAATGAGAGTTGCAACAACAAGAAGGGACATAACAGGCAAAGAAGAGATTATCATATATGATAGAACATCAGAGGGTAAAATACTCATGCTCAAACAAGCTGAAATAAAAAAGCTTGAAGAGATAAGCAGAAAATCAAAGAGAAAAGTCTTGGTTCCGTTAAAAAGACCAACATTTGTACAGGCAAGTGGAGGAAGTGAAACAGAATTATTAGGAGACATAAGACATGATCCTTATGGTGGCCATCCAAATCTTGGTACTGCATCGTATACGCGAGTTGTACCTGGTGCAGTGCATGAAGCACACGAAGGTGTTTTGTTTATAGATGAACTTTCAACCCTAGGGGAAATTCAAAGACATATACTCACTGCAATGCAAGAAAAACAATTTACTGTTGTTGGTAGAAACCCAATGAGCAGTGGTGCTGCAGTTCGTGTTGAAGGAGTGCCATGTGAATTTATCTTTGTCGGCGCGTGCAACATTAATGATTTGAAGTCTATTGTCCCCCCATTAAGATCTCGTATACGTGGCGATGGCTACGAAGTTTTGATGAATGCTTATATGGAAGACAACCAAGAAAATGAAGATAAAATAATACAATTTATTGCACAAGAGATCATCAAGGATGGTAAAATACCACATGCTAATAAAGCGGCAGTCAATCTTATGGTTGATGAAGCACGAAATATTGCTAGGAAAATAGATACTGTAAATGGTTTTACTCTACGGCTTAGGAATCTAAGTGGCATAATAAAAATGGCCGGTGACATGGCCAAAACAGATAAACGCGAATTGATAGAGAAGAAAGATGTTGAAAAGGCCATAAAAGAATCCAAACCAATAGAAGAAAAAGTAAGAGAGAAATATGGTAGTTGGTGGGCTGCAGAAGCAGCAGATTACGGAACGAAAAGCGAAAAGGCAGGACCAGAAACTGCCTAGTTGAAAGCATAACAAACTGACACTGACAAATGACGTAAATTACACCGCAACTAAATATATAAAATAGTACTGAGTGATTGATTTATGAAGACTGAATCTATTTTGTTAATTGTTGGAGCTATCCTCATCGTTGCAGTTGTAGTATTTTTCATTGTGAATGCAACCCAAAATACAAATGCAAACCAAAATACAACCATAAATTCAAATGGACAACTAATATCTTTGCCTTTCTTTGGAAATCCTGATGAGAAAATTATTTACCCAAGTTATTTTGAGATGGTAAAAAATAGAACAAGTAGGAGTTATTACGTTTATTTTATACTGTACAATAAACCAGGTTTTCCAGTTGTTACTCCAGTTAAAGCAAACATAACAATGGTTGATAATGATGGTAACACCTTCTATTTTCAATCATTTGACGTAAAAAATGAAGATTATGTGACATATATTTCAAGAATCAGTAAGAAAGATATAGGTAAAGCTTTCATAGTC
>JBDRIM010000081.1:0-3976 GCA_043816005.1 Microcaldota archaeon
ATGAAACATCGGCAGTGAGCACACGAAATATTGCCCTATCTTCAAAACCATAGCAGGAAATGGATTCTATGTTCACGCCAACAGAACCTAAAGCCTCTGCCACGGCAGCAAGCGAACCTAAAGCGTTTGCGGTAGTCACTGTTAATTCTTTCATAATTTTCACCTAATTAAAGATGTTAAAAGAAGATTAAAAGGCTTTGTATCATAAAAAAATTATGTTGAAAAAAGAAAACATAACAAAAAAACTAAAAATGGTAGTTGACCCTGAACTTGGGGTGGATATTGTAGAATTAGGACTTATCTATGATATAAATATAACTGGGGGGAAAAAAGCAGTAATCAAAATGACATTCACAACTCCGGCATGTCCGATGATTACCACCATACTTGAAGACATTAAAAAAAGGCTTGAAGAACTTGGAGAAGACAAAGATATAACCGTGGAAGTGGTATTCGAACCTCCATGGACCCCGGAAAAGATGAGTGAAAAGGCTAAGATACTGCTAGGATATTGATGATAATGGGTATTACATTTTATGGTGGTGCTGGAGAAGTTGGACGAAGCTGTATCCACCTAGAACACCAAAAAAAGAGCATACTTCTGGATTGCGGCATAAAACTTGGTGAAAAAATAGAGTACCCGCTAATTAATGAGGAAAAAACAATAAAGAATGTGATTATAAGTCATGCCCATCTAGACCATTCCGGGTATTTACCTCATATGTTTACAAAAAAAACAAAACCAGAGGTGTTTATGACAAAACCAACACGTGATCTCCTTGGAGTTTTACTTGCAGATTATTGCAACCTGCAGGAACAAAAAGCATTTACTCAAAAGGAAGTTAATACAATAATGCAGGAAGCAAAAATAATTGAATACCACGAACCACTAAGAAAGGGATTCACAATCACCATGCACTATGCCGGCCATATAATGGGCAGTGCGATGATAAAACTTCGAAACAACAAGAACACAATTTTATACACCGGAGACATCTGTACCAGAAAAACAAGGATACTTGCGCCTGCTGAAATGGGAATACGAGCAGACACCCTGATAATGGAAACAACATATGGCGGAAAGAATGACTATCTGCCAACATTCAAGGATTCTTATGGAAAACTGATAAAATCAATAAACGAAACACTGGATGAAGGCGGACATGTTCTGATACCATGTTTTGCAGTTGGAAGGGCCCAGGAAATACTGATGGCACTTGATGATTATATGCGCTCAGGTGCAATGAAACCCACCAGGATATTCATAGAAGGAATGATAGGCAAAACTATGCGAATATACCGGCATAACGCATATTATGCTAACGAGGATATCAAAAAAAGAATACTCATGAGTGATTCGGATCCTTTCAAAAGCGAATCATTCCATAAATCCATTTCAAAAACACGTGATGATGTACTGAAAGAACCATGCATAGTAGTTTCAACATCAGGAATGCTCAGCGGTGGGCCAGTACTGTTTTATATCAAAAAATTGGCAAACAATCCTAAGAATAAAATGATATTTGTGGGTTACCAGGCAGAAGGAACACGCGGAAAAAAGATAATCAGTGGAGAACGCAAAATAGAAATAGATGGACAGGAAATCGAAATAAAAATGAAAATAGATCAGATAAAGATATCTGGTCATTCTGATTTTAATGAACTGCTTCAATTTGCAAAATCAGTAAAAGGATTGAAGAGAGTGTTCCTGATTCACGGAGAAAAAACTGATTTGAAAGAATATCTGGAAAAAGATTATGAAGTGTATATTCCTAAACTGCTTGAAAGTTTTGAGATATAAAATAAGAAAAAAACTTGATAGACACAACAAACGGATTTCACAGTTTCTTAGAAATTGATTTTAACATTATTTTTTCCGATATCCAAATAATTTATTATAGGTAGGATGATTAATCAAATAAAGAATAAACGCAACAATTTCGATCTGGTTACCATCAAGTGCATATAACATTCTCCAATAACCTGTAAGTTCTACGCGAAATAGATTCGAAACATTCAGATTTTTTGGGATTAATTCACGAGGAATTTTATCTCCATATGTTGGATTTGTTTTTAGGAGTTCGGATTTCTGCTTAATCGATTTTAATAATTGTATCTCATCTGAATTAGATATTCCGTTCACATGTTGTTCACCGGCAATCCGATTGAGTTCTTCAAACTGTATCTTAGCTTGATCCAATAGAATAACTTTAACTGGGCGTTTGTTATTCATATCTCCAATCCCCTTTGTTTGATCTTTTCTAGTTCGGCTGGAGAACGATACACCCAAACGATTCCTTTAGTAGTAATAAATATCTTTCCGCTTGATTGAAGGTAATCTAATATCTGAATCAATGTAGAATGCATTACCTGCTTTGGAAGCCTTCGTTTTAATTCTGAGATTTTGATTATTTCTTTTGCCTCTCGGAGTACTGCCTCCACCATAATCACAGTATTAAGTGTTGGTGAATGCATCAATTGTATTTGTACGTCTTTCATAATATATATTTATGCAGTATATGTATATAAATATACCTTTTTTGTACGGAATTAATTTTTTTCCTAGCTAACACTAAAAATCAGATTTATCCATCAAATTTTAGAGATTAGCTTGCATCGGAAAAATAAAGCTAAATCAAAATAAGAAAAAGGAAAAATTAACTTAGTTCAATGCAATTCCCACTTCCAACCGTAATTGGTACGGTACATGTTTCTCCATCAACAGTTGCAACAATGGTACCAGGTGTAAGTGGATTATCGAATTTAACCTGCACAAAGAAATTGTTTTCATATAGTTTTGTTGCACCACTAACTGAAGAAACATCCCAGCCAACAGAAGCAGAACAGCTTTGGTAACTTCCATCCTTTTGCTTACAAAGTATTACAAAATACCTCATTGCACCAGGCGGAACAGAAAGTGGAGATGGTGTGATCTTGCATGCTTTTTTAGTGGTATCATCACCGCCATTGGTTCCATTGGGATTGGTTCCATTGGGATTGGTTCCATTATTAGTGCCATTTGTAACTGATATCAAAGCAGTAATGGCCACTGGAACTCCAGTTGCAGTTGGAGTTTCCGTTGCAATGAGCGATGTATTTCCTAATTTATTTGCAGTGAAAATAACCCCAGCATTTGTTTCACTGGATAGTTTTCCTATGGATGGAACGGAAAGAGTGTATTTCACATTGTTGCACGGATAAAGGATACTATTATTGATGAAGCACGTGGTAACGAAAGTCTGCGTTCCGCCAACGGCAAGAGTAGTGCTTGGAGGAGTTAGCTTTACAGTATAATTATCTGGAGTGCCGGAACCATTTGTATCTGCCTCAACAACAAGAGTGTATGAAGTTGTGAAAATAGGTTGTGAACACGCAATACCAGAATAAGTGTAAGTGAATTGCATTTCAGCAGCATAGGTACCTAAAGGAGTTTTTTTAGGAACCTCAACCCAAACATAGAGATTCTTTGATGTGGATGGCAGGATTACTTCCTTGTGTGCAATTGTACTGAAGCCGTTGGAAGTAATACAGGGTATGCCTGGAATGAATCCAGAACATCCAAGAGCTTCCCAATAGGGAGCTACAGTTTCACCAATTCCGCTTTTGCTTGTTGCAAATACGCCAGTAACTTCAATTGGCAAATCACCAAGATTGTAAGCATAAATCTGAAGCCATGTTCCTTTTCCAACACCGGGTTTTACAGTAATTGAGGTCTTGGGGAAGGGTGCAATTGCCAGAGATGGTTTTTGATCTTTGACGATTACAGTAGTTGCGGATGATTTTTGATCAAAATTTGGAGAACCAGAATAAAAGTAATACAATCTAAAAGTACCCCCAGTATCTGGATGAACGATTGCCATTGTCTGGGTATTTTTGATTTCAGTAGAAATGTAAAAAGTATCTTCTTGAGGATACCCAACTTCAGTATCTACTGATGAATCACTAAGAGATTTGGTAAGAGTACCAGTACCAAAAT
>JBDRIM010000082.1:0-2084 GCA_043816005.1 Microcaldota archaeon
TGGTGGTTGATCCAGCAGATTATCCAAAAATTATGGAAGAATTAACAAATGGGGAAATTTCCAACAAAACAAAAGAAGAATTTGCACTAAAAGCATGGGAATATATTTCTCATTATGATGCTGTAATTGAAAATTATTTTAGAAAACACTTCAAAAAATCAGATTTATATCCGGAATACCTGAATATTACTTTCAGGAAAAAACAAGATCTTCGCTATGGGGAAAATCCTCACCAGACAGCCGCATTTTATGTTGATGATCATGATGGTGAGAATTCAATAACCACTGCTCAACAACTTCAGGGAAAATTACTTTCATACAATAATATTCTTGATGGCAACTCCGCACTGGAACTTATCAAGGAATTTGAAGAGTCTACTGCGGTCGTAGTAAAACACAATAATCCATCGGGTGTTGCTTCCCACGAGGATATTTTAGAAGCGTATAAACTTGCTCGATCTGTTGATCCAGAAGCTGCTTTTGGTGGTGTTGTTGTTGTAAATCGCGAAGTGGATGAAAAACTTGCCATTGAAATTACCTCCAAATTTGTTGAGATCGTTATTGGGCCTTCATTTACAAGCAAAGCACTCGAAACATTTTCCAAAAAGAAAAATTTGCGTATTTTAAAAATCGATGAAATAAATAAAAAACGCAAACCCTATCGTGAATATCGTTCTGTTGTTGGTGGTCTACTTGTTCAGGATGGAAATGTTAAACTGCACGATGGGCAGTTTAAAGTAGTTACAAAAAGAAAACCGACTGAAGAAGAAATGAATTCAATGAAATACGCATGGAAAGTCTGCAAATATGTAAAATCAAATTCCATAGTCTATGCAAGGCCCACCAGGGTAGTTGGGATTGGTGCAGGTCAAATGAAACGTGTTGACGCTGCCAGGCTTGCAGCTGATATTGCTGCTGAATTTGGTCTTGATCTTAAGGGGTGTGCAATGGCTTCTGATGCATTTTTTCCATTTAGAGATGGAATAGATGCTGCTGCAAAGCGAGGTATTACTGCAGTTATCCAACCTGGCGGTTCTATCCGTGATGAAGAAGTGATTAAAGCTGCTGATGAACAGAACATTGCAATGGTTTTCACAGGAGTGCGGCATTTCAGGCATTAGCTTTAAATGCCAGCATCAGAACGGCTGCCAATATTGTCATTGAAAAACAACAAGAAATCGATATGTTCCCCTTTGTTTTAGATACAAATTTTTCCAATACCTTTTTGCAGTTTGTTTCATTTTTGTTTGCTGAATCAACACACGCAAGTTCAACATGCATGTCTCCGTTATTGTAATAATAATATGCTGCATAGGAATCTGGAAACCCAACATTCTCTTCAAAATAATGAATTGTTACTCCATCCACAATCATGCTTTTTTTGCTGCTCGTTGTTCTGTTTCTCAATGAATCTATAATGTCAACGCTAATTTTATCCTGATTATTTCCAGTGCATTGGAACACTATGCCTGCGATTTCAATATCCTCACCAAGATTTACCTTCTGGAACACATATCCGTTGCTTAGGTTGCATTTTGAAATTCCATCTCCTGCACCATATAATCTCTGGTTTGAGTCAAGTACCTGCTCTGTTTTAGTTGTGTATCCGGATAAATCAGGAACCACGTCCTTTGCGGTTGTTGCAAATATAATTCCGCTAAATAAAAGTCCAATTAAAACCATCCTCGTGAATGACATGTTCATTCTTCAACCTAAAGCTTTTTATTAAATTGCTACGAGCACATAATATGCGAAGTTTATATTTAGTTTTTCTAATGGGGTTATTTTTTGCAGGTACTCTTTTTGCTGCCACCAATTATTACAGTTATGGCGATGTTCAATCCTGTCAGTATAATTGCTATCCAAATAATAATCCCAACATGAATAAAAGTTGTATTTCCTGGCTTAATTCCAATGAATAAATCTAAGGGAAATTACGAATGCGGTAAGTATGCGAAACCAAAACAAACGGAAGCGTGTTCTTCTGCTTTTGTATTGCTTGGATTTTTAGCATTTGCATTCTACAGAACTCGAAACCGAAAACCCGGAACAGAATATTCCCGCCTGCCTGACTTGAACAAGCA
>JBDRIM010000083.1:0-2796 GCA_043816005.1 Microcaldota archaeon
TTTATCTAGTTTTTTAACATTGTAGCTTTTTTTGACTAAATTTAAATATTTTAATTTATCTACATCAAATGCAGAAAAACGGTTTCCATCAGTATTTATACCTCTGAATGATGGTTTTAATTTTTTCTCAAGAAATTTTGCAAGAAGTGGCTGAATGTCCAGTTGATACCAACGACATAGAGCATTTTTTTCTTTATCCTCAACAGCATAGATAAAATCTTTTGGAATCATATGTGTTTCTTTGTCTCTAATTGTTATATCATTAATATCACATAAATCCATACCTTTTTTAGTTGAGTGTGGTCTAAACCTATCGCCAACTTTAACATCTGATTTTCCAGGACATGCAACAATTGCATCTACACCCCTATAATCAATTTCGTTGCCTCTTTCAGTTCTGATTATGGTACAATCGTCACCATATATTTTATGGTATAGTTTTTCACCATGCCTGCCATAAATAGCATCGGATACATCGTGCCGTTTACCATCATAATGTTTCTTACGCATTTAATCAAAAAGATATGATTGTAAATTATTTAACTTTATCGCCTTTTCCAAGAAGACCACTTCCAAACGAATGTTTGGTGGTAGATGAATTGGCTTTTCTATCCAAATATTCCTTTTCCATAACAAATCAACTCTACATTCTTAATGTTTGAATCGATGATTTCTTTTGTACTGTCAACAAGTCTAATCCATTTACCATAACTAAAAACACCTTTTACTCTGCATTCTTTCCCACCATATCGAACTAAATCATTTGGCTGAAGTTTATATCTCTGCCTTCTGATAGATGGTTTGAATCCCTTGCGGTTGGTCTGAATTGAACGATTGTTGCGTCTGACCTGTTTAACAATGTAAGGTTTACATCTTTCTTGAGTTGTTCCACCAGCAATGATGAATGCATCGTTGACATGGGACTTCTGCAATCCTTGTTTAATGCGGTTGTGCTTTGTAATATGACCATAAGTATGCTTGCATCCAAGAGCATTAACTATTTTCCATTGAACTGTAGTCATAAAATTCTCTGGCTTGAAATTCTTAATCCTCTTTTTTGGGATGATATCAATACCTGCATGATGGTCATCATGACAAGTCTTGCATACAGTAAGGAGTTCTTCTGGTCTGTCTGTTGCACCTTCTGCTTTGCCATTGATATGGTGAACTTGCAGAATCGGGTCGTTCTTTTTTCCATAGCAATGCTGACAAGTATGGTTATCTCTATGAATAAAAAATTATCTTACGTTCCAAAAACCTAGCTGCTCTCCTTGCTGGTATTCTTTTCCTTGAACATCTGGGTTTTTGATTTTATGGATATCAAAGTTTGCAACTTCAACATTAACTTCAGTTATTGGCAACAGTCTCTTGATTTTCTCAACAAGCCTGATATGGCTGTCAAGCTTATGCTGGATGCTTGGTGCAAGCCATCCTTTTGGTTTGCTTCGATTATTGAATCTTGGTTGTCGATGCCAGAGTCTGCTTCTTCGTGTCTTGCGGTAGCTTCTACGTTGCTCCAGCAGTTTTGGAATGTTTGTCCGCAGATTTAATTCACCAGATAGAAGTTCTTTTTTGTTGGTTACTGCTGAAAAGCCGATTGTTTTGTATCCTGCATCTATGCCTAGAGTAACTGGTTGCTTTGTTTCTCCAGTTGCATATTTCAGTTGTATAGTGAATGGTTTTCTGGATACAACCTTGGCTTTGTCCTGTTCAAGTAGATGCCTTGCTTTTGCTGGTGTTGTAGGCATCAAAGGCTTACCACGCATGTTTAAAACAGGAACTCTCAAATCCTGTTCTCTCTTGCCAGAGAGTTGGTCCACATCGGAATCGCTAGAAAACGTTTTTGCATTCTGCAACACTTGACCTACCATACAGTCATGTTTAATCACAGAATTACAGTCGCTACGGATTTGTGGAGCATCCGTAGGTGTATTGTTATGTCTTTTTTCTAGCTTCTGCATATTTTTATGCCTCCTAATCAACTTGTGACTTTTGCAAGCCACTTCCAAAATCATTTAGATTTTGGTGGTGGTAGTTGACCCATCTGTGCTTCTAACCTAGCTATTCCTTTTTCCCAATATTCTTTATCGATTTCACATCCCCAATAGTCTCTTTCCATTTCTAGTGCTGCTACAAGAGTTGATGCTGTTCCTGCAAAAGTATCGATAACTAATTCTCCTTTACTGGTTGTTGCTTCTATGAGTTCCTTTAGCAACGCCACAGGCTTTTCCGTAGGATGTCCTTTAGGATTTGCACCATGTTCCCTTGCAACTTGAAAAACTGTTGATTTTCGTGGAGAGATTTCAGGTTTTCCTTTGTTTCCATGGACAATATATTCATGCTGTGGTGCAAAAGTTCCCTTGAGGTCGCCAGTACCATGTTCTTCTTTGACCCATATAAGTTCACCTTTTAAATTATATTCATTCTTGATAAAAAGGTTTCGTATATTACATAACTGTTTGCTATTTGTAAAAATCAAGAGATGTGCATCATCCATTAATTTTGTTTTTACTGTTTTTAAAAGATTATCAACAAGCAATAATGATTCCTCCATCGTATCCCCTTTGATTTTATCTCTCTTTTCACTTTTCCAACGTCTGTTTGACTGATAATTCATGCCATATGGCGGGTCAACAAGAACAAGTCGGATAGAACCATCATTTAGATTTTTAAGTTCTTCCAATCCATCCTTATTTAAGAATTTATTTCTAATTTCTGCCAATTTCTTTTGCTTCTTTGCATCTTCTTCAGTGGCACTGCTTTCTCCATCAATATACTCCTTATATGCTTGTAAAC
>JBDRIM010000084.1:0-4392 GCA_043816005.1 Microcaldota archaeon
GTGGTTATCAGAAAACAATTTCCGTTGATATTCGTGCACCAGAGACATTGTTTACCAATCCTATGTTTCTTACGGTGGTCTTTCTCTCACTTGCAACTGTTGCTGTGGGTATCTTTTTTGCCCGCAAGGAAGCCACTGCATACCAATTTGATATTCCTGATTTCCCTGCCATTGCACGAAATAAAGTTCCATTACAATCTGATACTATTCTTGGTTTGTTTAATAAGGTCAACGAGAATTATCATTGGGATTTTACTCCACTTACAATAAATGAACTTAAGAATGGTTTTAGAACGATTTATTATAAAGGTAGGCCGCTTACCATCAGTGATTTTAATCTGGAATATATCTTGAATATCCTTATACGAAAAAGTATGGTTGTTGAATCTCTGGATTATTATGGTCTTAAATCGTGGGAATCAAAAACCAAGCATTCGATTTACTATCTGTCATTGATGAGGCGCGTGAGGGACATATGTGTGAACAATGCAGTGCCATTTACTCCTTTAGGTGAGTCAAAAATATGCGATTCTGAAATCACGATTGTAGGTCAACTAATGTTCCTGCATCTTTATGATAAGAAGAATACCGTGCAGTTCATGCTCAAAAAAATACTCTCTACGATAAATAAGGGAATCACATTGGTACTATTCCAGGATGAAGATGAAAAGGCTGAATTTGAAGCAATTCTGAATTCACCAACTGTCATTCCAATTCTCCTTAAGATAGAAGGTGAGGGTAGGTCATTGCTTCTCCATACTGCTTCTGATTTTGAAAAAATGCTTCAGGAATTCAAGAGTGTGTAAATACAACTAATTCTATTGAACTTTCTGTAAATTTGTTTTCTATATCATTTCCAGAACAGGTTCTGCATTCAATCCTAATTTCATATATTTCATTTCATTAGGTAGCAGCCATCTTGCTTCACTATGTTCTCTGCTGATTATTACCTTGTCTGATTCGACAGTGGTTCTATAAACAATATACACTGAATGCTTGTCATCATCTCTTTTTTTGTAGGTTGCGGATGTAATTCCAAGAAGTGTCATGTCTTTTGGGGTCATTCCGGTTTCTTCCCTGAATTCTCTTGATGCTGAAATTTCAGGGTTTTCACCCCAATCTACTCCTCCACCTGGGAATTCCCATATCCCGTCATGGCGTTTCATAAGAAGTAGTTTTTCTTTGTAATATGCAACTATATACACATTCAGTTCCTGAAATTCCAAATACTTACCTCTTTAGGTAAGCGTTTGAATTGAGTTCTTCTATTTTTTCTGCATCTAAAAATTCCAGCATTTTATTGCATCTTTCACAGCGAAATGATTTTTCACAGGCATCACTAAACTCCTGTACGCTTGGTATGCCGCATGTTGGACAGAAATAGTGTTCACCATTTGTTCCATTAAGACAATCCTTCTTTTTTGACTGTGTAATTGCCCAATCATGCATTTTTTCCTTATTAAGTGCCCAACTGTATGAATACCATCCTGTTTGATTATCTTTATCCCGTATATAAGTTACCAGACCCTGATTATGCAGTTTATTTAGCGTGGCCCTGACATCACTAATTTTTAATTTAAGTCTTTTGGCAAGTTCGTCATCAGATAAATTTCCATAAAAATTTCTTATTATTGCGAGTGCATTCTCTCCACCAACGTCTATTAAAATTTGCCTCACAAACGAATCCGTGAGGACTCGGTTTACCTTCTTCATATCCTCCTTTTCGGCTTCGGTTATCTTTGGTGTGTATGCCTCATCTCTATTATTAAGATTATGACTTTTTGCTGATTTTGAGAATTTTACTTTTTTATTTATACTTATGACGAATGATTTTTTCTTTGGTGCTTCCTTGATTTTCACCTTACTTTTTTGTGCCTTTTTCTTTGATGTTTGTTTTGTAATTTTAGATTTGGATGAACTATTATTCTTCTTTGTCAAATAATCACCTATTCACACATTATTTCCACATCATTTATATTTAAATCTTTCTATTTTTGCCATTTCATATATTCGCAGTGTTTTCTTTACTGCCTGTTCTAAAGAAAATTTTGATGCCTGTTTCAATGCATGTTTGCCCATCATTTTGCGTATTTTATCATTCGTTACGAGTATCCTGAGTTTCTCAGAAAACACATTCACATTTCCGGCGTCTACAGTATACCCATCCTTCCCATTATTCACCAGTTCCTTTGGACCAAGTTTTGAAACTGCCACTACTGGAAGTCCGGCTGCCATTGCCTCTATTATCGTAAGTCCAAAGGTTTCTGTATCTGATGGTGTTGCAAATATGTCTGCTGCTGAATACATTTCCCGAAATTCTTTATCATTAATCAATCCAGTAAATAATATATTTTTGATTTTAAACGCGGTTGCAATTTCCTTATATTTTTCAAGATATGGCCCTGAACCCGCAATCACTAGGTATCTGTCTTTTTTTTCGATTTTTTTGAATGCTTCCAGCAGGATTTCCAATCTCTTTTCAAAACTTATCCTTCCAGCATAGAGGATAACAATTGCCTTTTTTGGTATTCCATACTTTTTTCGCAGAGTCGTTTCTCTTTTTTTGAATTTGGAAATGTTCACTCCATTCGGCAGATAAACCACATTTTTCAGTCCGTATCCAGTCAGTTCTTTTACCAGTTCTTTTGTGGGTGCTGTAACTATGTCTGCCTGAGAATATATTTTTTTTATCAAATACTTTATCGGGTGTTTGCTTAAATCACTAAGAAAATCAGGAAGCATACCTTTCAATAAATGCGGGAAATATTCTGGAAGGTGAGTATGATAGGTAATTACTGTTGGGATTCCGGCTCTTTTTGCTGCAATAAATCCCTGCAGTGCCATTAATACTGGTGCGTGAGCATGAACAACATCTGGAGATTGGCTTATTATCATTTTTTTCAAATCAGGGTAAATTGTTTTTGCCATTAAATACCCTTTATAAAATGGGAATTCCATTGCTGGCAGCCAGACTGTTCTGATTCCTCTATTCTCATATTCTTTGTTTTTTCCGGTTCCTGGTGCAAAAAGAACTATCTTGTTTTTCTTTGCCAGAAGCTCAAGCGAATTACGAAGATAAACAACGACTCCATTTTTTTGGGGTTCGTATGTATCTGTCAATACGACTATTTTCATAGTCATCAAGATGTGCTGTTTGTTGTACTATTTGTTTCCGTTGTGTTTGCTTCAAGTTTGTTTATTATTTCCCCAAGTTGTGGTGGTATTGTGCTGTTTGCAGGTGTTTGATTTACTGGTGTTTGCGGAACAGTTGGAGCCACGTAAATAGATACATTCTGGCAGAACTCCACTTTGCTTTGATTTTTTATCATATTGCACCATGTTGCATTTTTAAGTCCACCCGCCAGTTCTATATAACAGTCATCCTTGTATCCTTCGCTAACCACATTGTCGCATATCTCCGGTTTAAGTTTCATTGCAGTCATCACAACATAGCACGGATCCATGTTGCTTTTGGTACTCTTACAAAGATTCAGGTTTCCAAGATCTATTGCCAATCTTAGTATGCAATCATCTCTAGTTGTTCCGTTTGTCTGGTAGCATGTCATCATGCTGCCAACATAACTATTTTCATCAAGAAGCTGGCTTACTGCATTTTGTTCCAATACACCTGGTTGGATCATTGTTTTAGTGGTATTCCAATCTATTTCAACAGTGCTTATTTTAGTGAAAAATGTTTGTCCTCCATAATTATATTTGTAGTTGTATTCCAATACTTCCCTTGTTTTATTGTTTATACACCATTCAAAATCAAATATTTTCGGGCTTGATGATCCAATTTGAAATTTTGAAGCTTCAGTAATTGTGAGATTGCTGTAATCCAGTCTATATTTGATTACGCTGCATTCCTCGTTATTAACTGTTTTTTTGGTTATGCTGTCATCCATTTTCAAATATCCTTTATTGTATAAATAATTTATGTTCTCTTGTGATGTGGTGATTACATTATCACTAAAAAATAATGATTTTGCGTAAGCTACATAAGAATTCAGGTTGCTATTTGTAGTTATATCCTCACACGTTCTGTTTCCAGTGTACTCAATGCAAAGTATTGTGCTGTTACTAGTGATGTATACATTCTTGGTTGCCAATGGAGAAACTATTGTCACTTGTTTATTCCCCCCGCTTTTAATGAGGTTGTATGTTTTTGGATAGGAATTAGTAACCTCGCTATAAGAGTAATAATAATCCCCACTATTCTCTCCCATTGCCAATCCATTTAATAACACATCCAGTGCCGGTGATGTTTTCGTTGTACTATTAGTTGTTATTGTTTGCGGCATTGCAAAAGCAAAATATCCTGCTGCAATAAACATTATTGCCGCGATTCCTATCAATATCATTTCTTGATTTTTCATGCTAAACACCAGTAAT
>JBDRIM010000085.1:0-44567 GCA_043816005.1 Microcaldota archaeon
CCACTCTATCAAATGTTATTATCTCGGATTGGTATGCTGGTATTGCAATACCTGGAGATTTTACACCTGCATCAAATATCAATATAGATGGGGTAACAATTTCTTCAACTGTATTAGGTATACTCGTTAGTAATTTAACTGATTCAAATTTTAACAACGTTACTATAACTGACTCATCTATTGGTGCCTTACTTGGATTACATAACAGTTCACTTTCAAATCTATCTATCTCAGAACCAGCGATATCAATCAGTCTAGATGATGATGCCGACCTCAATATAACGGTCGGTCTGTGGATAATGATGGATAATGGATCATCAACTACTGGAACCATAAATGGTGCAACTATCCAAGATGTTGACTTTGCTTTTGTTCTTGTTACATTTGACACTATCTATTCTGATTCTTTTGCTGCTAATCTCAACATCACCAATATCAACACATCTAACAATACTTTTGGTAATTTCCTTATTAGTGTTGAGTTTAACGACAGTAATCTTTCTTCCAATGCAACATTTAATATTGATCATTTTGCCATAGATGATTTAGTTTTTAGTGCTATTCTCTATAGTGGCGAATACACTATTTCCAGTCCCACTACTTCTGAATTTTCAGTACTTCCAAGCGGACTGTTCACTTTTGATAAGTACATTGCTATAGAAAATAGAGTTGATGTCTATCCAAATGGATCATTTAGTAATCTGACATTCCATTATACAGAAACTGAATTACAAGCACACGGAACTTCTGAAGAATACCTTGCTATGTTCTATCTTTATGGAAATCGTTCATCCACATCTCCTATTCCAGACTGGTATCATTTAAATGAAGAATTTGATTATGGTGGAATAACCTTAACACACAATGAAGATGAAGATTATTTCTTACTAAGTGGTGGCTTTAACTTTACAAATACGACTGTCTTTGCTTTATTTGCCGGTGGCGGTACATCAAATTCAACTACCATTACAACCACGACATACATCACTACTTCAACAGGAGGTTCAACAATAACCACTTCATTACCTATTCTCAGTGCAGCCTACAATTTCATTTGTCCAGATGATGAATTACTTGTAGAAGTCACAAAAGAAGGTCTTAGTATGCCATTTGTACACGTAAGCTTATTGTATTACGGTCTTGATGGTTCTCTCACTCCTATAAGCACACGCACAACAACTACGAACTTAAACGGTCAAACTTCATTTGATGAATTAGCTGCAGGTATGTACAAGTTATCTGCTTCGTTTGACAATACTCAGCCATACACAACTCAATTTATCTACCCTGAATGTACTCCTCCAATCCCTCAAATTGAACCAAACAAATCCATTACTTACTTCTGCAAATCAAGCAATGATTGTGCAGATAGTGAATATTGTGAGAAAGGAGAATGTAAGCAAGTACTTGGTGAATGCGGTTATTCTAAAGATCATCAATTTTATGAATATGAATGCTGCATTCAGACAGGATGCGGCAAAGGTTTAGTCTGTTCTAACCATCTTTGTGTACAACCATCCTATTCAATTTTAACTGATGATTCTGGCTATCTTGGTGGCAAGCTTAAGGGCAGAATAGTGATTAATGATGAGCCTGCAATAAACCGTGATATTAGGGTTTCTAAGCCAAATGGAAGAACAATAACAATTTATACTGATGATGACGGTTACATTGAATTTCCACTTGATGAGCTTGGTAATTTTGCAATTTATGCAGGCAATGCTTTCAAAACAATAGAAGTTTCTAATTTACCAGATGTTCCAACTAATCAAACTATCCAACCAAACAATCAATTTCCAGTAATAGGTGATAGTGGTGGTTTGATTGCAGGTGGTGGAATCGCAGTTGCTGCTATTTTAATTGCAGCTGCACTAGCCTATCGTGTTAGTGGATTTGGACGAAAGTGAGGCTAGGATGAACTAATCATGTTTTGCAAAATTTCACTGGGGCGAAATTTTTAGCAAAAAATGGAACTCGTTGTGAAATTGTAATTTCACTTTCCGTTCAATTTTCCCGCAGGAAAATTCATTAAACAAATTGGACTCTGATAGAACTTACATTCAAGGGGATTCGAAGGGGTGAAACCCCTTCAATTAAAAAGAAATGGACTCGGAGGGAATCGCACCCTCGGCCCCTCGCGTTCTTGATGTTCTCGAAACATCGAGATTTTTGAACGGGGCACCGTTCAAATTTGCAAGGCGAGTGCTCTACTGCTGAGCTACGAGCCCATTTTTGTTTAATTAAGAACCGCCAACTATGGACTTGTGTGGTTCTTAGACTTGTTATGGAACACGGTTCCATAACCCCATTGTTCTTTGAACAATAGGGCCGCATGCGAAATACTTATCCTCGTTCACATATAAGTAGGATACATTAGGGTGGCATTCCTTTTAAAAAGTAGCCAAATCTTTTCAAACTAAAAGGAAGTTAGAGGAAACCACAATCAAATTAAAAGGAGATTCAAAAAAGCCGTTCATAAAAAAAGGAGATTCGAAAAAAGGAAGTTCAAAAGAAACAGTGGTTTCTTTTATTTCACTCGCAGCCGCCCCAGCCGCAAGCATAACACATTTTACATCCTTCTTGGAAAACTAGACTACCCTCACATGAAGGACAGATGCCTTTCTTGATTTTTTGGGCTTCAGAAAGTACATCGTGAATTTGAACATTAGCATCAACTGTTGGAAAAGAGATTCTTTCATCCGTCATGGTCATCCCTTTTTCATTACGCATTACCTAATTATAAATGATTGTTTTTCCCTCGATAATTTACAAACACAAAAAATACTTTTTGTAACAAAAATACAACGTTTTTCGTCGTAATTTTCAATATTCATCTCGATAAAAGAAAACTATATAAGTATGTATTACGATTAAATTTTAAGTGACCATTTGGTCATGTTATTGAATCAAAAACATTCAATCTCAGTCCGGTGAAAGTATGGATTGAACTTTTAGTTCAATACTAAAATCATGTGTGATTTTTATGAAAAAAGTTGACCGTTTTGCGGTTCCGGATGCTCAAGATGCTGTTGTGTTAGATTCAATGATAGACAATTTACGCAAGAAAATAGATTTCGACTGTCTTATCCTTCTTCAACAAGCACGTCGTATTAATACAGTTAAAACTAAATTTAATATGAAGATTTGGGAATCAAGAATAAACTATGTCCGCGAAGCACAACGAAATACATTTAACGTCAGTGAATTAAAAAAACTAAAAGAACAATGCCACACTCTTTCCGAACAATTAAGCCAGTTCAAAGTTTGATCATTCTCCCTAGGTTAAATCAACCCTTATTAATTTATCATTCTATATTTTGTCAAAATGTTATTTTGACAGTCGGAGAATTCCACCATGATATCTTCTTGTGATATCACCAGTCAAATAGACCTGTGGAATTCTATGGATTTGAAAAGAGGACTATTATGTTAAGTTTTATTATCCCTACACTGAATGAAGAAAAAAATATCGAACAACTCCTAAAATGTCTTACTAAACAAACAAGTAAAAACGACGAAGTTATAGTTGTCGATTCATTTAGCAAGGACAAGACCGCTAAGGTTGCAAAAAAATACAAGGCAAAAGTTATACTAAGACCAAAACAAGGGGTTGGTTTAGCAAGAACTGAAGGGGCAAAAGAAGCCAAAAATGACATTCTAGTTTTCCTTGACTGTGACTGTATCCTTGCGCCTGATTATGTTAAGAGACTAAAAAATAACTTTGCTAAAAACGATCTTGAGGCACTTGGTGGGTTTGATCTTTATTCTTCAGATTCAAAAATCTGGGAGTTTATCTATAATTTTTATTCGTTATTTGTTTTTACTATAGTCAGAATTATCCACATAATAACTGGCAAGTACTGGTTTGCTGCGAATAACTGTGCCATGAAAAAAGAACTGTTTTTCAAAGTCGGAGGATATCGTTCGGTTATAATGGAAGATACTGATTTCATGCACCGAGCACCACCAAATCGAAAAGTTAAATATGACTGGAAAGTAGTCCTCACTCTTTCTGATAGGCGATTCAAACAAGACGGTTTCTTTAGAACAATTGCACTTTGGATTTGGAGTGATATTTCTGCTTTATTTGGGAAAGGTATAGATGTGATGAAAGGCTATACAAAAAATTAGGCGAATTTCCATCTGGAACCTGTTACACCTGTTTTATCCTCTATTATTATTCCAATTTCTTTGAGTTTATTTCGAATAACATCTGATTTTTTGTAATCTTTTGCTGCTCTGGCATCATCTCTTAATTTTATTAATTGTTCAAGAGCTTCTTCTGGTGTTTTTGTTTTTCCCACACCTAGTTCTACAGCCAAATCAAATACAGCTTTCTCATCCAATTTTTTGTTTTCCTCTTCCAATCCCAAAATCCAGAGCATTTTTTCTATTTCTATTCTGATTTTTGCGAGTTGTTCCGAATCAACCTTCTGACTGAGATGAGCATTTGTCAATCTCAGTAACCCAAACAAAGATGCAAGTGCTTCTGGAGTGTTAAAATCGTTTTCCATATGCTTGTAAAACAGTTCCACAAAACCATCACTCTTTTGGCGGAACTCGTCATCGCGTGATGACTGGGCAGATGAACATCCTTCTTTTATCAAACCAAGAGAGTTGAAAATTCTTTCAACACTTTCTTCTGCTGCTTTCAATGTATCTTCGTCATAGTCAAGTGGACTACGGTAATGTGCCTGTAAATAGAAAAGACGCATCGCATTTGGGCTAGATGTTGTAAGTGCTTGTTTTAAAGTTATAAAATTCCCAAGAGATTTACTCATTTTTTCTCCATTAACTGTCAAAAAACCGGTGTGCATCCAACAATTACAAAATTTCTGGTTAGTCCCTGATTCACTTTGGGCAATTTCATTTTCATGGTGTGGAAAGATCAAATCTCTTGCTCCTCCATGAATGTCCAAGGTTCCTTTTACATGTGTTCTGACCATTGCAGAACATTCAATATGCCATCCTGGTCTTCCGTTGCCCCATGGACTATCAAATTCAATTATTTCCCCATTGGTTTTTTTCCATATGGCGAAATCTGCTGGATCATTTTTTGTCTCATCAATTTCAAATCGTGAACCTGCCTTTATTTCCTCCATAATTTGGCCGGAAAGTGCACCATAAGTTTGGAATGAAGAGACGTCAAAATAAATACCTGTTTTGGTTTCGTAGGCATTACCCTTTTGCAATATCATTTTTATTAATTCGATTATCTGCGGGATATGTTCAGTTACTTTTGGATAAATATCTGCAGGTAAAATGTGGAGTTGATTGAAGAGTGCAAGTGCTTCAGAATGATTTTGTTCTGTAAGTTTTTTTGGATCAGTACCAGTTTCTTTACAGCGTTTTATTATTTTATCATCTACATCTGTAATGTTCTGTATGTGAAATACTTTGTAACCTTTTTTCATTAAATGGCGTTTTATAATGTCAAATGAAACATATGTTCTTGCATGGCCAATGTGAGCACTATCATATGGTGTAAGGCCGCAAACATATATCGTTACGGTGTTCTGACTAGGTTTGAACTCTTCGATCTGTTTAGTGAGCGAATTTAGCATTTGCATTAGACGTTTTTCATCCAGAAAGATATTTATAAAGATAGCATGTGAGTGTAATAATTAGTACTCCAGTACAAACTGGACATTAGATAATATTGAGGTGAAATTATGGCAGGAAAAAAAGCAGATGGTTCTGTAGAAGAAAAACCAGTTGAAGCACCAAAACCATCGTCTGGTGGGGAAGATAATCTCTTCGGTGCACTTTGTTATATCATAACGCTTTGGGTTCCATTGTTTGTACTATTCACAGATAAGAAAACAAACAAGTTCCTTGCATTCCATGCATGGCAATCACTGATTTTATCAGTTGTGTGGGTTGTTGTATTTGGTGGTTTCAGTGTTATTACCGGAATTCTAACTGTGTTTTCAGGTATCGGTGCTCTTTTGAGCTGTTTACTGTTTCCATTAGGTGGAGTAGCGCTTTTAGCTCACTTGTTCCTTGCTTACAAAGCATACCAAGGAGAAACCTACAAACTACCAATAGTTGGTGAGTTTGCAGAAAAACAAGTAGCAAAATAATTTTTTATTTTTCTTTATTTTTGTTAATTCTCTTTACCCTACGCTAGCCTTTATCTGAGTGTGTCATATGGCTAAATAGAATTAGGCAATATTCATTCTGAAGGCATAGAAAAAATAAAAAAAAATTACTTCATTTGACTTGCAGCAAATGCACCTATTGCTCCAGCAATAAGCCCAATAACTACCCAAAATCCGAAACCAATGATAATGCTAACTATTCCGTTTAGCAAGGCATTCAGTAAGACACCTACAATATCTACACTAGCCCCAAAAGCACTAACGCCGCCAACAAGGACAACAGTGAGAATAGTACTCAATACCAAATTAATTATCCCATTTATCATTGAACTAACTGCGCCAGCAATACCTCCTGCAACAACACCGCCAACTATTTCTTGGCCTGCTTTACCTGCATTAAAACCTGCCCAGCCTAAGATGGCAACATTTACTATCATCATAGGTATACCAACACAACACATCAGAAAATTTACAACTGGAATATTACTGATGATTGTACCTGCTATTCCAAGAATAACTGCTGCTACGATCGGTAGAAGTGCAGCATTCATACATTTACCAAAATCCACATAATCACCGCAGATACATCAGAAGTAAGGGTTAAATTCCTATAGGAAGTCAGACAAACCCATTTGTTTTATCTTATCATCTTCAAAAATACTGCGAATTTCACGTTCAACAAGCTCTAAACGTTGTTTCAAATAATCTGGTAAATCATATTTGTTAACTATATCCCTTGAAATCTGAAGATATTTCTCAATACCTCCTTTATTTATCGTCAAAAGAAGATTTCCTCCACATTTGCTACATTTTCCAGCCAAGGGAACGCGGCGGAAAATAGTATTACATGAAACGCACCTGAAAGTTTGTCGCGAGAACGATCGGAGATTACCATACAAATCAGGAATAAAATGGCTCAATATGAGTCTTTCTGCAGCGTCTCGATGATCAACAGATCTAAGTTTCTCCTGCAATCTAAATTGTATGTCTATTTTTTCTGGGATAGATTCAAGTTCAACATAAGCGGTTCTAATATTCCCAGCATCGAGTGTTCCTCCTGGGTGTGTTATTGGTAATTCGTACTGCTCTGGGCTCCCCAGAACATCCTTTACTGTTTTTAGTTTTACATCTCCAGGGAGCGCATTCTTCTCTGCAGCCTCATAAAACTCAAGAGGGTAATGCGAAACAAATTCTATACAATGTGCCTCATCATCAACCTCTGTTGGATTTATCTCCATTGAAAGAACAAGTGGTGCATCCATTGTCCCTCCACGGTTTCCACTGAGGTATTTTCTTGAAAAATTTATCAGAGCATCCATCAAAAGCATGACACAATCTTCGTCACCATCTGCGTTACGTCTTTTTGCAGTGTGGAAGTAAGGATGTCCATATCCAACATTTGCCTTTGTAAATCCAATAATTCTACAAAGAACCCCAGCACTTGTATGTGGTGATAATCCAACTGCCATATGCCCTACTAAATCGTCTCGTGTTTTGACATTATAAAATGGTTTGAGGCCATAAAGGTTCACAAGCATATCATCAATGAAATTAGCTACTCTGATAAAATATTCTGCACCTGCTGTTGCAAGCATTATATCTTGGTGAAGCAGTCCAACTGTTTGATAATCATGCTCCAATTTATTCCCCAGATAATCTTTTTCATAACCAAGTGCAATCGCCTTCTCAACTGACAATCCAACTTCCTTTGGTGTAAAATGAGTGAGCGGAACATCTGTCGCATCAAATCTAGAAGTTCCATCTCTGAATACATATACGTCATGCTTTGCTCTTATGAAACCTTTCTCTAATCTTTCTGGTATCTTACTGCCATTTGAAAGGACTTTGACCCCCCTAACATCTTCCGTTGTATTTCCCACATCACTCTTGACCGTTTCAAAAATTTCAATTAAATCAATTGGCCTGCGATCATATGGTATTGTATTTCTATCGCAATGAATTTCTGTCTCAACAACCCGTCCGCATTGCTGACAAATTCTTTCTTCTTTTGCTATGTTTCCGCATACATCACATTTTCTATATATCCCGAGTTTTTTACATTTTTGGCAGCGGAGTCTCACAATTTCCAAGTTTATTGTTTTTTCGCCTTCTCTACTTTTAAGAAGGCGATATTGCTTACTTAAACTTCTATTTTTGAACGAACCAGTTGGAAAAAGAACATGCGGACTACCATCCATCTTTCTTTCTTTTGCCTTTTCTGGTCTTCCCATTCTAGCTCCTATATATGTTGGTGCCTTTGCCTTGATTTTGATACCTGAAAGTTCATTAACCAGTTCAAGCACTGGTTTTGTATTATTCCATTTTTTGTCAAAAGTAGTGAAATCTATCTTGTTATCCTCCGTTATTGCTCCAAGCGAGGCAAGAAGTGCATAACCATCCTCCCCGTCTATTAGTACTTTGTCATCATGCAGTCTATGCTCTACTAAAAGTTCTTCAAGCACTCGTTTTCCGTCAATTCCATCTATTACAAGTGATTTTGGTATGTTATTTTCCATCTCTAATCTGCTTTTTTTAAGCCATTGAACAAGCACAGTTATCTGTTCTGGACTAATATCATGCCATGTAAATGTGAATTTCGGATGCAAAGGAACATTATGGATTTTTGAGAATTTAAAAAGTGATTGAACATCAAGATTTTCAAGTAGCTGAGCTCCTTTTGCTTCAACTTCTTTCTGCCACCATTCTTCACAATAACCAGAAGCCATAAGTGGATGGTTTGATTTTACAAAATCTCCGAAAGTACAAAGTATATCACCAAGAAAGAGTATCTCTTCAATTTCTTTATCGTATGCATATGCCTCTTCTATTGTTCTAACTTTCATAACTCTGCCATTCTTTAATTTTACAACCGGTGGTTCAATTCCATCATGTGCAACAATAATACATCCTTTTCCTGGTCGTTCGATTTTCATATGCGTTCCGTAAGCCAGAAAATTGCTTAGGATTATCATCGTTGCAGGATGAACATTTTTCCCCATCAAACCATTCGATTTGCTCCTTCCATACCTAAGTCTAAATCCACCTTTAGCAGATGGATGGCTGAAAACAGGTCTACCAGCTACCAATCCTTCCATGTAACTCCAATCAGGTTTTATCTCTATTTTATCCTGTTTTTTCTTTATTTTGATGATTTTTTCAAGCCAATCCCAGTTGAGTTTTAATCTTTTTGTATATTTGAAAAGTTTTGCGGCCTTTGCAGCAACACCCTCACACATTACCAATGGCACACCACCTCGTACACGGTCAGTTTCTACACCGGGAACACCACGGTATGCAGAAACTTCTATTTTTTCTGTCGGGTCTCCATTTATGCAAATTGGACAATTCCCAGCAATCACTCGTATGTCCTCTTCTGGTGGTAAATATTGAAGGTGCACACATCTTGTCTCGTAAGTTGTTACTTCCTCTATATATCTCATTATCTGAGAATCTGTAGCTCTGTAATCTCCTATTCCGCAAATTCTTCTGGCAATATCTGCCAGAACCAAACTCAAAGCAGCAGCAGTACCACCTGCACTTCTTATTGGTCCTGCATAATACACTGCAACATAATTACTTCCGTCAGGATTTGTATTTATCTTCACCTTTGAGATTCCTTCAGTTGGTGCAACGAGAACACCTTCTGTCAAAATACCCAACCCCGTTCTAACTGCCTGTTCAATTAATTTTTCTTTATCTGCTTTTATAATATCCCCGGCAGCTATTTTTTTTGCAACTTCAAAAGCAAGGTCTTCACGTGGCATTCCACTGCTTTCTAATGTTCTAATTACCTCAGCAATACCTGGTGGACCAACAATCCCCTCAACACGCGCAGCAACGTCTTTTGCTATTTTAACTTCAACTTCGTCTACTGGATCATACCCCTGTTTTCTAGCTTCGCTGGCCGCAGCATGAGCACGTTGAAGTTCGTCCCGCAATATTGAAAGGTAGTCTACCATATAAGTCCCAAAATTCGTTCTATTATAGAATTGGAACATATGAAATAAAATTAGTTCTCTTTTTGTTATTTTGTACTTATTTTTACCGTTATCAATTTTCCTGCAAGAAAATTCAATAAATAAAAAATGCCGAGAGGGGAATTTTCGTTAACAAGCCCGTTTTTGGGCGTACCTTTTTACCAAAACAACAGGAAACAAAGTTTCCTGTGCCCCATAAAAACGATTTTTCGTTTTTATAGGGAGGTACGTTCGAATCCCCGACCTCTCGATGTCTGGTCGAGAGGGCATTGAACAAACAATACAACCTCTCGATTTCCGAGTGCATTAGATATCATTGGGTTTCCCCTCATAACTCATCTGATTTGCACATATGAGTCGAGCACTCTAGCCGACTGAGCTACCTCGGCATGAACAAAGTTCATGTTGAGGCATAATGAACGGACCGACATTCATTAATGCCTCGGCGTAAATAAAAGCTGAGAGTAATTTACCTTCATTAACCTTTTATTATATCCTGTTTTTGTTGATGAAAACCACTTTGTGGTTTCAAAGAGACCTCAGCTCCTTTAATCAAACCAAAACCTATTTACATATTCTCTTCGATAATACTTTGTTATCCTCAGGTGAAAATATGACATTAAACACATGCGAAAGTTGCGGAATGCCCATGACCAGCAAGTCTGATTTTGGTGGTGGGATAGAATCAAACAAATATTGCAAGCATTGTACTCTATCAAACGGTACACTCAAACCAAGGCACGAAATTCGAGAGAATATGATTTTATTCTATATGAAAAATAAAAATGCAGATCGTGCAACAGCATCTACATATGTTGATGAAAGAATGGAAGGTATGCCTGCATGGAAGTAAAAGGACAAAGGTCCTTTTGATCCCCTTTCAATTTGGTCCTTTTTCAATCTCCTATTGGCCGTCGAAACGACCAATGGACCATTGAACTTCGTTCAATCGGTCCTTTGAATTTGTTTGGGATTTTGGTTCTTTGAGGGACGTTGCCCCTCGAACCCCGTTATTTTTATATTATTCCTCTCCAATCTTATTATGGCAGTAAAAGTCGCAGTTTTAGCTTCAGGCAGAGGCAGCAATTTTTTTACTATTCTGGAAGAAATCAAAACAGGTAGATGCGATGCCGAGGTAAAAGTTCTAATTACAAATAATCCAGAAGCCGGAGCGATCCAAATCGCAAAATCAAACTCAATTCCAGTCGAGTTGGTTGATCGATCCAAATTTAAAAAAAGAGAAGAAATGGACGATTATATAAAATCACTTTTAGACAAATACGGAGTTGAATTGGTTGTTTTGGCAGGTTATATGCTTTTGATCAAAGGAAAATCCTTTTTGGAAAAATACAAAATAATAAACATCCATCCTGCTCTTCTTCCAAATTTTCCAGGTGAAAATGCGCAAAAACAGGCATTTGATGCCGGTGTAAAAGTTTCTGGAGTAACCATTCATTTTGTTGATGAAACATTGGATGGTGGACCAATAATTTACCAGGAAAAAGTTGATATAAGCGATTGTAAAAATGCAGATGAGGTTGCAGAGAAAATTCTGAAAGTTGAGCACAAAGCATATGCAAAAGTTATTGATTCATTTTCTAAAGGCCAGTATATAATTGATGGAAGAACAGTTAGATTTGTTAAAAATTAAGATAAAATAAAAAATTAAGAAAGATTATAGACGTACTTTTTCTCAATAGTAATGTATTTGCTTACGGCTGTTACTTTGTCAACTGCATTGAGTACATTGGTAAAGAGTATATAACTCATTGCAATTCCTGCAGCAAACATAATTCTCTCAGTTGCAGTTACTGGAAGTAAAGCAGTCCATGCCTCTGGTGTCATTGGTATTCCACCCAAAATCCAGATGGTTCCACCAACCGCATGTGCAGTGAATGTTGCACCAAGACTTCTTAAGAAAAGATTGTCAGGTAAAAACTTCACTATTATTGGTATTGTCCAGAAAAGTGCATAGTACCATGCTTGCTGACCTACCGGATCCATCCAGAATACTGCCATTGCTAATATAGGTATAATCAAGCTGAGTTTATCATCCAATTTCATTTTGAAATTTCTGCTAAAGTAATAAGCACCAAACATCATAGGTAGGAACCTAAGTATAGTTATCAAGTCTAGTTTATGAGTAAAAATTACTCCGTTTAGTACTTGCGCACCCAAAATAGCCACTGCTCCAAACACTCCCAAAAATCCTCCTGCCATAGGCCCAAAGAATTGGAAGAATGTTAAGAACTGGCTTTCGGTACCAATTAACTGTGCGAAGTTAATCTGCATACCTGCTAGCGCCAGTATCGCAAAAAGCGCCAGAAATACCATTCCACGAATAGAAATAATATTAGTCATCTAATTACCTCCACTGCCTCAATTAATTTTATGTAGGTCATCCTTATTAAGATTTGTCCTTGAAGCAAAGCTTTAAGGCAGTCTAATTTTCGCCATCGCCAGTACTATTCCAAGTTTTCTGGCCTTTTTTAAATATTTTGCGTTTTGATTAGCATCTTTTGGTTTTTCTGTCATGAAACAACCGGTAGCTACAACATCCAACCTATGAATCCAGCAAAATTCTCGCATGGCTTTTATACCTTTTTTCACTGATCTTGGTGTTGCTGCTCCAACACCGATAAGAACAACTTTTTTACCTTTCCATTTCTTATCTTTACAATATGGGTTTGTCCTGTCCATGAAATTTTTCATCAACCCCGAAACATTATTGAAATAGGATGGTGAAGCTAGTATTATGCCGTCACATTCTGCTATTTTTTTCATTATTGGTTTAATATCGTCATTGAACGGACAAATATGCTCGTAATAACATTGGTCTCTGCCGCAACATCCTCTGAATTTAAGGTTGCGTAATAATACGATTTCTACTTCTGCACCATGCGATCTGGCTCCTTCTACAGCTTCTCTGATCAACCGTTCGCAGTTACCGCTTCTTGGCGATCCAGAAATGGCGATTATTCTCATATTACAACCAAAAACGAGCTAGTTGTCTTATTCGATTTGCCAAAATTTCGCGCCAGCGAAATTTTTAGCAAAAAAACGGGCCTGGAGAGATTTGAACTCTCGACACACGGATTTCAACCTTTTAGGAAAAGGTTGAGCCAAAACTGGCTGTCTATTCCAAAAAGATAAGAGTCCGTCGCTTTAGGCAAGACTTCTCCAAACAGATCTGTCTTCCTACCAAGCTGAGCTACAGGCCCAAACGCAAGTTAGAATGTTATCCCATCATCTTTTAAATTCTAATCTCGTGCCTACTATTCTTAAGGTGCTATCTGAACTTTCACATGTGCAACAAAATTATTCAGTCTCTTCTATCAAATATCCATACCCATTGCTGAAAATTCTCACGCCACTTTTATTGTAAGTTTCAGACCAATGCATCCCATACTGAAGCATAAGCCTCTGGAATGGTTCTCTTGATCCACCATTACTGGCAGAATCATCACTGCTCCCGGTTATTATGATTTCTTTTGATTTAGCTGTAATCAGGAATAATCCTATATTGCTAGTACCAGATCCAACACCATAATATGGTGCTTGCATTATTTCACTTTCCATAAGTTTTGTTTGTGTTGTCATCAATTTTCCCTGAGCTCCAGTTTGAATTCCTGAAGTAAGCAGGAGAGAGAAATTTCGGTCTGAGATTTTTGTCACTACTGCATCGTTGTTTATATCATTGAATCTTGATTTTTGCGGATTCAAGAATGTGAAATTCATGCCGTTTAAGTCGTAACTTACTCCTACCTCTATTTGTTTAACCTCTTTTGTTGCAGCAACCATATTGTCAAATAATTGACTATATGTACTATCGCCAAAGGAATCACCACTCCACCAATATTCTTCTATTCTAAAGTTATTTGCAACAGTTTGAATGCCTCCGTATTGTCGTGGATCTGCATTTGTGGAAATTATGACTTCAAGGTCATCTACACCCTTTGCACGTAAAAAATTAACAACCTTATTTGCTGTTTCTGCTGGTCCTGCATCAATAAGAACATCTAAATCTCCTTTCTTTATTAATATTGCATTACCATGCTGTCCTTGCATACCAACGTCTATAAAATATACTCCGATTGATTGACTTGGATCGTATTCATATTCCAATCCTTCAACTACTGGTGTATTGTTCTGAACTGGTACTACTGTGGCATTTTGTCCTACTGTTTGATTGGTCTGCCCACCAACTATGATATTAACTTGGGTATTATTTTGAACTGGCGGCGGTTCTGGATTTGGAGGCGGTGGTTCTGTTTTTCCACCAATACACCCAAACAAAAGCACAACCAAAAAAAGATAAACTAGAATTTTCATAAAGTCACCTTGCCTTTTTTCATATTCTCCTTAATCACTTTTTCACAGTCTGAAATATTAATCCTTTCTTGTTTTCCATCATTTCTATATCTTATGGTTACTGTACTGTCCTTGATGGTATCATAATCTATAGTAAGAGCGTAAGGGATACCTATCTCATCAGCTCTTGCATATCTTCTTCCTATACTACCACTATCACGATAGGCAACATCAAGCCCATTATTTCTAAGCATTGTTGTTATCTCTTCTGCCTTGTTACCTAAGCCATCCTTTGTCATAAGTGGAAAGACTGCAACATGGTATGGTGCAATGGCCGGTGGAAAATCAAACCATTCCCATTCTTTTTCATTTGTTTTATCTCTGAAACAATGCTCGAGTATACAATAAAACAAACGGTCAACACCCATCGACAATTCAAATACATGCGGCATTATCCTTTTCTTTTCTGACTCAACAAAAACACTAAAATCCTGGCCACTATGTTTGGTATGCGATGCAAGATCGAAATCTGTTCTATAAGCATTTCCAATTGTTTCAATGTTGCCAAAAGAAGTTTCAACTTCCATATCTATGTTTCCTTTAGAATAATGTGGAACTTCATGAGCACTAAGCACTCTCAAACACATTTTCTTTTCATCAATACCAACTTTTTTATAAAAATCCCATTGTCTTGCAAGGAAATAGGCCATTATCTGATTGGCGGCTAATTTTTGTTCAACTACCTGTACTGCATTCATCTGTTTATGCTTACCATCAACACCCATTGTCATTTCAAGTTCACTTACTTTTTCAAAACCATCATAATTAGGTTCAGCTGGGTTGAAGAAATATTCCAGTTCCATTTGAGTAAATTCCCTCATCCTTACTAGTCCTTTTCTCGGTGAAATTTCATTTCTAAAACTTTTACCAACCTGACCAACTGCCAATGGTAATTTTGTTCCGTGGTTTTTGAAAATTCTTGGGAATGCAGTAAAAATCCCTTGTGCTGTTTCTGGTCTAGAATAAGCAGTTGTTCGTTCTCCTCCAATTCCTGTTTGGAACATCAAATTGAACATAAAACTTTTACCGAATTGACCTTTGCATTTTGGGCATGCTATTGCTTTTTCAGCAATCACATCATCCAAACTTTCAAGTTTTCCATCCCATTTTTCGCCATGGAGATTGTAATGTTTTTCCTCTGCAAGATGATCTGCTCTAACCTTAGTTTTACATTTCTGACATTCTACAACTGGATCTGCGAAACTACTCACATGGCCTGAAGCAACAAGTATTGGCTCTGGGGTTATTATACTAGTTTCAACTTCATGAAATCCTTCGCTCTTTATGAATGTCTCACGCCAAAGGTTCTCTATTTTGTGTTTTATCAACACACCAACAGGTCCATATTCATAGAAACCGGCAATCCCACCATATGGCTCATTACTTGGAAAGAAAAATGACCGCTTAAGCGATAATTCAAATATCCTATCATTAAGTTGCATGCTTTATCTGTTGTATATGCGGTTTTAAATCTTTTTCCGAAGATAACCATCCGATGGAAAAGCTTAATCCAGATATTGTTAAAGCTGCTTTTGCGTTAGAACTCGCATTAAATATGCTAGACCTCGCAAAGGAAAAACTCGATAGTGGGAACCATGTTGCTGCGTTTGAGGAAGCGCGCAACTCAATACGTGTAACCTCTTCTGCAATACTGTTCAAAGACGGTTGTGTTTTCTGTGATTTTGACGGAACATCATCATATTTATGCCATACCTATCCACATATTTTTAATATCAGACAATGGAAACGGCTAGAATCTATTGATCTTGCTTCTGGACCTGGATTCTATAATGTTTTATTAAAGCTTGTACGAAAAATCATTAACATTGAAAAACACGAATCCAAACAAGCAGTATTGCTTGCATGGCAATTTTTGGATTCTGCACATGTGGTGATTGGCATATGAGATGGTTTTTTGTTTTAATACCTTTAATTTTGTTAGGCTGCACAGGAACTGATAGTCCAGCAACTAATACTCTCGAACCTGCCCCATCACCAATAATTCAGGAACCAAAAGTATGGGAAAGTTATTCTAATAGTCTTTTTAGTTTTGATTATCCTGGCAACATGGTGATAGATGAACAACCTGGTTTTATTCGTGGCATTCATTATCTTCCAGATCCAAATGACAATCAACTAGGAGAATCATTACTTGTGATCTATGTAAATACAAGCGAAAAATATGGTCCGAATCAGGACGATATCTTCAAATTCAATCCAACAAAAACCGCAACTGATTTTCTATTGAATGATAAGGAAAATGATTCTATGGGAGTGCTTTCACATGCACATAATTTTGGTACTATGAGACAATTTACAGTTGCAAAGAAATATTATGTAGCAGAAATACCATTCAAGTTATCTGATTTCAATACCACTTCAGACGGCTATGCCATGAGCATCTATATCCCTGAAAGTTCTACGCATCTTAATGTAAGGATATCTGCATTTGATCCAAAACTATCATATAATATGAAAGAAGCAATTTTACGATCATTAAGGTTGGAGTAAACCATCAATTTATTTTTGTTTGCTGTGTGGGGTATTTATGAAAATTTGGATTCTATTACTTTTTTTAACTGTTTTTGGTTGCACTTTTATTAACGAAAATGACTTTAATACGGTGGTTACTATGAAGAATTATACCTCAATAAAACTATTTGTGGATGATAATAATCTTACCGTTAAGCAGTTTGAATTTACGGTTGATGGCAACCAAATCAAATCCCTCCATGGAAATCTTAGTTGTGTATATTACGAATCCGTAGTGATTTTTTATAATGAAGAGAACAAGAACATACCTGAGAACTATAGTACCTTGACAGATACTTTTCATAGTGAAGATTCATTTTACATAGTTGTTGATGGGAAACATAAAATCGAAATAACTCCAACGAGTACACTAAGACTTTTCCTATCACCTACTTTTGAAAACCAATTCACAAAATCAGATGCACCGGATCAATCTTCGAAAAATATGTTTGACGAAGATAATTATCTTGTTCTTGGGAAGCAAGTTGATTTCTGCCTTCAAAAGAACAAAACCTATTATGGTTTTGTAAGAAAAGAAGAATTGGATTACGGTCCACCTAACGAAAATGGTGATCGAGCATCACACACATATTACTTTTTCCAAATATCTGACAAACCATTTGTCAATGATAAACCTCAGATACCAGAAACACCTACATTCAGTGGTTGGATTTATAGCTAACTAAAAACTATCGAACCAATCATCTTACTGACTGTTGCTAAATTTTTCTTATATTCCTGGGCATTTGCAGAATGTGCTATTAAGTAAACTTTTTCACCCTTGACAACAAAATATTGGTCAATCTTAAGTATCGTGCCACCAACGTCAGATTCCACACTAAACATTCTGCCTTCTAATCCACCAACACTTATAGTAATGCTATTCTGTTCGCTTTTGTAACCTTTTGCCTTCATGGCCTTCAAAGATGTTTCAGCTATATTCTCAGCAGTTAGTGGTGCACCTTCCAAACCAGGCATTTTTTCAAATTTTTTCACAGTTGTATTCATTACTGTAAATTTTTCCCCAGTGATATCAGTTATGGCACTTCCGGGCGGTAAAAATGCAGCAGCATCTGCTGTTATACTTTCCATCGTCCATTCAGAAGGATATTTTAGTTTCAGTCCGTTCATTTGTTGTTCTTTATCAGTCATTTTATCATCTCACAAAAAAGAATAACACAGCAATTATCAAATACATAATAATTAGCTGTGCTCCTTCAAACCAATTTGCTTTTCCATCCGTAGATATCTCATTTACAATTAAAACACTTGCAAAAACAGCTATTACTTCAAATGGTGTAAATACAAGATCCATTGGTTTTCCCATTAATGCACCTGCGATTACTACAACTGGAGCAACGAACATTGCAATCTGCAAGCTTGAACCAATCGTGACATTTACGCTCATGTCCAGTTTATTTTTCAGTGCAAAAAATATAGCTGCCAAGTGTTCAGCAGCATTTCCAACAACAGCAACAATTATTGCACCTATAAACAACTCTGTCAAACCAAATGTCTGAGCCACATGTTCGATTTGGGCAACAAAAATTTCACTAACAATCAACAAAGCAATTGTTGATGCGCCTAAAATTCCAATTGCGTAATTTCTACTCCATTTTGCTTTTTCGTTATGTTCTTTCGTTGTTCTGAAAAGGTAACTGTGTGTTTTTAGTGAGAAAATCATACTGAGAAGATAAAGGCCAATGATCAGAACTGATACGCTTAAACTAAGTATTTGCTCATCATTCCCACGATGCTCAAGCGGTACGAAATGGAAAAGACTTGGAATCATTATACTCATAAAAGCAATGAGCAGCATAGTTGAATTCATACCTGCGAGATTGGTTGAAAATTTTTGTTCTTTAAATTTCAATCCTCCGATAAGAACACTTAAACCGAAAACAAATAATAAATTGCCAATTATTGCACCCGAAAGCGATGCTTTAACAAGGTCAATAAGTCCGCGATTTATGGCGAGCAGAGCAATTATAAGCTCTGCCATATTTCCAAAAGTTGCATTTAGCAGACTTCCGATCTGACCACCATAAATATTAGTTAATTCTTCTGTTGCTTCACCCATTTTGGCTGCGAGGGGAAAAATACCTAAAAGTGAGCAAGCGAATAATGTGGTACTATCAGCACCGATAAAATTTAGAATTATCAATAATGGTACAAATATAAGTAATAAATCCATTAACCTCATGTTCTAAAAAAATACAAAAGAAGTTAAATTTGTTTGGTTGAATTTTCAGATTATATTCTACTAATAATGCTTACGAGGGTTTCACAATGGACGTTGACAAAAATCAATTAAGAAAAGAATTTGCTGCTGAATGGGAAAAGCATTACAAATTAACCATACTTATCCAACGTGGTTTTAAACGGCAAAAATGCAAAAAATGTTCAAGAATGTTCTGGTCAAAAGACATGCGAGAACAATGCGGCGATCCATCCTGTATTGGTTATCAATTTATCGGTTCTACTCCAGTAAAAAAGAAACTCGGTTATGTTGACACTTGGAAAGTAATTGAGAAGTATTTCAAAGAATCTGGACATGGGTATGTTAAACCATATCCGACAGTTGCAAGATGGAGGGACGATCTTTATTTCACTGTTGCATCAATCAATGATTTCCAGCCATATGTTGTAAACGGAGAACTCGAACCACCTCACAATCCCCTAATTGTCCCGCAGCCATGCATTAGGTTTTCTGACATTAGTAATGTTGGTGTAAGTGGAAGACATTACACTAATTTCGTTATGATTGGTCAGCATGCTTTTAACACTAAAAAAACAGGCAATTTCTATTGGAAAGAAGAAGCACTTACGCATGACCTTAATTATCTTAAGGCACTTGGCATTCCAGAGGAAGAAATCGTGTTCCAGGAAGATGTTTGGGCAGGAGGAGGTAATTTCGGCCCATGCATAGAATATTTTGTTAGAGGTTTAGAACTTGGCAACTGTGTTTTCATGCAGTATGAAGTCACTCCATCTGGTCCAAAAGAACTGAGCACAAAAGTCATAGATATGGGAGCAGGACTTAGTCGTTTGGCTTGGATAACTTCAGGCGAACCAACGAGCTACGAGGTAGTATTTGGTCCAGTTATAGAAGAAATGAAAAAGAAAGCAGGAGTTAAGATCGATAAAAATCTTTTTGAAAAATTTGCAAAAATTTCAGGTAGTTTGAATGAAGATGAAGTGCCTGATCTTGAGAAGGAAAAAGAAAGAATCGCCGGTGTGCTTGGCATTAGTAAAAAAGAATTATTCGAAACACTTGAACCTTTACAAGCATTATATGCATCTGCAGATCATCTATGCACCTTACTCTTCACGGTTACTGATGGCATGCTACCAAGTAATTCTGGTGGTGGTTACAACCTAAGAATGCTTCTAAGAAGAACATTCGGTTTCCAATCTCGTTTTGGATATGATACTGATTATGCAAAAATAGTCCAAGGTCATGCTGATTTTTTAGAATATATCTTTCCTCATCTACAAAATGGCGTTGACACAACTATAGATATAATTGCAGAAGAGAAAAAACGCTATCTTACAACAAAGGAAAAGGCAAGATCTGTAGTCATAAACATGGTAAAACGAGCCAAAGGCAGCACAATACCTGCAAAAGAACTTCTTACTCTTTACAAAAGCCAAGGTATACCTCCAGAAGCAGTTGAAGAAGTTGCAGCAGAAAATAATGTTCAAGTAGAAATCCCAGGAAATTTCTATCAACAAGTAAGAGCTGCTGATGGGGAAGAGAAAGCAGCTGATAATGGGCCTTCGGTTAAAGTTCTCTCTTCAGATGTTGTTCATATGGCAAAAACAGATCCACTTTATTATAGTCGTCATGCCGAATTTGATGCAAAAGTTATCGGTGTGGTTCATGGAAAATATGTAGCACTTGATTCATCCGCATTTTATCCTGAAGGTGGTGGTCAGGTTGCAGATCAAGGAACTTTGAATGGAATTCATGTGAAATACGTAACTCGTCAAGCAGGGGTTATTCTTCATGAAGTTGCAGATTCATCAAAATTCAAAACAGGTCAAAAAGTAAAGGGTATTGTTGATCTTAATCGAAGAAAAATAATTGCAAGGCATCATACTGCTGCACACATTTTGAATGCAGCCTGTCGTGTTATTCTTGGTCCGCACATTTGGCAAGGTGGTTCTTTCAAGGATGATGAAAAAGCACATCTTGACCTTACTCACTATCGTCGTATAACTAATGAAGAACTTTTGAGGGTAGAGCAAAAAGTAAACGAATACATCATGCAAAATTTACTAATTACGACAGAAGTACTACCGCGAAACGAGGCTGAGGCAAAGTATGGTTTCACTCTTTATCAAGGTGGTGCAGTTCCTGGAAAAGAAATCCGAGTTGTTAGTGTTGGCAATATCGATAGCGAGGCATGCGGTGGAACTCACACAATGCTTTCAAGCACTGGTGAGATTGGTTGCTTTAAAATTGTGAAAAGGGAAAGCGTTCAGGACGGTGTAGAACGAATTACTTACAAATGCGGTTCTGTTGCTATTGCATACATGCATGAAAAAGAACAAATGCTTCACGATGCTTCTGCGGTGTTAAGTGTTTCAGAAAGCGAACTTGTAAAAACCACATCCCGTTTCTTTGATGAATGGAAAGAGCAAAGAAAGAAAATAGAATCGCTCGAAGAAGTTTTGGTGAAGGATGAAGCCAAACAAATTATTGAGGCACATACAAAACATCCTGTGATGAAAGTTCTTGATCTTGATGAATCATCACTGAAAAAACTAGCACTCAAAATTGCTGAAAGTGAAAAAGCAGCTGCTTGTGTGATAAACAAACATGGTAATATAATCTGCGCTGCTGGAAAATCCTCTGGTGTGAGTGCCAAAGCAATGCTGGGAAAAGTACTCAAGGAACTCGGTGGTTCAGGTGGTGGTTCTGATCGAATTGCACAGGGAAGGGCGAAGAAAATAGCAGTAATCAAGCTTTAAATATCTGGTATGAATCCTCTATGTGAAAGGTGTTTATCTAACATGCTAGCTCTAGAAGTGAAAAACTTAACAAAAAAATTTAAGGATTTTGTCGCCGTTGACGATATTTCATTTACTGTAAAGCAAGGAAGTGTATTCGCTTTCCTCGGACCAAATGGTGCTGGGAAAAGTACAACTATCAAAATGATGACTACTCTATTACAGCCAACAAACGGATCTATCAGCTTAATTGGAAATGATGTGGTAAAAAATCCAAACGCAGTTCGTACAAATTTTGGCATTGTTTTTCAGGACCAAAGCTTAGATGAAGAACTTACTGCATATGAAAATATGGATTTTCATGGCGTGATCTATCATATGCCGGATAATTTGAGGAAAACAAGAATAGAACAGCTTATGAAATTTGTTGAACTATGGGATAGGAAAAATGATCTTGTTAAGCATTTTTCCGGTGGAATGAGGCGTAGGTTGGAGATCGCTCGCGGACTTTTGCACCATCCAAAAATTTTATTCCTTGATGAACCAACCATTGGTTTAGACCCTCAAACAAGAAATCATATCTGGACATATATAAAAAAACTAAACGAAGAGGAAAAAGTTACTATCTTTTTTACAACTCATTATATGGAAGAGGCCGAAAAAGCAGCAGATGATTTAGCCATAATTGATCATGGTAAAATAGTTGCCCGTGGAACTGCAAAAGAACTGAAAGAAAAAGCAAAAGCAAAAACCCTCGAAGAAGCATTTATTGCACTTACTGGTCATGAAATCCGTGCTGAAGAATCAACTACCCTTGACCACATGCGTGGCATGAGAAAGATGTGGGGCAGAGGGCGAGGTAGGTAAAATGAAAGTAATATACATCATGTGGCTAAGACAACTAAAGCGATATTTCCGTTCAAAATCTCGTATGCTAGGTTCAATAGGTCAACCGTTACTTTTTTTAGTTGCATTAGGTTTTGGTTTTGGGCCAATTTTTGAAAAAGCAGGCGGAGGAAATTATATTGATTTTCTAGCACCAGGCATAATATCCATGGGCATACTTTTCACTGCAGTATTTTCAGGAATTGAAGTGATATGGGATAAACAGTTCGGATTTTTGAAAGAAACTTTAGTTGCTCCGATTTCACGATACGAAATAATGATTGGTCGAACTTTAGGTGGTGCCACAGTTGCCCTATTCCAGGGAGTGGTGGTTTTTTTCCTGTCAATTTTGATAGGTTTCCATCCGAATCTCACACTACTTCCACTGGCTCTAGTATTTGCAGCTCTTATTGCGCTTTTCTTTACTGCACTTGGAACTGCTCTTGCTTCATTG
This sequence comes from Microcaldota archaeon, assembly GCA_043816005.1. Classification (GTDB taxonomy): domain Archaea; phylum Micrarchaeota; class Micrarchaeia; order Anstonellales; family Bilamarchaeaceae; genus Bilamarchaeum. The sequence goes on from JBDRIM010000085.1 coordinate 23,277, forward strand.
ATGGAGGATATGCATGGATTCCAGCTCATCATGAATTTTCTGGTGATGCCAACTTTCTTCCTTTCCGGTGCTTTATTCCCTCTTAGTGGTCTTCCAGATTTTATTTCAACCATAACTGCATTCAATCCACTTTCTTACGGAGTTGATGGGTTGCGAGGTGCACTCATTGGTGGTTCTCATTTTGGACTTATCACAGATTTTAGTATTCTGGGAATAATGACATTGGTTGTTCTTGCTTTGGGAAGCTATCTTTTCTCGAAAATACAGGTATGATCATTCACGTTAGGAAATGACTTCAGCTTAAAAAATATAACTCTGAACGATATGTTTATGAAAGAAATTTCTTCTCTGTTTCTAGTTTTTCTATTGTTGACACTATTAAGTTTAATTAGTATTTCATTTTCCGCGAAAGTAGATACTACTGTAAAAGTCACTTCCATTGGAGGGGATGCGAAAATTTATTCACAGGTAGAGGTGCAAAATCTTGCAGAGCTCACTGCTGAGTATGTTAAACTCAGACAGAGTATCGCAGATATGGAAAAAATGTATAGTGATATGCTTGTGTATACTGTTCAACTGATGGGTGGTGGCACAGACCCACAGACAGTTTCATTGGTAGGTGCTGACGATCCTACTCCCATGGCAGTTCAGATTGCACATGCAACGGGGGATTTAGCAGCCGGAGCTGATATAATCGAACGTGACCAGGCTAAGCTGGATGCATTGAGGCAACAACTTTCACAGGCACAACAAGGTTCTGGTGTTGGAACCCTGGTTAATGGCATAAGTGTACTTGATTCCACGGATACTTCTTCAGGTTCTATCATAACTGCAGGTGTAGATAGTTATGTAACTATAGATTCAGGCGGGGAAAGCGTTACTCTAATTCCAGGTTCCACAGTATACATTCTTGTAGATAAACAACAAGGCGTTCAATTGGTTAATTTGATAGATGGGAAGATCGAGGTCAGTTCTTCTTCAGGATTAGACGGAATGGTGATAATAGTAGATAATAAAGTGGTTAACCACAAAGATACTTCGTTTTTTGTTGAGAGAGAAAATGGAACTATAACAATTGGTTCTTATTCAGGAGTCGTAGGAATAACTGATTTTGGAAATATGACTTTCTATGCTATTCCATCCACTACTCATATAAAATTCACTAACAATCAAACAGTTACAGATACGATTTCTTCAAAAAAAGTTGGCGTAGCTTATATTTCATTGAATGATACCCCATCATATTCCATAAAACCAGTTGTGGACATCATTTTCGATGGGCCAATAAAAACCGAAACATTAACCGGGTCACTTAGTTGTGACGGTAAAAATTACAGCGGTTATTTTTTCACTTACAGTGATAGTCATGTTGCTTTCGTGCCCTATTCCCCTGTTCAAAACGGTTCATGTGCCCTTACTTTTATTGGAATGGATTATTTTGAAAATACATTAAAATATGATTCTAAATTCACTACTCTTTGTCAGGTTCCCGATGCAGATTATTATGTATTCTATCCTACTGTTTATAAGATACGAAAAGCGTTAGATATAAACAATACTCTGAAAAAGAATCTGTTTGTCTATGGTGTAAACTTATATCTGTTGCAGAATTTTTCAAATGTGTTCGTACATGTTGATTCTATCTCTCCTTCTGGCTATGAAATTAAAAAAGATTCTTTTGGAAATGCTTATGTATCTTGGCCTAATGAGCGAGGAGTAGCTGCAGAAACCGGGTTTTCTTATGAGATAAATTATACTGTACTCTCTTTCGATGTAGATTACTTTGATTTTCTTGATTTTAATTCAGAAGGATCAGTATCATCAAATGCATTCCTGAAATCCACTCAAAACATACAAAGTAGCAATCAGGAGATAGACTCACTTGCATCTTCATTGATTGGAAATACTAGTCTAATAAGGGCGTATAAGATCGCCAATTGGTTACGATCGAACATACACTACGATTTCTCAATGGAACAGGATGGCGGAGCATTGGCTACTCTTCACAATGGTACTGGTACATGCAATGGTTATGCTACGTTATTTGCAGCACTTGGAAGAGCTTCTGACATTCCGACAAAATATGACATTGGAATACTCGGGAATCAAGGGTATCATGCATTCAATGAAATCTATGTTAATGGAACATGGATACCTGTTGATCCTACTGGTGTAAGTTCAGCAACAGATTATTTTGGGTTTTTATCTAATACTCAATTCAAGGAAGCAGAACTTGGCGATCTTTCTGATTCTGTAGAACCATTTTATGCATACATAAAGGACGGACATGATAAGATATATAATCCCGAGGGCTATACATTCACATATGTTCGCAATGTTTATTTGAGCAATTCTTCAGTGCTTGAACCGTTACTGAAAAAACTTTATCTCTTATTGTATTTACAGGACCTCCAGTTCCAATCAGCGTATTCTACTGATAACTTTTTCTGTAATTATTATGACAATGCAAATGCAATAAACAATATAGTTGAAAACTGTAAGAAAAAAGATTGCAGTTTAGATATCGATGCTAAATTGGTTACTGAGTTTGGAAAACTATACGATGCGCTTAATACCTCTGTGACTATGAGAATTAACAAAACAAACCAAGCCGAGGCCGTTGATTATCCTGTTTCTTTAGCAGATAAAACTGCGTTAACTGAAGCCAAAAACAATGTGGATGCTGCAGAAGTATATTTCAATGAGAAAGAATACTCAAATGCCATTACTTCATTAGCTTCTGCGAATTCGTTATTGTACAATACTACGTTCTATGATTTCGAAGATTGGAGCTTAAATATTACCAATGTACCTGGGAACTTAAATATAACCAACAACACTGTACATATACCGATTAACTATACCTACAATCTTAACAATTCAAATGAACCTGTTGATGATACAACATGTTGTCCGTCATCATTTATTCTCCTCGTAGTACTATTTTCCATGTTTTTCATAAAGAGATAAATTAGTTGAGGCGAATTTATTTCCCCAACAATTCAGGTTTCTCTAAAAATTCAAACTTTTTCGGATTATCATGGAATTCCATAAGTAAATCCTTGCATGAAAATCCATATTTTTCGTTTAATTGTTGTGGGGTAATCCACTCATTTCGTTGAACCATATAATTAGAGTTCTGAACTATTTCACCGCCTTTACGATAATAATACGCGCCTCCTCGATTATCCTCAAAGTCACAGTAAAGCGATTCAAACTTATCATAAACTAGATTACAAAGAACAAGCATATCTTCACCTGGATTAATCGACACATGTCCATATCCTGGTGGTATAAGTATGACTTCCTTTTCTTTTGCATGAATCAAAAGAGTATCAACACTTCCATTTCTATTCTTTTTTTGTAGTAAAAAAACTGCGTTTCCGTTCAATATTTGGTAAACTTCAGGATATTGAAGTCCGTTATCTTTAGCTGGGTGATAATGGCCATATGTTTTAGCACATTCACCCTCGATATCACGGGCAGGGATTATTGTAACATCATATCTTAGGTCATTATTGTGGTATACGTTTCTGAACATATAATACATCTCAGGATTATCTGTTCCATCTACATCTTTCATCAAAGTTTTTTTCATTTGGTTCAAAAGACGTACTGATTTATGATGTTGCTGTCCATTTACAATAAGATTAGTTCCAACCAATTCTATGCTAACCGGTTTTTCATATAAGACCGTAGCCATGTTCCACAACCCCCTTCATTTTTTTGAACTCACCTATTTTTTCAAGCGGTTTTACTACTTGTATCTTTTGTTTTTTAAATTTATAAAACAGAAGCTTCAAGAATAACAAAAATTCGCTTTTCTTTACCCCACGCTTTTCAAAGTCTTTTTCCAATTGTTGGATGGTTTTGAAAGATGCAATGAAAAAGGACAGATCAATTGTATTATTTCCGTTCCATTCTCTTATCTCATCGTGCATGATCATTCTAATAATGCCTAGCTGTGCACGTAATTTTTTTGCACCTGCATCATCACCATCTATTTTCATGTTGACCTTTTTCAGTGCATAAGCTATTGAGTCCCAATCAGCGGCAGCCAGGCTATCACTAATACTCTCTAGGTTAGAAGTCATGCGGGTTAGAATAGGAGGTTAATGCTTTTTAATCTACTTTAAAACAAAAATAGCCCCGACCGGAATTTCGTTCTCCAAATGGAGAGCCAGTTTTGGCTCCACCTTTTCGGAAAAGGTGGAATTCGAACCGGTGTCAAGGGGACCAGAACCCCCTATCCTTGACCGTTGTCCTTTTTAGGAAAAAGGACCAAAACTAACTCGCTAATTTTTGCACATCTGTGCAAAAATGGTTTTTACCCAAAACGCGAAAGCGTTTTGCAACAGCCAGTTTTGGTTTTGCTTTTTCCAAAAGCAAACTAGACTACGGGGCTATAAAATAATCTAACAAAGCCTCATTAGAATTTTTTTATTATTGATCGCTTCGCGATGGAATCTACGGTGACATAACCACATTAACCAACCAAGGTTTGCGAAGCCGGCAACGTATATCAGAAGCTTATTCTTATAAGAAACCAATAAAAACAAAAGCTTCTCTTAAATGAGTGAAACTATGCACTTAAAAGACGAGTTTACTCGGTTGACTATAATATTTGTCCTTTGGAATATCGGATTAGCACTAGCTGGTTCAGTTCTTTTTCCAGCTTTTGTTGATATGGGCTTCACTATAGAAAACATGCTTCTTTTTGGCACACTTTGTTTTCTATTTCCACTTATTCTGCTTTTATTTTTTAGAGATTATACTTCGAAAATTGCAATGCCACTTGGTATTCTTTCTGTTGCTTTGGCGTATTCAGCACTTGTTCTTATAGGTGGATTTACAGGAGTAATTTTACTGTATGTAATTGGTGCATTTTCATTCTTTTTGTTTTGGGTTCCATTTAACGCATTTTGGTTCGATCTCAAGAATAAAAAAACTGCTGGTCATGGTACTATTTACAATGCAATAATGACTATTATTAGTCTTGCAATGCCTGCTTTTTCAGGTTTTATAGCACAACAATTTGGGTTTGATTTGGTTTTTACGATAACAATAATGATATTAGTTTTTGCTGCAATCGTGGCAATAAAATTAGCACCAGAAAAAAAAGTTTCAATTAATTTTTCTAAAAGTTTAAGGGTTTTAAATGGTTTTAGAACACTTTTCTTTTTGGAAGGCATTCACCATATTGCAGCAGTATTTATCCTAGTAATTATCACAATCCAATACTTTCCAAAACCCGCAGAGTTCGGCCTTTTCATGTCACTTGCCACCATATTATCTGTTTTCTCCGCTTTCTTTCTCTCAAAACTATCTGATGCTACTGGGCACAGAAATAAATTCATTTTTTTCTCTGCACTTGGTATTGCATTTTCTACTGTTTTTGCAGCGTTTGCAGATAATCTAGTTATGTGGTTTATTGCAGTTTCTCTGGTAAATTTTTTCAGAGTAATATTTTTTCCATTTCCACTTGCTCTCATGCTTGATAAAAAGAAGAATAGTCTCGAATTAATGTATTCACGTGAGATATTTCTTAATCTCGGAAGAAGTTTTGGAGGAATAGTATCACTCATCTTATATCTTTTTACTGGAAACCTTACTCTCCCATTGCTTTTTACAGGACTATCTATGTTTGCATACGCAGGAATTTTTGAGTTTATAAAATCTAAGAAGATAGGCTAACTGTGATGTTTTACAGCCAGAATCGTCATTCCTTCCTTCAATACAACGTCTGGTTTCGGCTGTATAAACTTTTCATCCTCATAAATTGATATTATGACATAATTCTTTTTCTCAGAAATATCAGCAACTGTTTTTTCTTTTATACTATTGTCTACTTCTCTTTCGAATATTTCTACCTTTGAATATTTTGGATCAAGCAATTTTGTTATTTTTGGACTCAATACCATGTTTGCGAGTTCTCTTGCCAAAGTTATTTCAGGTATCAGAGGTTCAACTCCAAGTCTTTCCATCAAAACGGAATATTTTGCCTCAGAAGCTCTCGATACGACTTTCTTTGCATTCATATGCTTTGCATATACTGAAACAAGAAAATTTGTTTCTTCATTTCCAGTTACTGCAAATACAAAATCTGTTTCACCGAGTTTCAATTCTTCCAAAAGCGTTGGATCTGCAATATCCCCACAAACAACAGTTGCATTACTCTCTGCAGCTATCTCATCACATGCACTTCTATCAGAATCAACCATAGTTACTTTGTGTTTTTTTTCATTTAGTGTTTGAAGAAGTGCCCTACCAACTCGTCCGCCTCCAAATATAACAATTTTCATTTCATCTCCTCATTAAATAGCCTATCAGAGCTAGGCATGGAAATATTTCTATTCTACCTAAATACATCAATCCTATTAAAAGTATCTTACTTCCAACCCCGAGGATCGGAACATTCAATGTTGCAAGTCCAACATTTCCCATTGCAGAAGCAACCATAAAAAGTGAATTTTGAAGGGTGTAATTAGCTGTGAGTAAAATTCCTGCACTGAAGAGGAACAAGAATAAATATGCAAATACAAACGTGGCACTTTCAACTATCATACTATCATTTATGGGGAGGTTGTTTATCTTTACTCTCTGCACTGTTCCATGAGGCAAAAATGTTTCTTTCACCTGTATTACCATTGCCTTTAAAATAACTAAAATACGCCAGAGTTTGATTCCACCAGTTGTTGATCCAACCATACCTCCGCAAAGCATCATCAATATCAATACATACATAGCAAAGGTGTGTAGAATTCCAAGATCACCTATTCCGAATCCACCAGTTGCAATGGCAGATATCCCATTCAATATGCTATTGAATATGTCTTCCTTTCCAATGGCTATTATCATAATCACTGCAAGTATAATCACAAAAACATATAGAACAAATTCCTCATCCAATAATGCCCTATCAATAGCACCATGCCATATACTCCTGTAAAATAAGAAACTCGTTGCCCCAGCAAACATTAGCATAGCAAGGACCATTTTTTGCAATGCACTAAGATCATAACTGTCAAAAGGGAAAAATCCACCATTTGATAATCCACTGAAGGCTAAATTTACTGCATTGAAAACATCAAATCCGCTTGCCATAAGGAAGAGAATGCCCAAGATTGTTAATACAATATAAACTTTGAATGTGACCTCAACCGTTTTTCCTATCCCAAGTTCCATACTCTGTCTTCCTTCTGCTTTCAGGAAACTAATCGCTTCCTTTCCTCTAAAAGTGCTTAATATGAGTATTATGATCCCAAGCCCGCCTATCCACTGGGTTATGCTTCTAAAGAGTATTATACTCTGGGGCAAAACCGTTACTGTCTCGAGAGCAGTAAGACCTGTCGATGTCCATCCAGATGCGCTTTCAAAAAATGCATCTAATGGAGCTATACCATACCACAAATACGGTATCATTGAAATTACTGGTACTATGATCCAAGCCAAAGAAGTTATGGCAAGTACTTCTCCCAAGGTCAATATTTCGACTTTCTTTCTCATCATATCCATATTGACTATTTTGGCATAATTGAACGGTGTATCTGGGTTAAGTATTGACATTATGAAGTTGTAAATATTTTTTGCTACTCCGATGATCATTTGTGGCACTGCAGGTAGTGCTAGTATAGTTATTGTTATGCCTATTGGTATCCATCCCCCATCACCTATAATAAGACTAAATATGAATGGGATAACTAACAATATGGAAGCATAGAATGCAACTGCTGCTAGTTTGTCAAGGAAATTAGACATTATACACCTTCAATATACTCTAGAGTATTATAGTTTTATCTTTTGGCTTTTTGTTCAATAACCATTATTAATCAAATCAGAGATAGTTTATCATGAAGATTGAAAAAACCAAACTTGATTCTAAAGGGAGGGCTCTTATTCCAAAAGAATTCCGAGAATCCATTAACCTACGAGAGGGAGATCCAATATTTGTTTCTCTGAACGAAAAAAATCGCACTATTATCTTGAGCCAGTATTCTGAAAGTGACCTATATCAGCTTTTTATAACCATGTCTGATAAACCTGGAACCTTGGCATGGCTTGCCTCAGTGCTTTTTGAAAATAAATTCGATATTATAGTTACGGAATCCCATGCTGTACTTAGAACAAAGGGGGCATTCTGGAGAGTTATTGGTACTTTCAAAGGGCCGCACGATAAACAAAAACTAAAAAAAGAGCTTTTGAAAAACGGTGCTAGCGAAGTAACTATAACCAAATTATAACATTGTTGACAACAAAAAGCAAACCTTTTTAAACTGTACCATGCACATTACAAGTGGGAAAAAAGTGGGATTTACATTAATTGAAAAAAGGTGAATGGGATGGAAGATAAGGTGAAATTGGAATGGGATTTACTTCACATCCAGTTCAACAAATGCGATTCGGATTCTCAATAAAGGCGAAATTTCTAGATTGAAAGTTAGGAACAGTTCTTCATTATCTACACAAGTTCGTTCAATAGTTGCTGATATGGATAAACGAGGTTTTGATGCGATTATCAATTATTCTCAGAAATTTGACAAATTTAATCTTTCCAAAACAAATATTCTGATTTCTACTGCTGAGATCGAGAAACAATCTACAAAGCTCACATCAAACCAACGACGGGCTATTGATTTTGCATATGCACAAGTACAACTATTCCAAGAACAAATAGCAAGGTCCATAGAAAAAATATCTACCAAATCCGAATTCGGTGTCACTAATTATGTACCAAAACCCATGAACCGGATTGGTATTTATGTTCCTGGTGGTCTAGCTCCATTACCGTCTTCTCTTCTTATGGCCGGTATAAGTGCAAAAACAGCAGGCGTAGAAAATTTGATCGTATGCACCCCCCCAAGATCCGAAGGTCTAAATCCAGCAATCGCATATCTTTTGTTAAAATTGGGGGTTTCTGATGCGTTTTGGTTGGGTGGTGTAGCTGCGATTTGGTTTATGGCAAATGGGATGACTGACATATCTACTCCAGTCGACAAAATCTGTGGTCCTGGTAATTCTTATGTTGCCGAAGCAAAAAGTCAGTTTGCCCAATCAGGAAAAATAGCAATTGATATGATTGCAGGACCAAGCGAAGTACTTATTATTGCTGATGAAAGTGCAAATCCTGTTTTTATAGCTGCAGATCTGATTGCCCAAGCCGAACACGGCATTAATTCATCTGCAATCTTAGTAACTGACTCGAGTGAATTAGCAGCATCTGTACAGACAAAAGTGGACTGCCAACTCGAAAATATGAAAAGAAAAAACGAGATAAAAAAAGCACTGAAGAATTGCGGGGGAATTTTTATAGCCCAAGATCTTCTAGAAGAAGGCATTTCCATTACAAATCAATTTGCGCCAGAACACTTGGAAATTTTCTGTAAAAAAGATTTGGAATCCCAATTTCTAACTAAAAACCTCTGTGCAGGTGCAATATTCGTAAGAACTGGCGAGGCATTTGCAGATTACGGTATGACAGGAGGAAATCACATTCTACCTACAAATGGTACTTCAAGGTTTTCTTCTGGCCTGTCAGTACGTGATTTTTTCGTCTGGCAATATGTTGAGGAGCTTAGCGAGGCAGGACAGTGCAAGTTTGCCGATATGGCTGCGTGTTTTGCTGATTTAGAATCATTGGAAGGTCACGCAAATGCTGCGCGAGTTAGGTCAAAGGAGGTGGAAAAATGATCAGTCCAAACAAAGGAATTGTAGAAATGCGTTCATACCAATCACCAGCTATCATTGAGTCAGAGGTTAAACTGAATCAAAACGAATCACCATATAATTTACCCTCTGAAATAGTTCAAAAGTTTAACGAACGAATGACCAAAATAAAATTCAACAGATATCCTGATGGTAGTTCAACACAACTCAAAAAAACTATTGCGAAAAAATTCTCTGTTTCACCAGATCAAGTGATGGTTGGAGCTGGTATAGACGAGCTTCTTTATTATCTGATGATTGCTTTTTTGAACAATGGCGACAAAGTAGTGCGACCGGTTCCAAGTTTTGCCATGTATGAAATCTGCTCAAAGATTTTCAATGCAATAGATAAACCTGTAATGTTAAGTGAAGATTTTGAACTGACAGAAGAGTTTGTTACAGAATCAAAAAATGCAAAAATAGTTTTCATATGCAGACCAAATAATCCAACTTCAAATTCATTCAACAAAAAAACTATTGAAAGAGTGATAAAAACTACAACTGGATTAGTATGTATAGATGAAGCATATGTAGAATTTACAAGTGATGATTGCCTAGACTTCCTCAAATATGAAAATGTCATCATCATGCGTACTTTTTCCAAAGCGTATTCATGTGCTGGGGTAAGACTAGGGTATGCAATTTCAAATCAAGCAATAATTGAGTGTATGAACAAAGTGAAGTTGCCGTGGAATCTATCTGCAATGCAACAGGTCCTCGGTGAACTAATAATTGAAAATGACCGTGTTTTCTCATTAATGGTTGCAGAAATCAAATCTGCAAAAAATGACCTTCTCAAAGAAATGGAGCAAATCGTTCCTGTTTTACCTTCAGACAGTAATTTCATAGTTTTCAAAGTTGAAAACCCATTAGAAGTTTTCAACAAACTACTTGCAAAAGGAGTTTTAGTAAGAAACATCAGCCAATATCCAAAACTCGATAAATATCTCCGTGTATCAGTTGGCACAAAAGAAGAAAACCAGCGTTTTGTTACGGCACTTCGTGAATGTATTCTTCCAAAACAAGATGGCATTATTTTTGATGTCGATGGTGTTCTTGTTGATGTAACTCAATCCTATCGTGAAGCAATAAAACAAACTGTCAAAGCAATTGGCGGAATTGAAGTCAGCAATAAAGACATAGAAAAAATCAAACAAAAACCCAATTCGAATAATGATTGGGATGTGTGTTATGCACTTGTCTATGGCATTGACAATCTCAAATCAGTTGATCGTTCAAGCAAATCTTACTTAGAACTCAAAGAAAAATTCCAAGAAATATACCTTGGAAATCTTAGGGGTTTTGAAACTTCTCTTATCGATGTTACACTTCTTCAAAAACTTGTTTCGGATGGATATAAACTCGGAATAGTTACGAGCCGTCCACGTGCAGAAGCACTTTATGTTTTGGACAGATTAATGCCTGGTATTTTTGATCCAAACTGCATTATAGCACTTGAAGATTGCAGCAAAGAAAAACCAAATCCAAAACCTCTTCTTCTTGCAAAAAAACGAATATGTTGTCCAAATGCATTTTACGTTGGTGACACAATAAACGATGCACTTGCTGCAAAAGCAGCTGGGATGAAATTTGTTTCAGTTACTGCTGGACTTCAAGGAGATTTCAATATTTCAAATATTAACGAGATAAAAAAGGTGCTAATATGAGAACTGCAATTGAAAAAAGAAAAACCAATGAAACTGAAATTTTTGTCAAGCTAAATCTTGACGGAACTGGAAAATCAATTATTGTCAGTGATATTGGTTTCTTCAATCACATGCTCTCAGTGCTTTCCAAATACTCCATGATTGATATGGAAATTTCAGCAAAAGGAGATCTGGAAACTGGTACACACCACACAATCGAGGATATAGGTATCGTTCTTGGTACAGCCATAGCCAAAGCACTTGGCGAGAGAAAAGGAATTTCGCGTGCAGGGTGGTGCGAGTTCCGTTATATGATGGATGATGCCATTGCAGAATCAATCGTCGATCTTTCTGGTCGTGGCAGATTGATTTTCGAAGGAAAAGATGGTTTGCCACTTAACTACAGTAACGAAATGATTGGCGCAGGATCAAGCAAAATTGCATCAGAGGATATCCAGGAATTTTTTTGGGCTATGGTATCAAATATGAAGGCAAACATTGCAATTCGGCTAACAAAGTCTGGCAATTCTCATCATGAAATCGAAGCAACTTTCAAGGCATTTGGCAAGGCGCTTCGAATGGCAGTTGAAAATGATAGAAGAACAAAGGGAGAAGTTCCAAGTACAAAAGGAGTGATATAAAAGGAGATTAGAAAAGGACCGATTGAACGAAGTTCAATGGTCCATAAAACGTTGCGACGTTTTATCGGACATTGGTCCTTTTCAGGTGATAAACATGATAAAATTAGCAATTCCAAACAAAGGAAGACTGAATCCAGAAGTAGTCAAATTACTGGAAAAAATAGGTCTGGAGATACCTGAAAACGGGCGTAAGCTTTATGCAAATACCAACAATCCAAACATCCAGATAATTTATGCAAGGGCAGCAGATATCCCACTTTATGTGCAATCTGGTGCAGCAGATATTGGTATAAGTGGAGAGGATATGGTATCAGAAAGCAATGCAGACGTTAAAATTTTGCTTAAATTAAATTTTGGTATCTGCAAGGTTGTTGTAGCAGCTCCAATCTCTTCAAGGATAAAATCAAACAAAGATTACAGTAACGGGATCAAAGTTGCAACAAAACTACCAAATATAACAAAAGAATATTTTGCCAAATTAAATGTGGACTGTCAGATAGTTCGTGTTGCAGGTGCAACAGAACTTGCACCATACTTAAACATAGCAGATGTTATCGTCGACCAAATAAGTACTGGCACAACCCTTGCACAAAACAATCTCACTGTTGTTGATGACATTCTAGAATCAAATCAATGTCTCATGGTCAATAAAAAAAGTATTCTTGAAAAAGAAGACGAAATCAGTAGTCTTGCACTTTCTATAGAAAGTGTAACAACTGCAGAAACAAAACGTTACGTGATGGCGAATGTTCCAAACAAAGAGACGCTGGACTCTGTCATCCAAGTAATGCCTGCAATGAACAGTCCAACAATACTAAATCTTGCGAATGGTGGATTCTCACTCCACAGTGTTGTTGACAGCCAGAATCTTATCACCATAATCGGCAAAATCAAGAAAGCAGGAGCAAGGGATATTCTTGTAATGAATATGTCACGGGTGGTCGAATGATTGCAATTGTAGATTATGGTGCTGGTAACATTGCAAGTGTGAAAAATGCACTGGACAAGCTTGGTGTAACCTCAGTTGTAACTAGAGACCAAAAAATTTGGAATGATTCAGAAGGCATTATCTTCCCAGGAGTTGGTTCATTTGGGAGTGCAATGAAACAACTTGACCAAAATTCATTGGTAGATTCTATTCGAGAAAAACCATTCCTCGGAATCTGTCTTGGCATGCAGCTTTTGTTTGAAAAAAGCGAAGAGAGCCAAAATACAAGTGGTTTGTGTCTGTTCAAAGGAAAAGTAAAAAAATTCAAATGCAGTCTGCCGGTACCACACACTGGCTGGAACAAAGTCATAGTTTCAGATTCACCACTTTTCAATGGCATCAATGATTTCTACGCATATTTTGTTCACTCGTACTATTGCGATCCAATTGACAAAAATTGCGTTATCGGTTCTACTGTTTATGGGAAAAAATTTCCATCTGCAGTTTCTAAAGGAAACATATATGCAACTCAATTCCACCCAGAAAAAAGTGGTGAAATTGGATTAAGTGTTCTAAAAAATTTTCTAACCGAAGTCAAAAAATAAAACGGAGGGTGAAAAAATGATAATAATACCTGCTATAGATTTGATGGATGGAAAATGCGTGCGCCTTGTACAAGGTGAAAAGGCAAATGTTATAGTATATGACAAAACTCCAATGGAGATCGCCGAAGAATACGAAAGTAGGGGCGTTCGTCTAATCCACGTAGTTGATTTGGACGGTGCATTTACTGGACAAATGAAAAACATAGAAATAGTGCTAGCTCTGGCAAAAAAATTCCCGATCCAAGTTGGTGGGGGGATACGGTCAGAATCACTGATAAAAAAACTACTTGCTGGAGGAGTAAAAAAAGTTATTTTGAGTACACTTCTTTTCAAGAACAAAACAAAAGCAGAAGAACTCAAGAAAAAATATTTTGGAAAGCTTGTTGGTTCGTTTGATTTCAAGGGTGGAAAATTATCATATGCTGGTTGGACAAAAAAAAGCAACTTAAGTTTTGATGAGGTTGTACGTGGGCTTGCTGAGATAGTTGTGACTGATATCTCAAGAGATGGAACACTAAAAGGTCCAAATATTGAACTTTTAAAATCACTCAAATGCTCCGCAAAGATAATTGCAGCTGGTGGTGTGCTTGATGTTTTTGATCTTATTGAACTAAAGCGATCTGGAGTATATGGTGCAATTGTTGGCAGAGCATTTCTAGAAGGAAGAATGAAACTTCGTGATGGGTTTTTACTTGAAGGTGGGACTGATGTGGTGTAAGAGGATCATTCCTTGCCTTGATGTACTTGGTAATAAAGTAGTTAAGGGCACAAATTTCGTTTCATTGCGTGATGCAGGCGATCCAATCCAGCTTGCTAAAAAATATTATCAAGAAGGTGCAGATGAACTAATATTCCTTGATATTTCAGCTTCATTGGAGGGAAGAACAACTATGGTTGACGTGACAAAAAAAGTTGCAAAAGAAATCTTCATTCCATTTACTATTGGCGGTGGCATCAATTCATTAGACGACATTAATACTCTTCTCAGAGCAGGGGCAGACAAAGTTTCATTGAACAGTGCAGCAATTACAGATCAAAAGCTAATAGAAAAAGCAGCTGATGAATTTGGTTCACAAGCAATAGTTGTGGCTATTGATGCGAAATGGGACAATGGAAAATTCGAAGTCTATTCCAAAAGTGGCACTACTCCAACAAAAATCGATGCCATTCAATGGGCAAAAACAACAACAAAACTTGGTGCTGGCGAACTTTTAGTTACCAGTATAGATAATGACGGCACAAAAACAGGGTTTAATATCGAACTCACATCTGCAATTTCACAAAGTGTAAAAGTACCAGTCATTGCATCTGGGGGTGCTGGATCAGCTGAAGATTTTCTTGATGTTTTCCAAAAAACAAAAGCATCTGCAGCTCTTGCAGCAAGCATTTTCCACTATGGCACAGTGCCAATTCCTGAATTAAAAAAATATTTACAAAATAATGGGGTTGATATGCGTGTTTAATATTAGTAAAATAAAATTTGATAAGGATGGCTTAGTACCAATGATAATACAAGATTCTGATAGTGGTGCAGTTCTATCTCTTTTTTATGCTGATCAAAAAGCAATTGAAAAAATGGAGAAAGAAGGCTATGTGTGGCGTTTCAGCCGTAGCAAGAAAAAACTTATGAAAAAAGGTGAGGAAAGTGGTTGCATTCAGAAAATCATCTCAATAAAATTTGATTGTGACTGTGATGCGATTTTAGTGAAAGTACAACCTTCTGGTCCAGCTTGCCACACTGGAAAGTTTTCGTGTTTTAGTGATTTGGGTTCGATTCTCTCACAACTTACAAAAGTTATCGCCGAGCGCAAGCTTAAACCATCTAAAAATTCATATGTTTCTAGTATAATCAATGATAAACAAAAAATAATCGATAAGCTTAATGAAGAACTTGTTGAATTAATTGAAGCTAAGAAGAACAGCGAAATCGTATGGGAAGCAGCCGATTTGCTTTTCTTTATGCTTGTCTATCTTGAGAACAGAAGCATTAAATTTTCTAAAGTTCTGAATGAATTGGAAAGAAGACGGAAGTGACTATATGAAACTTACACCAAAAGGGATGCGAGATATTGCACCAGAGAACATGTTATTCAGAGAAGAAGTAATCGAAAAACTTAGATCAATCTTTCGTAACTATGGCTATCGTCCTCTTGAAACGCCTGCAATGGAATATTTGGATACATTAAGAGCCAAGGCAGGACAGGAAGTTGACAAGCAGATTTTTGTTATTGATGGCAATGAATATGGCCTGAGATTTGACCTTACGGTTCCTCTTGCAAGATATGCAGCTTCAGCAGATGTTCCAAAACCATTCAAACGATATGCAATAGACGTTGTATGGAGAAAAGAAGAACCGCAAAGAGGACGATTTAGAGAATTTTATCAGGCAGATGTTGATGTTGTAGGGAGTCCATCTATGCGCTGCGAAGCAGAAATTCTATCACTTTCCAGAGACGTATGTCTAGCATTTGGTTTTTCAAAACCAAAAATCTTACTTAACAACAGAAAAATCCTCGACGGTATTGCAAATAAACTTGGATTCAACGAACAAAAAGACGAAGTATTTCGGATTTTAGATAAACTCGATAAAATCGGGGAAAAAGAAGTTGGTTCACTTTTAAGCAGGACAATAGGAAAGAAAGCACACGAGCTTTTGAAAATCATTCGGGCAAAAGGTGGTAATAAAGAAAAACTTGATTTGGCTGCATCTTACAGTGAAGAAGGTGCAAGAGAACTAGAACAAATAATAAGCATTTGTGACTTTGAAATATCTGTTGATTTATTTTTGGTTCGTGGACTTGGATACTATACAGGGCCTGTTTTTGAAGTGAAATTAAGCGAAAGCATTGGTTCTGTTGCTGGTGGTGGAAGATACGATAATCTTCTTGGTGTTTATGGACAATCATCACCTGCAGTTGGGATCTCCTTTGGTATTGAAAGACTGATTACTTTACTTGAAGAAAAAGGAAAATCAACAAAAAAAACAGACACCATCTTAGTCATAACCGCAGTTAATCCAGAACTTTACAATTCCTCACTTGTCATTGCAGCTCAATTCCGTAAAGCAGGAATAAAATGCGAAACAGATCTTAATGAACGTAATTTACGCAAGCAATTTGATTATGCCAATGTTCTCAATATTCCATTCGTTGCAATAATCGGTGATCGTGAAATCTCATCGAAAAAGATTACTCTTCGCGATATGGCATCTGGAAAAGAAGAATTGCTTTCTGTAGAAGATGCGGTAAAGAAAATGCGAGGTAGTTAATTTGCTTAAAATTCCGCTTTTTTATCTTAGGGACAAGCAGTTATTTACAAAAAAAGAAGGTAAAATACGTTTTGTCGGTAAACCTCTTGACGTTGCTAAAGAGTTAAAAAAAGACTACAAACTCCTACATTTTGTTGATATGGATGCACTTTCTGGTCGTAATACTAATCTTGATGTCTACAATGGTCTCACATATTTCATCAATGTACAGGTTGAATGTGCACCGAAAACTGATATCATAAATAAACTATTAACCCTCAAATGCCGTGTTGTGTTACTTCCGACAGCAGAATTGGACATTTCTTTGAATCCTAATCTCATGGTAGCAAAGATCACATCTGATTATACTGGTGATGCAGATGGCTTTAGGGATGTTATTCTTGAAAATTATGACGAGCTAAATGCAAAGAAATTCCAAAAATTAGGGAAAAGAATAATTGTATATGAAAATCAAAAACCAAAAAAAACAAAAGACATTTGGGGAGTTATTTTCCACCCCTAAGTAGCTTCTTTTTTACTGCACTGAGTTTAGCTGCAGCCTCGCTTGTTTTCGTTGGTGTTCTGCTTTTTTGAACAGGTGGTGATGTCCCCTTTGTTGATTCTGCAAGAGGCATTTGTACGGAGTCCGGTGTGAGTATTCTTAGTCCATTGTCATCTATAGCTATAGGATAAGATCTTATTGAATGGTCAATCCCTTTCATCTTTAATACCTCTATATATCTTGACCTTTCCATTTTTTCATCATTATATTTATAGAACATATTTATCCAACCATCACTGAAACTTTCAATCCCATATCCTGTATTTGGTACATGTTCTGATTCCAAAACAGATATATCTTCTGAAACAATAAGGATCGTTGATTTCCATCTCCTTAAATTCTCCATGAATTTAAGAAATCCTTTTTTGCGTTCATCCTCGCCCTGAAAGAAAAGTGCAATTGGCATTATGGAATCTATGACAACTCGTTTTACACCAGTTGTAGAAATTATCTCCTGTATAGCACTTGCTTGATTTATTATTTGATCTACTTCGTGTATGGGATAGTCTAACAATATAAATTTCCTATCTTTTTCTAGTGGGTAAATATCCCATTTATACGAACCATTATGAAAGAAAAAGTCATTTCTACTTTCTTCTATAGAAATATGTAATCCCGGTTCATTATGTTGCATAACGCCGTTATACAAAAATTGTGTTGCAAGAGTGCTTTTTCCACATCCAGTTGGACCACTAACAGTGACGATGGAGTTTTCAAGAAATCCCCCTCCAAGAAGTCCGTCCAATCCAGGTATCCCGCTGTTGGTAAATTTTCTTTCCATTATCCTTCCTCTTTTTCCATTATCTTCTTACCCATATCAGCTCTCCTTTTTAGATTTTCCTGAAGACTTGCAAGTTCATCTGGTTTGGATATCTTTGTAAGTATGTATCTTTTGTATTCTGCAGTAGTAGCAGACATGGTACCAAGAAGGGTATGTGCTTCAGCTAGGGGCAGTTTTATCTCATCTGGTCTAAGTATCTCCACATTATATGGGCTGTTAGCCATACAAACTGCGGCTAGCACAGCAAAATTTTTTGTCAGTATTTTTATTGCGATAGAGCTTGACCAGTTTGTTTTCTCATCTCCACCAATCGGTTCGTCTATCTCACCAAGTGCAAATACCACTCCAGACCTGTGAACAATCTCATTTACAAATCCAGTTCCAAGTTCTTGGACCAATTCTTTGGTTTTTGCATGTATGTCAAAATAAATCATGGCAAGTACACCGCCCTGAGATATAGCGTCTCGTGTTAATTTCTCAACATCTGTCATAATTCTCTTTCTGAAGTAAATAGTTTAAAATACCGTGCTGATATGTCCTATCAGGTGCTATTTATGAAACCAAAAAGAAATTTTCGTGGACAATCTAGAGGTCCAAGTGACCAAGAATTTGCTGATAAGAGAGAAAGATTCCTTAAAAGGACTAGGGACGCAGTTAGAGAAGCGCTTAAAAGCAGAGATATGCTTCTTGGCACAGTTACTCGTTCAATAGAGGATCTAGACAAAACAATCAATCTTCTCGGCGAGAAACTTGAAGATTGGTATGCGATTTATTTTCCAGAGCTGAAAGCAGAAGACAAGATTCAATTTGCAAAAGCTACACTTGCCATAGATAAGGAAAATATGGATGAAAAAGAACTTTCAGTGATATTTGGCCAAAATAAGGCTACAGAGCTTGTTGAAACTGCAAAAAGAAGCCTTGGTGTTCCATTATCCCCGAAAGATCTTTCAGAATGTCTTTCACTTTCTAGGACAATCTTAACATTAGAGAAACTTCGTAAGGATTATGATTTATACCAAAAAGAATTGGCAGAAGAGTTATGTCCAAATTTATCAGAAGTTGCAGGTGCAGATATTGCAGCAAAGCTTGTTTCGCATATGGGGACGTTAGTTAGATTAGCAATGCTCCCTGCAAGTGCAATACAAGTTATAGGTGCAGAAAAAGCATTATTCAAACATCTGAAAAACCGGAACATTCCGCCTCCAAAACATGGTATAATATTCCAGCATGCAAAAATTTCTTCATCACCTAAGGCTGTCCGTGGAAAAATTGCCAGAACATTAGCGAACAAATTATGTTTAGCAGCAAAGGCAGATGCCTTTAGCAAAAGGCGCATATCTGGTCCGTTAAGGAAATCATTTGACGAGAAAGTGGTTCAAATTTTAAAAGATTATGAAATAGAAAAAACAAAAATAAAGCCCGTGCAATCTGGACCACAAGCACCACCACAAGAATACCAACAACAAAAACCACAATACCAACAACAATCCAAACCACAAAATTATTCAGGACATCAACAAAAAACACAACAATATCCACCAAAACCACATTCACAGTCTAAACCCGCACATAAGCATGAAGCACATCAACACCACCAGCAATCTGGAACAAATTCTCACCAACTCCCTCATCGCAAACACCACAAAAAAAAGTGAATCTAAAATGAAAATCCTGGCATTCTCTGATCTTCATCACGATGAAGCGGCTCTCGTATCACTATCATTACTAGCAAAAAACTATGATCATGTTTTCATGTGTGGTGATCTTTCAAAAACAGAATTATTCGCCGATACTATAATAAAAAAATTTCCAAATGGTTTTTTAGTGCCAGGAAATTGGGATAGTGAACATGTCAATAAGATTTTCTCATTGACACCACAATGGGTTCATGAAAAACGTGTTGAACTTAATAATGGTCTCAATGTGGTTGGTTTTGGTTATTCACCACCTACTCCATTCGGAACTTTTGGTGAACTGAGTGATGATGAAATTTACTTACGTATGTCTAAACTTAAAATAGATGAAAACACTCTTCTTTTACTACACTGTCCGCCGAAAGGACATTTTGATGAGGCATTTCTAAGACACATTGGTAGCACATCTATTTTGAAAATAATCCAAGAGAAAAAACCATTTGCTGCATTTTTTGGCCATGCGCATGAACAAATTGGTACTGACGTAATTGGTCAAACTACATTGATCAAACTCCCACCTGCTAATACTATGCGTGCATGTTCATTGTTAATTAAGAATAAAAAAATTACTGTGGAGTATATATGCTTATGATAACCATCCGAACAGTCAAACCTTCTGAAATGGATTCTGCAAAAGATTTTATCCAGTCAGTTTTTCCAGATGCGTTAGTCCAAATCGGAGATGAAGACATTATTCTGGTTGCTGAATATAACACCAAACTGATTGGTTTTGCACATGTTATTGAAGAGGAAGAACGCATCCTGCTTCAAGGGCTGGGAGTTGATCAAGCTATGCGTGGCCACGGTGTGGGTTCATTCCTTTTGGAAAACATACTTGATTTATTTGGTGAATTTAAACCCATCTATTTGAAGGTCAAAATCACGAATCCAGCAATAGATCTTTATTCAAGATATGGGTTTTTCCTAAAAAAATTCGGTGAAAGGTTGCTTCTTGTAAAAAAATTCAATACTTGATTCGTAATAGCACCAATTAAATAGGTTATTATCCACTTTACTCTCGCTTTCTCCATATTTTAATGAAGATTTATTCTCTAATGGAGATAAAAAAACGGGGAAATGAGCTAACCTGGCATGCTGTCAGCTTTGGGAGCTGGTTGTCTGAGTTCAAATCTCAGTTTCCCCATTTTTATTTATCTACGTAAAACTAACATTCCCTTCTTTTTTGGATTAAAGAAGTTTTCAACATACTTCCAAAGGAAGATTGAGATACTAATGCAACCTATTAATGATATGATATAAATTCCAATCATCGCTCCAAATCCATCAAACCAACTGAACAAAATCACACCCATGGCCATATTTCTAATTGGAACATTAAACAAGAAAAACGGGTAACTAATAATTCCAATTATTCTTAATGGTGCAAAGGTTAATATTCTGTTGATTATGCTCTTTTCAGTTAGGGCCGATATCAATATCAATGTAAAACAAAGATTGGCTGATAAAAAGAAAATATTTTTTATC